>JAZRXT010000069.1:0-10081 GCA_045600365.1 Kiritimatiellia bacterium | reverse complement strand
CGGCGTCCGGATTTCCGATGTGGTGAGGCGCGATGGCGGTGCAGCAGGCGTGCCGCGCGACCAATTCGCCCCCGAGAACGTCTTTGATGCATCCGGATGCCTGGTGACGCCGGGATTTATCGACTCTCATTCGCACTCCGACTCCTACCTGCTGCTGGAGCCGTCCGCCCCGTCCAAGCTGTCGCAGGGCATCACCACCGAGGTGAACGGGCAGTGCGGCGGCAGTGCGGTGCCGAGATACGGCGCCGCGCGGCTTTCGTCCGACTGGGCGTCCATGATCTATCCACGGCTTGAGTCTGATCGCGTCGCCGTTGCGACGGCGGTCGGGCCCACCTGGCGCTCGCTTGCCGACTATCGGGCGCTTCTGGACGCGGTTAGGCCCGCCATCAACACCGTTCAGTTCGTCGGGCACAATACGTTGCGCAGCTCGGTGATCGGATATGATCCGGTGCGCGCCACGCCCGAGAAGTTGCGGAATATGGGCGATCTGCTGGCGAGGGAACTTGACGACGGGGCCAGCGGGTTCTCCACCGGGCTTATCTACCAGCCCGGGAAATATTCCGATCCACCCGAGGTGGTGGCGCTTGCGAAGGTTGCCGCCGCGCATGGGGCGTTCTATTCCACCCACATGCGATCGGAGGGCGATGCTATCCTCGAGGCGATTGACGAGGTGCTGGAGCTCGTGCGCCACACCGGCATAAGGGCTGAGATTTCCCATCTCAAGACCAGCGGACGGCGCAATTGGGGAAAAATCGGTGCGGTGCTGGAGAAGATCGAGACTGCGGTGGAGCGTGGCGAACTGCTTGGTTCCGACCGCTACCCATACTGCGCCGCTGGCACCGATCTCGACGTGGTACTGCCCGACTGGGCGGGTGAGGGTGGTATTGCGGCGGAGAATGTGCGCCTGGCCGACAGTGCCGTCCGTGACCGTGTGGCGGCGGAGCTTGATGCCTCGGATCGCGATTGGAACGGGGTCATGTTCGGCGGTGCCTGGACCGACCGTACCCGCGCCATGTGCGGACGCACCGTGGCCGATGTCGCGCGCGAGAGCGGAATCACGCCTGGTCAGCTGGTGGTGGAGGTGCTGCGGCTCGACGCCTGCCGCACCGGCGCCTTCTTCTTCGGCATGAGCGAGGAAAATCTCCAGCTCATCTGTGAACGCCCCTGGATAGTGCCAGGTAGCGACGCCTCGCTGCGTTCGCCCATCGGACAGCTTGGTGCCGACCATCCCCATCCGCGCGCGTACGGTACGATGCCGCGCTTCTTCCGTCTGCTGACGGGTCGCCTTGATGGTCATGCCCGGATATGCTCCACGGCGGAGGCAGTGGCGAGAATGACTTCGGTTCCCGCCGCCCGATTCGGACTGAAGGGGCGCGGCGTCATTGCGTCCGGCATGTTCGCCGATATCGCGGTATGGCGCGAGGAGTCCTTCCGCGAGAGGGGAACGTACGTGGAGCCGCATTCGTTCTGCGAGGGGATGGAGGCGGTGTTCGTTAATGGGGTGCTGTCGTATCGTCCGCGGATGTTCACGCCGCGTGGCGCCGGGCGCCTCCTGCAGGCGGGGAGATCGTAATGGCAGGGTGTAGCCGTCGTGGTTTCATCCTTTCCGCTGCCTCGTGCGCGGCCGCGCTGTCCCGACTGTCCGCCGGGGTGGAAGTTGCCGAACCGTTCACGGTCTCGGAGGCGATGGTGACGGCCGGGGCCTCGAAGCCATTCAGTCTGCTTCACATTTCCGACACCCATCTAACCTGCGCGCTGCCTTCCGACGACGAGCGCCTGCAGGCGCTGTCCAGATCGCGTGTGTCGGCCTTCGGTGGCTGTCAGGAGGACGCCCTGCGCGCTGCCTTTGCCTGGGCGGCGGGGAATGCCGACTTCGTGGTGCACACTGGCGACATTGTGGATTTTGTCTCGAAGGGGAACCTCGAGCTGGTGCGGAAGTGGTTTGGCGGTCGTGAACGTTTTCTGGAATGCCCTGGCAACCATGAGTACGGCTTTGGCGACAGCACTTTCGCCCAGCGTGGCGTGTATGTCGAGCGGCTGAGGCGCGCATTCCCCCATGCACTCGGCTTCAGTTCGCAGATAGTGAACGGAGTCAACCTGGTAATGCTCGACGACGCCTTCGCCACGGTCACGGCCGACCAGGTGCGCAAGTTCCGCCAGGAGGCGGCGCGCGGACTGCCCATTGTGCTCTGCAAGCACGTTCCTTACTACACGTCTGAACGATGGCGACAGCTTGGCGCCTTTGGCCGGCGGCTTTTCGGATCCGGGATAAAGTACGGAGAGCGGCAGGCGCTGATCGTCGAGTACGAGCGTCGTCTCCAGCACGAGGATCCGGTCACGCGCGATTTCATTGCCTATCTGCGCCAGGAGCCACTGCTGAAGTGTGTGCTCGCCGGGCACGCCCACGTGGAGATGGAGGAACGATTCTCGCCCACCGCGATGCAGTACGTGGTGGGGGCCAACTTCAACTTCAGGGGCAGAAGAATCAGGATTGTCTAAAGGAGTTCCCGCATGAACATTTCCATTATTGGTACAGGCGGATGGGGTACGGCCAATGCGGCCCTGCTGGCCGCGAACGGACACCGCGTCACCGTCTGGGGGCGCGACAGCGAGCACGTGGAGAGCATCCGCACCACCCGCGTCAATTCCCGGTACCTGCCGGGCACCGAACTGCCCGCCTCCATCCGCTGGACCAGCGAGCGAGCCGTGGCGATGGCCGATGCCGACATTGTGGTGCTGGCGGTTCCTTCGCGCCATCTTGAGGATGTTTGCCGCTGCTTCGCGCAGTACATGCCGGAAGACGCAACTGTGGTGTCGCTGGTGAAGGGGTTCTGCCCCCGCACCCATCGTCGTATGACCGAAGTGGTGGCGGATTCGCTCGGCACCGAGCGGGTGGTTGCGCTTTCGGGTCCGTCCCATGCGGAAGAGGTGGTGGTGGGCATGCCAACCGCGGTGACGGCGGCCTCGAAGATGGCCGAGTGCGCCGAGCTGGTGCAGAAGACGTGGAGCGGGCCTTCCTTCCGCGTCTACACCAGCGACGATGTGGTTGGCGTTGAGGCGGGCGGAGCGGTGAAGAACGTGCTGGCGCTGGCAGTGGGGGCGAGTGATGGCCTGGGCCTGGGCGACAATACGCGGGCGGCTCTCATCACCCGTGGGCTGGCCGAGGTGACGCGCTTCGCCTGCGCGCTGGGCGGACGTCCCGAGACCCTGGCCGGACTTTCCGGCACAGGCGATCTGATCGTCACCTGTACTTCCCGCCACTCCCGGAATCATGCCGTGGGCGAGCGCCTGGGGCGCGGCGAGACGCTCACCTCGATCATGAATTCGATGCAGACCGTGGCCGAGGGCGTGTGGAACACCGAGACCGTCCATGTAATGGCGCAGGAACTCAAGGTGGCGATGCCGATCGCAGAATGCGTCTGGCGGGTCTGCTTCGACGGCTATCCCGTGCGCTCCGCGATCTCCGATCTGATGACTCGCCCGATGCGGGCGGAATAGCGGGTGTGTCCCATCTTACGAGAAAGGTCGTTACGAATGAGAGTGTGGGTGCGTGTTCTAGTCCTTCCTGCTATATTCGCGATTGTCGCCGTAGTTGGATGCGAGTCGACGACGGTTCCGGCGCGGCGGCTGAAGGTGGCGCTGTTCGCGGGTAGGACGGCGCAGAATCGCGGCACGGCCGGCTTCGGCGCGCACGAGTGGGCGCGGCGGCTGGCGAATTCGCCGGATGTCGAACTGAAGGTCGTGGATGGCGCCGATCTGCGAGCTGGCGTCCTAGGTGGCATGGACGCCATTGTCGTACCAGGTGGCGGCGGTCTGGGCATTACCAACGACATGGGCGACGAGGGCATGGAGAAAATGCGCTCGTTCATCCATGACGGTGGCGGATGCATTGGCACCTGCGCCGGCATTGCGGTGCTGCTGAATGAGAACGTACTGAACCGGATTAAGCTGCTGCCGTACCAGCGCACGCTTGAGCGCCATCGCGGCGGCGGATATCCGAAGTTCCGCTTCAACGCCCGTGCCGCTGAACTGCTCGGCATCCCCGAGGGGGATGTACGCATCCGCTATCACATGGGGCCCATTCTAAGACCGGCTGCCGCCGTGCCCGGCGTGAAGTGCGAGACGCTGGCAACGCTCGAGGACGATCTCGATCCCCATGCGGATGACACTGGTCCCGCGCGTGGCACGCCGGCGGCGGTGTTCGCCACCTACGGGCGCGGACGCATCTTCGCCATCAACTGCCATCCGGAGACGGCACCTGGCACGGTGAAAATACTGGAAGGGGCGTTCAAGGCGGTTTGCGGTAGGCGCGTGTCGCTGGCCCTGCCTGAGAAGGCGCCGGACGCGAAACACACGCCGTTCGTCTGCAATGATTTCACAAAGGAGTCCGCAGCTAAGGTGATTGCGCTCGATCGTGATCCCGCCGTGTTCCTGCGCCCGTCAACGAAGCGTCTGCGCGCCGTCCTGTGGGGCGTTGTCCACAACCACGCCCGCGGCAAGCTCGACGCGATGAAGAAGCTCAAGGACGACTTCGAGGTCGTGGGCTACGTCGACGACAGCGCTTCGAAGGCGATGCGCATGACCGAGCCGGACGTCAAGCGCTATGCGAAGGAACTGACCTGCTTCAGCCCGCGCGAGGTGTTCGAGAACGTTCGCCCCGACGTGATCGTTGTCGAGTGTTCGAACTCGGAGCTGGTGGAAACGTCGCTGCCGCTTGCCGAGGCCGGATATCCGATGCACATGGACAAGCCACTGGGCACTGACGCCGCCGGCTTCAAGGCGATGAGCGACGTGTGCCGGCGGCGGAATCTGCCGCTGCAGATCGGCTACATGTTCCGCGCCAACGAGGCGATCAACTTCGCGGTCAAGACGGCGCACGACGGCGTGCTGGGCGAGGTGTTCGGCATTGACGCCGATCTCAACCATTCCTACGGTGGCGGGAAATATCCCGAGTATGCCTCGGCCTACCCGGGGGGAACGGCCTACCTGCTCACCTGCCATGCGATCGAGTGGGCGATGCCGATCTTCGACGATGTGATGCCACTGCGAACGTACTCCATCATAAAGGCGGCGCCCGGACATCCCGACGACGCCCCCACCCACACGCTGACAATCGTTGAATGGGAGAAGTGTCTCGCCACCTTCCGCGTCTGCGCCAAGGGCACGCAGCCCTGCCGCCACATTCGCATCGACGGCACCAATGGCACGCTGGAGATCGAGCCCATCGAGGATTTCCGCAAGGTGAAGCACACGACCGGGCTCGCCGACGACGGCCTTTCGCGGGTGGACGCGCTGAACGTGAGGATATTCCTCAAGGAGGCGAAGGGCGGATATCGCGCTGGAATCAACAATGTCTCGTTCAAGGCGCCAGACGACCGCTATGCCGGGCAGCTGAAGGAACTGGCGGAGATTCTTCGCGGCGAGCGGCCAAATCCGCCCGGACTCTACGAACACGATCTCAAGGTCCATCGCGTCTCGCTGGACGCTTGCAGGACGTCGGGAGAATAGAGCGCGGCTTCAGGCCGTAAGGCATTTTTCCACGGCCGCCGTCAGCGAGGGAACGGGATCGAAACCCGCCGCCCGTAGCCGTGAAGGGTGCTGGTGGCCGGCGGCGAAGAGGATCGGCGTCGCGCCGATTGCGGCGGCAACCTCGGCATCGTGTGTGGTATCGCCGATCAGGTAGAGCTCTGCGCCGCGTAGGTCGAGTTTCTCCATCAGCTCGTGGGCGCGGGAGAGTTTCGAAGAACCCTCAAGGTTGTCCGTGCCGAAGATTTCGTCGAAATAGCCGGCCACGCCCTCGCGGGCGGTGTCCTTAAGCAGCAGATCCTGCTTGAGGGCGCTCAGGATGGATTGCCCAACGCCGTGGTCACGCGCCTTGCGGAGGGCGGTTTCGGCGTCGGGATGCACGTGCTGGTCGGTATATTCCTCGAAGTACCGGTGGAAGTCAGTGCAGAGACGGTCCCACCCCTGGTTGACGTTGATGCCGAGTTCGATGTAGTAGTCGCGCACCGGGAAGCGGAATCTCGAGCGATATACCTCCCGGCTCACCGGTCCGATGCCTCTTTCGGCGAGAATTCGGTTGAGTGCGCTCACGGCCGCGTCGATGTCGTCCAGCAGGGTGCCGTTCCAGTCCCAGATTATGTATTTCACAGTTTCATCCCTTCATTGTGCTTCTGGCGGCGGTGGCGCACCATACCCGTTCGGCACCGGCGGATATGATGGCAAGGGCACAGTGGTTCAGCGTGGCACCGGTGGTCATCACGTCGTCTACTAGCAGCACGGTGCGTCCACGGATGTGGCTGGGGTCCGTTGCTGCAAAGGCGTCCTTGAGGTTGTTGCGGCGTTCATCTCCGTTCAGTCGTGCCTGGTGCTCGGTGTCGCGTGTGCGCACGACCGAGTCGCCGTCGAAGCGCCGCCCCAGACGCAGGGCCAACCCCTCGGCGAGAATGGCGCTTTGGTTGTAGCCGCGCTCGCGCAGGCGATTGGGATATAGCGGCACCGGCACCACCAGATCGATGGCGGGGGCGTCGAGACGTGCGCGCACCACGCCCTCGAGCAGATCCACCAGGTCCCGGGCCAGCCAGGTGGCGTGGTTGTACTTGAAGTCGAGCATGGTTCGGCGTATCGGCTCGATGAATCTCGTGGCCGAGCGCGCGAACTCGAAGGCGGGAGGGTGGCGCATGCACTCGTCACAGACGAACCGGGGCGAATTGGCGGGTACCGGCGCGCCGCATACGCTGCAGGCACCGCCAGTCTCGAGAAACGGCAGGGCGGCGAAGCAGCGCGAGCAGATATAGCGGTCGGGACGGTCGCAGGCGCGTCCGCATTCCGCTATGGCGCAGGTACGCGGCCAGACTAGATCGGCGCACCAGGTGGCGAATCTGTGCAGGGCGTTCGTGCGGAACTCACTTCGCGAAGAGGTTGCCGGGGTATTCGCCGGCTTCGACCAGCTTGCGGATTTCGGCAACCACGAATGGCTTGTCTTCGCGGTAGGTGATGCCGAACCAGCGAGAGTCGGTTGGCAGCACGTCCACGGTGGCGGCGCCCTCGTGGATGAGATCGTCGACCACGAAGGGAATGAACCATTCGGCCTTGGGATTGGATGAGTTGGCCTTGAGCCAGGCGGGGAAGCGCCTTTCGAGCGCATCGAAGAGCGCGGGCGTGAATCCCCACAGGTTCATCGAGACGCGGCGGTCGCCGGCGAACTCCCTTGTCTTCGCTGCCGGATCCTCGTCCATGGCGCCATTCGGGGCCCGGACGAGCTTGAGATGCTCCACCACGGTCTCGAGCTTTCCGTCATTGCCCACTTCGCAGATGCCGCGGGCGACGGAACCATTGTCCGAGAGGGTGAGGTCGAGGCGGTAGCCGACCATGGCGAATCCGGGCGGCGTCTCGTTCATGGCCTTGCGCGAGAGGAACTCGCCGAGGCGATGGAAGGCGTCACGGCCATAGAAGTCGTCGGCATTGATGGCGGCGAAGGGCTCCTTCACGATGTTTCGGGCGGAGCGGATGGCGTGGGCGGTTCCCCAGGGTTTGGCGCGGTCGGCGGGGACGGTGTAAGGTGAGGGCAGATCATTGATGTCCTGGAAGGCGTATTCCACCGGAAGCAGGCCTTCGTACTTCGAACCAACCTGGGCGCGGAAGGCGTCCTCGATGTCCTTGCGGATGATGAACACCACCTTGCCGAAGCCGGCGCGGTGGGCGTCGAAGACGGAATAGTCGAGAATGGCCTCGCCTGACGGCCCCACGGGGTCGACCTGCTTGAGTCCACCATAGCGTGAACCCATGCCTGCGGCGAGAACCAGAAGTGTCGGTTTCATTTATAGGCTCCTTGTTTTTTTGCAATTGAATATTTTACCGCATTTTCGTGCGATGTTCAAGTCTAAGTTTCGAGATGCTGGCGACTGCCACTTGCAAGAGTAAACGCAAGGAACCGAAGCGTTTACATTTGCAAACTAAAATGTCTTAGTTTCCACTTGATTCGGCATCATCGGTGTGGTATAATTCCAGTGTATGCGAGCAAGTGATTTATCTGGTGCGGCGATCTCTCCTGCCGATGTGCTGGTTACCGAGGTGACCATGCCCGAGAATGGTCTCTTTCGGCTGCGTTGCATGTGTGAGCCGCCGCCGCCGGGTTCGCCGGTGACGGTTTCGCTTCAGTATGGTCTGGATGTGGGGGTGGCCGGCAAGACGGTTCAATACGACCCCGAGGAGCATGGCCCCAGAGTGCCCGGCTACCAGCTGCTGCGTTTGCGCAGCGATGACGACGAGGCGGCGAATAAGGCCAATCTGTCCTTGGCGGAGAAGCTGCGCGATGAGTTCGTGGCCGACGTCCGGGCATCGGCTCCAGGATTCAAAGTTTACTATTCGCGGCTGTCTCTAGGCGGAAAGTGCATTTTCATGCGCCATGCGTCTGAGGTGGGCGAATCAGTGCTTGAGCGGGCGAAGTCCGCATTGGCCCGCCGCCACGACATCAGGGTCAATCTGTGGCAGACAGGTCCACGAGACGAGGTGGCGGCGCTGGGTGGGGTGGGGCCATGCGGGCGGGCTTGCTGCTGTGCTAGCTGGTTGAGCCGTTTCCCGGCGCGCATCGCTCCCGACCGGGTGAGGGGGCTTGTGGGTGGCGTGGCGGCGCAGAACGGCATCTGTGGACGCTTCAAGTGCTGTCTCTCCTTTGAAGACGAATAAAGTCGATAGATTTTTGTCTTTATAGGATGGTGGATTTTTGGTATAATATACGTCCGATTTCGAACAAAAGAGGTAACGATGAAACGTGATGATGTCGACAAGGTTTTGATAATCGGTTCCGGCCCGATTGTAATTGGCCAGGCGTGCGAGTTTGACTATTCCGGAACCCAGGCGTGCAAGGCGCTGCGTTCCCTTGGCTACAAGGTCGTTCTGGTGAACTCGAATCCCGCCACCATCATGACCGATCCCGTGATGGCGGATGCGACGTACATCGAGCCGTTGAACGCGGAACGTCTGGAGCAGATAATCGCCAAAGAGAGGCCGGATGCCATTCTCCCGAATCTGGGTGGGCAGACTGGCCTCAATCTTTCCATGGACCTCGCGAAGAAGGGCATCCTCGAGAAGTACGGCGTAAAGGTCATCGGCGTCGATCTGGATGCGATCGAGCGCGGCGAGGACCGCGAGGTGTTCAAGGCGACGATGCAGTCGATCGGCATCGAGGTGCCGAAGAGCGGCATCGTCCACACCGTCGAGGAGGCCGAGAAGCTGGTCAAGGACGTGATTGGCTACCCGGTGGTGGTGCGCCCGGCCTACACGATGGGCGGCTCGGGCGGCGGGTTCTGCTACAATGTCGAGGAGCTGCGCACGATCTGCCGCCGCGGCCTCGACCTCTCCCTCACCCACCAGTGTCTCATCGAGGAGTCGATCAAGGACTGGGAGGAGCTCGAGGTCGAGGTGGTGCGCGACGCGAAGAACCAGATGATCTCCGTCTGCTTCATCGAGAACATCGACGCGGTGGGCGTGCACACCGGCGACAGCTTCTGCGCGGCGCCGTTCCTCACGATCTCGAAGGAACTCGAGGAGAAGCTGAAGCGCGACGCGTTCAAGATCGTCGAGACCGTGGGCGTGATCGGCGGCTGCAACGTGCAGTGGGCGCACGATCCGAAGACGGGGCGCGTGGTGATCATCGAGATCAATCCGCGCACCAGCCGCTCCTCGGCGCTCGCCTCGAAGGCGACCGGCTTCCCGATCGCGCTCGTCTCGGCTAAGCTCGCTGCGGGCATGACGCTCGACGAGATGCCGTACTGGCGCGATGGAACGCTCGAGAAGTACACCCCGAGCGGCGACTACGTGGTGCTGAAGTTCGCGCGCTGGGCGTTCGAGAAGTTCCGCGCGGTGGAGGACCGTCTCGGCACGCAGATGAAGGCCGTGGGCGAGGTGATGTCCATCGGCAAGACCTACAAGGAGGCGTTGCAGAAGGCGATCCGCGGGCTCGAGAAGGGCCGCGCCGGGCTCGGCTTCGCGAAGGACTCCCACGAGAGGACGCTCGACGAGCTTCTGAAGATGCTCGCGATCCCGAACAGCGAGCGCCACTTCCAGATGTACGAGGCGC
>JAZRXT010000068.1:0-8615 GCA_045600365.1 Kiritimatiellia bacterium | reverse complement strand
TGCCGCCGAGCAGGGACTGCATCCTGAGCTTGGCGAAGAACTCGTCGGCCTTCGCGCACTCGGCGAGCGTGTCCTTGAGCGCGGCCTGCTGTTCGGCGCCCTCCTCCATCTCGGCCAGTTCCAGCATCACCGCCGCGTCCTCGACCGTCTTCGACAGCGCGTCGAACGGCGCCACGTAGGCACGCTCCGCGTTGGTGGCGGCGATAACCTCCTTGGCCTTTGCCTGGTTGCCCCAGAAGTCAGGTTCCGCCTGTCGCGCCTCGAGGTCGGCAAGCGTCTTCCTGCGCTCGTCGATCTTGATGTAGTCTGCCATCTCGGCCACGCTCCTGCGCAGCGCGTCGATGCGCTGTTTGACCTCCTCCGTCTCGAGGAGCTTTTCCTTTACCTCTTCTGCCATCTTTTTCCCCTATGATCTCAGCCGGCCCGGCCAGTGAACTCGCACCATTTGCGACGGCGCTTCGCGAAGCCCGCTGCAAACGCGTCATTCGCAAGGTTAACGTCCTCCACAACCTGGAAGTCGAACATGCCCATGCACGCGGCATCGGCTCCGCCATTGAAGGCGAAGGGAATCGCCTCGCGCGGATGCACCGCGCCCGCCGCCATGGTCTTGAAGGCGATCCAGGGCTCCGGACGATTCTCGAACCAATCCGGCAGCGCCTTCGGGTCGCGGCACCAGTTGTTGTCGTGCCAGCCCTTCTTTCCTGCGTCCGGCTCGCCCTCGCCGGCGTCCTGGGGCGTCTTCTGCGCGCTCCAGTAGTTGCCGGGATGGAAGGTCTTCATCCAGAAGTCCGGAATCAGGTCGTGCTCGACGCAGAACTTCAGCGTTCCGAACGCATGCGCGCCGATGCCAACCGGCACGCCCAGCTTGCGCATCTCCTTGAGCGCCTTCTCCATCGTCTTCCAGTCACCCTCGCACGCCCAGCGGTCGGCTCCGAAGCCATGGATGTAGATGAGCTTCGCCCCGCAGTCCACGCTCTTCTTCGCACCCACCACGATGCCGAGCTCGCCGTTGACGTCGGGGTGGCCGCAGTCGGACACGAAGTTGATCGTGCCGCCGTCCTCATTCCAGTAGCGCGTGATAAAGTTCATCAGCGAGGGATTGGTGGAGATGGTGTTAACGCCGCAGGACTCGGCGAGGTGCATCGTGTCGAAGATGCGGCGCGGCGTGTTGTACGCCTTCATCAGCATGCCGACGTAGCTAAGGTCGCGCGAATGGCTCCAGCCGCCGATGAGGTTGCCACCCAGCGTGATACGGCTCATCTTGAAGTCTCCGATCCTCAGGTACTGATCGAACTTCTTCTTGAGGTCGCCGATGTCCTGGTACTTGAAGCGGTACGAGGCATTGGTCACAGCCTCGGCATCGTCATTGGAACCGCAGCGCACGATCCGCGCCGCGCCGTCGACCCCGTGCTTCGAGAGGAACGCCCCGCCGAAGAGCGCGGCCGCGGGCAGGGTGGCGAGACCTGCAATCAGCTCGCGGCGATCCGGCGCCGCCACGGCACCGTCGGCTTCCGCCGCCTTCCGGCGCGCAAGAAACGCGCGCAGTACGGATACCAGGCCGGCGCCCGGACAGAAGATGATCGCCAGCAGTGCGAACGACTCGATGGCGTTGTAGTTCAGCAGCAGGAAGTGGTTCTCGCCGCCGGACACCGTCCAGGGCGGCATCGCGAAGTAGAACATCGCGAGCAGGGCGATGCCGAATGCCGCCGCCAGACGCGCCAGCACGCCGAAGATCAACCCGAGGCCGATGCAGACGAGCCCCAGCATCACGCACCAGTCGAAGACGCCGACGAGGGTGGCGTTGCCGGCCAGCGACTGCAGCGCCGCCGCGAACGGCCCACGCGACAGGCGCAGGTACGGCGCGCAGCTCCACTGGCCGCCCTGCATCAGCTTCCACAGCCCCTCATAGAGGAAATGCCACCCAAGCACCACGCGCAGCAGCGTCATTCCCCAAACCGTCAGTTCTCTATTCCCCATCTGAGCCATCTCCTTTGTTTTCAAAAGTCATTTCGCCATTACGGCACTCTCCGTCACGCCGAGGCGTTCGGCGAGACGCTGGCGGAATCCGCTTATCAGCGCCTCGAACTCCTGGCGCTGGACAAGTCTCTTCATCTCCTCGATGAACTTGTTCGTTTCCTTCATCAGCACGATTCCAAGTTCGGCGACCGAGCTGCCGTGATTCTCATCGTCCTTTCCGCCCTTGCGCGAATTGACCTTCGCGCGCAGCTGTGCAAGGAGCGAGACCATCTGCGCCTCCAGCTCACTGATGCGCCCATTGAGATCGTCCATCCGCCGGTTGGCCTCGGCCTTTCTGCGCTCGCGCTCCGCAGAACGCAGACGGCTGATCTTCGCCGAACCCGGATCCATGATCACGATCGGCTTCATTGGCTGCGGCCACTTGATGGCGGTGTAGTCGAAGGCGAGATCCGAGGCCGCCCTTCTCGCGATGGACAGAACATCCCTCAATTTCGTCATGTATTCGTCAATCGCCGACTGGATGCGTTCGCAATCCTCGGGGCCGGCCCCCTCGACCGACTTCTTCATCGTGGCCGCCATTTCGCGCATTCTGGCCTTCGCCTCTTCGCGAAAGGCATTGAACTGGGCCACGCGAAGATCATCCCCTTCCACCCCGAGCGACTCCAGCTCGTCGAGGGCGGCATTCAACTCGTCCTCGACCGCCTGATCCAGCAGTTCGACGCCAGCCTTGCTGGTGAGATCGATGATCTTCTCCATCGTGACCATCACCGCCATGCGGTTGGAGAGGCAGAGCTTGTCCGCCGTCTCGATGATCTCCTTCACCTCTCTGGAGTCAAGCGGGCATCCCGCCAGCTCGCTTTCCGAGGTGCTTTTGAGGCCGAGCCGCTCGCGCACCACGTCGAGGTAGGACTTCGGCACGCCCGACTCGGCGGAAAGCGCCTCCACCAGCGATCTGCGGATGGCAAGATTCTCATTGGAATTCGCGCCCGCCAGCGACACCTTCGACGAATCGTCGGCGTGCTGCGCATAATACTCGGAAACTGCCATCCCCGCTGCGGCGCGGAATGAATTCAACTCTATCGGCATGGTGACTCGCTCCAATCTATTTACTATTTGGTCAATGTCTTGCCACCGAGTTCGGCGCTACGACGGGCGGCCGCCTCCAGTGTACGCGAAACGACATCCTCGAAGTCGCTCGCCCTCATTACGTCCATGCCCGCTGCGGTGGTGCCGCCTGGTGTGGCGACACCGGCGATGAAACCATCTAGATCGGCACCAGACTGCCGCAGATACGCGGCGGTGCCGAGCATGGTCTGCTCGGCGAGCAGACGCGCTGCGGACGCCTTGAGGCCAAGACGACGCCCAGCGCACGCCATGGCGCGCTCCATGAAGGCAAAGAAAGCAGGGCCCGAACCGGAAAGCGCGGTGACGGCGTCGAAATTGCGTTCGGGCAGCACCACGGTACGCCCGGCGCCGTCAAGGATGGAGCCTACGAGATCGACGTCGGCCGCGGTGGCATTGCGGGCGGCGCAGATCGCACACATGCCCTCGCCGGCCCGCAGTGCGAGGTTGGGCATCACGCGCACCAGCCGCACCTTCGCGCCAAGCGCGCGCTTGAGGGAGGCCAGCGACTTGCCGGCGGCAATGGAAACCACCAGCTTGCCCGAATCAAGGAGATCGCGCACATCGGCGGCGAGCGGATCCAGATCCTGCGGGCGCACGGCAAGGAAGATAACCGACGCCGCCTTGGCCACCTCACGGGCGGAGGCGGTGACGCGAACCCCGTGGCGGGAGGCCATATCCGCCGCCCGCACGGGATTCTTCTCGGCCATCAGCACGTTTTTCGCGTTAAAACCCTTCATGCGGGCAGCAGCGGCAAGAATGCCCTCGGCCATCTTGCCAGCGCCCCAGAATCCTAATTTCGTTTTCATGCCAATATTCTACCAAATATTGGCCACCATATCAAGTGTGAGATTAGAGCTCAGAGCGCAGAGCGAATTTAACAATTTAACTATTTAACCAATTAACTATCCCACGGGCGCCGGAATGCGGCCTTGCGCATCGCAGCAGGTCGTCTTGCCGTTGCGGTCGGTCGTCTCGGTCCGCTATAGGACAACTAGAGTGCCAAATCTGATAGCAATTCGCGGCGTGCGGCCCAGTACTTCCTCGTGTCGGTCTCGTAGTCGGAAAAGCCGCGCAACAGGCGCTTCACCAGCGCGTCGGCAACCGCCTTGTCGCGCTTCGTCAGCAGACGCAGCAGCTCAAGATCCTCGAATCCCTGACGCATCGCCTCCAGCCGCACGGACGGCCACGGGCCATCATCCCCCGCGTAGACGATGTTGCGGTCGCCAGGCGGCAGCCGCGCCGCCATGTGCTCGTCGTAGGAGAAGGTAACACGCATCGGATCGTTCTTCGGCGTGAACTGATTGTAGCCCCAGTGCAGATAGCCGTCGAGCGAAAACGCCGCACACCCCCACGGCAGCAGCACAGGACGAATCAGCTCGTTGTCGAGCAGCCGATTCAACCACTGCCCGCCCGGGAACATGCAGGTGTAGCACCAGATTTCGTCGCCAGCACGAGTGCGCAGCGACTCGAAGCTATCGCGATTCTCCTCATAGTACTTGTTCTTCGGACAGTAGGCGTCCAGAGCCCCCGCGATATCGAATGTCTCCACGGCGTCGAACAGCCGCACTCCGGGCATGTACTTCCTCACGATGCCGCACGTCTGGCGGTATTCGACGATATTGTGGGAGCTGGGTTCGTCCGCCACGTGCTGATACCAGCGGTCTGTCCAGCCGTGCTTCCGCACGATGTCAGCAACCCACGACGCCCTTCGCGCAAGTTCCGCCGCGCCCTTCAGTGACGTGGTGAGATTGGTGGAACCTGCCGGAACAAACGCGGGTGCCCCCCACTTGTGCGTGGAGAAGCTCGCCAGATGCCTGCCCTCGAGATACCAGATCCCCTCCTCCGAGAGCAGCGAAATGAACGCCTCCGTCTGCTCCGCATTCTTGAAGAACGGGACAATCGCCATGTTCTGACGCCCGTAGACCGCCAGACGCACATACCGCCTGACCATCTCCAGATGCTGCGGACTCCAGAGCTTGAGGCCATGACAGACGGCCATCGTGTCGTAGTTCATCCAGTTGGTGTAGCGGAAACTGTCCCGACCGACTGGCGTCACGGCGACCGGACGCACGTTCACCCGCAGCGTCTGACTGACCTTGAAGCCGCCCTGCGAAAACGACAGCCGAACCGGCACCACGCCCGTCTTCCCGCCGAAATCCCGCAGCCGAAAACGCAGCGCAACGGTCGAGGCACCAGGCGTCATGGAGGAACCGGCGAGCGGCTTCATCGCGTCGAAGACCCTGAACGGCGCATTGCGCGAAACAAATCGGTTGGTTTCGCACGGACGCTCCACGCCGCCGTTCGCTCCCGTGTTGATCCCCACCGGCACGTCGACGAGCTGGAACCATTCGGCCTTGGGACAGTCGGCGGAAAATTCAAGCGGACTGCCCACTTCAAGACCATTGAAGAGCAGGTTGACCTCGGCGACGCCGTTCGAGGGGACCTCTGTCTCCTCGAACGCCGCCATGGAAGCCACTTCGGAATCGGGATACAGCCATTCGAGAGGATCCGTCAGCCGAACCTGGGGCGTACTCGCGTTCACGCCCCAGACACCAACCACAGCCACAACGCCGAATACAGACCACTTCATCGCATCCACCTTTCGCATTCGCCTCAGCGCAGAATCAGGAACATGCCGGCAGAATGGAAGATGGACGCGGTCGTGGAGGTGACGTGGTACCCGTTCGGCCGCTCCAGATTGGAGCCGACGAAACTGCCAATGATGCCAGTGGTGCGCAGGAACACATCGTTCGCACCCGACTTCAGATAGTCCACGCCCGTCACGGTAAGCGTGGCACCGGGCAATAGCGTAAGCGCACCGTTCACGGTGAGCGTGTCGGTCGTGCCGTCCGGCTTGACGTTCACGAGGAAACCATTCGCCGACACATTGCCGGCGATTGAGCCACCGCCCGAAAGCATGCCCACCAAAGTGCCGTCCGCCGCCGTCACATTCGCGCCGGAGACGACTTCCACGTTTCCGACGATGCCCTGCACGCTCTCGGCCGGCGGTTTGCCGTCGGCCCAGGCATTCGTCTTCCACTTCGCCGTGAGGTAATCCTCCACCGCCGTCATCTCGGCGTCGGAGAGCACGCGGTTGTAGGCGATAACTTCACCCACATAACCGGCCATCGAGGGGTTGCCACAGTAGGCACCGATCGTCGTCGCCCGGGTGGATGTAGGCGATTCAAGTCCGATCGTGGCGAAGAAGCCAGAATCGCCGGAATCGAACCGCGCCGAGAACACCCCCACCTTGTTCACGTCGAAATTGTACGTCGTGCCGCCATTCAACCTGACGCGGTCGGTTTTAGTGGTCGGCCTCACGACACTGGTGTCGCCTTCCAGCGTGGTTGTACCGTTGCCGAACCGGAAACCGCAGTCGCGTCCGGTCGGCCCCCAGAGACCGTTGCACTTGGGCTGATTTTGGGTCATCATCGCCACCACGAAGACAGTGCGGACAGGCGAAGACACATTGGCCCAGAGGGATTCGGTGCCGCCCCCAAAATAAATGCCAGGCCGCCCGTCCATCGCATTGACGCAGCTGTCATTGAAGGTCGGCTTTGACTTCGAGCCCGACGTGTTCGGCAAATTTCCGTTGTTCACGAGCGCCGAAGCACTGGACGTCGCCCGGCTCACCCAGCTCGTGACACTGCCGCTGGCATTGGTGAGAATCGTCTCGGGTCTGCCGGCGTCACACCAGTAGGCGAGACTGTCAGTGGGCGGCAATAGCGAATGCTCGCCGAGAGTGGCCGTTCCGCTCACCGCGAGCGTGCCGCCGACATCGACCGCCACATCACCAGTGGAGGCGGCGGACACCTTGACCCCGCTCGCAATCCGTCCGCTGAACGTGTTGGCACCGGTGACAGTGAGCGTGGCCGGCTTCTCGGAGCTGTTCACAATCGTGCCGGCGCCGGAAAGCGACGCCACCGTCGTGGAGACGCCGTTCAGGTCGAGCGTCGCCCCTTCGGCCACGTGAAGCGCGGTAGCGGCCGGAAGCGCCGCGGGCGAGACCAGATCCGCGTCAGTCCAAAGCGACTTGTTCAGCCATTTCCGCGCGAGATACTGCTCGACCTTGCGGATTTCGGTTTCGCTCAGCACACGTTCAAAGGCGAGCACTTCGAAGTAGTCGCCATTGAAGGCACGGCTTGGTCCCATATATCCACCCAGCTCCGGCGTGAAGGTGGCGGCGTAGGTCGGCTGTCCCCAACTCACACCGGCCGGCCAGTTGTCGCGGTCATGGATGAGCGTTAGAATCTGCGTCTTGCCGATGTTCGCCTGCGCACTATGCAGCACACCATCGTGGCGGACGCGCTTTGTGGTGGTGAAATTGAAGTGGGAGAGGGTGGTGTCCCACTGAGACGAGTCCCCGTACCCATCGTTGCCGCTGTTGATTCGCTGGCCGTAGTCGCTAATTTCACTATTTTTTGCGCCGAAGACTCCGGCGAACGCCTTGGCTTCGTTCAGGCGGCATGCGATGATCACGGTGCGGTGTTCGAGCTTCTTGTCACCCGTAAGCTTGGCGCCGGTGGTGGTGACTGCGCTGGTTCCGTTCTCCGAGGCCCAGGCGACCGTACCGGCCGTTTTGGTGAACTTGATGCCCGAAGTGCCACCACAGGGACGCCACTCGGTGACGTTGCCGGCGTCGTCCTTGGTGAAGTCCTCCTCGCGCGATGCGTCGAGGTGATAGATCAGCGACTGCGCAAGCAGCGGGTCGTCATTGAGCCGAAGCGTGCCCGCCTCGACTCTGGTGGCGCCGCTGTAGGTGCGCTCGACCGGCGGCAGCTCCAGCATTCCCGCGCCCTTCTTTACGAGCGAGAGGGTACCGGTTCCATCCGAGACCGGCAGCGCGAAAGTTCCGTCGTTGCCGGTGCCAAGCAACAGCTCCGAACCGGTGCGCGTGGCTGACACCTCGTCGCGCCCATAGTCGCCGGCGCTGGTCTCGCGCGCACCGGCGGCCCTGAGGCTGCCGAGGTCGACCCTGCCGCCGATCTTCAACTTGGAGAAGTTGCCGAACGTCGAGTTGGCGAATTTGACGTCGGTGTCGAGCGTAACGTTCGCATACTCGAAGAAGCCGTTGGCGGTACCAGTTGTCTGCCGGAACTCGTTGGTGACGACGAGACCGTTCACACCGCGGAACCGATAGTTGAAGGTGGCATTGCCCTTCTGCCAGACGCGGCCCGCGCCAAGGGTACCGTTCGTGATCAAGTTGATCGTGGTGTTCTTCATCAACACCAACTTGTCGAAGGTGTTGGCGTGGAAGAGATTGAACTCGCCTCCCCTGTCGATGACCAGCGAACCAGGGCCGCGAATCTCGTTTTTGAAGTTGAACGTCGATCCATTTTCGTTCTCGGAGGACACCCACACGTCACCACCCGTGAGCGTGACCACGCCGTTGAACGTGTGGCTGCCGCCGACCGCCCACAGAACGCCATCACCGTCGCCGAGCGGACCATAGCCGGCAAGGAAGAGATTCTGGGGCAGGGTACAGGATGTACCCAGGGGACGCTGGCCAGCTG
>JAZRXT010000067.1:0-9956 GCA_045600365.1 Kiritimatiellia bacterium | reverse complement strand
CGCCGTCATCGCCGCCACCATCACTTGGCTTCCACTCGGCGAACACGCTCATAAGGGCGAGAAATAGAATCAGGAAGGCTCGGCCGAACCAAGAGCGGTTCCAGATGAACCCGCAGAGATTTCGAAGCGGATGATAGCCCTTCTCAAAACAGACGAACACAGGCAATGCGCATATGCAGAGCCCAAAGAGCGAAAGCAGCGTTATGACCAGTACATCGACCACCGACGCCTCACCTCAATATAACTGCGAAACATTCTACCATCATCCTGCAACCTTCCTTGCCTGTTTCTGGAACCGAGTCAGGGAGATGGACGCCGGAATCGAGAACACAAGGGCGAAGACGACCGCGCCGATCGCGCCCTCGACCGTGACCTGCAGCGGCAGCACGAAATAGTGCGGCATTCCTGGCCAGTTGCCGGTACCCAGCGAGAAAAGCCAGCCGACTAGCGCCCCAATCGGCACCCCGCACACTATGCCAAGCAGCGAGGTGTGCAGTGCAGTGGCGGCAAGACGCCAGGCCAGCTGCATTCTGGTGGCCCCAACCGTGCGCAGCACCGTCAGCTCGTGCCGTCTCGATTCGGCCTCGGCGGTAAGCATCGCCACGAAGCCGATAGCGAGCACGAAAAGGAACACGAACGGCACGCGCGCTGCCTGGCCGATCACATCGGAGCCGTGTGCAAGTGTGCCGTCTGCGATTTCATCACGGGCATGCAGACGCACCGTGGCGCCGTCCGTTCCCTCTCCCAACAGCCCCAGTGCCCCTGCAATCGACTTCTCCACCTGGCGTCCAGCTGGAAACACGCCATGCCGAGCGAGGAATTCCGGCTGGTACTCAACCCACAGATGGGTCATCTTCACCATAAAGGCGGGCCGGGGGTCAAGCGATTCCAAGGTGTCGAAAGAGCAGAACACAGGGCCATCCGTCATGCCGCTGGCGCCATTGAGGCCACGCACGAGCCCGCGGCTGGTGACCATGTGCCAGTTGACGTCGACCACGGCGGCAATCGGCAGTTCCGCCACCTGTATCTTGCGTCCAGCAGCCAGGTCGCGAGGGGTAGCAAGGGACACCCGCAGATGATCGCCGCGATGGAGGCCGTGAGCGCGGCTCACCATCTCGCTTATCACCACGGCATCGGAGGTGCGGATGGCGGCGTCGGCATCCTTCCACGATCCCTCGACGAATTTGAACTGGGGCAGCCATTCGGCGGCGAGGAACAGTACGTTCGGGGTCATGCGCATGGCGGGTGGAATATCGCTAGGCAACTGTTCATTTCGGGCCTTTGCCGCCTCGCTGACGATGTCCAGCTGGAGCGGATACAGTTCGGATATCCTCTTAACGCCCTCGATTCCGCGCAGCTTCTCGACATCGAAGCTGGAAACGCCGCCGGGAAGAATCGACACGATTGCATCAGGCCAC
This sequence comes from Kiritimatiellia bacterium, assembly GCA_045600365.1. GTDB lineage: Bacteria > Verrucomicrobiota > Kiritimatiellia > RFP12 > UBA1067 > RUG572. The sequence goes on along the minus strand of JAZRXT010000067.1, from coordinate 8,538 downwards.
TCGACCGAGGGTATGAACCCTCGCATAAGCGAGGCGCCCCACACCTCCACCGCCACGAAGGCGGCGAATCCACAGGCGAAGGTCACGGCCATACCATGACGGCGGCTTCGGGGACGCCGAGCGGCGGCATCGGCGGCACGAACCTGCAGAGCCGGCCTGAGTGCGAAGAGAACCGCGAGCAGGACCACGGGCACAAGCACCAAGAGCGCAATGGCGGCGCGGGCGTGGTCGAACGAAGCCCCCACCGGGAAGGCCACTGGATCGCATGCCACGTAGGCGACAAGCGACGCTGCGGCGAGCCCAACGCCCAGCACCCAGCCCACAAGCCCGGAAAACAGCGCCTCCGCCAGAACGAAGCCGACCGTTCCCATGCGGGTCATCCCCACCGTGCGCAGCATTGCCAGCGTAGGCCGGTTGGATTCCACGGATAGAAGCAGCGAATTGACCAGCAGCGAGAGCGCAGCGAGCGCTGCCGCTACCATCATCAATGGCGTCGCATAGTCCATGCGGCGCTGCTCATCGCCCTTGAACGAGGCGATAACCTCGTCGGATGCCGCCGTCACGGCCTCGAACGGGGGAGGATTTCTCCATAGGACCAGGCGTCCATGCGGTTCATTCTCAAGCGCCTTGAACGCGGATTCGTTGGCAAACGCGCCCGGCCAGCCGAACGGGAGTTTCGCCGCACCAAGGTAACCCACGATTCTTGCCGTCATCGTTCCCGTTGACCCGACGAACTTCACCATCTCTCCCAGCGGTGGCTCCTTGCCGCGTCCGAAACGTCGCATCGTGCTGCGGGTACATACCACCTCGCGCTCCGTCGCAGTGTCGTCGGGCCAGCGTCCCTCTTCGAGCGCTACCGCACCATAAGGACTTTCCGCCGGGGCACGCGCCACAATGGCCACCATTGGCGGCCCCTGCAACACGCGTCCGCCCGGTCGATAGTCAATTGTGAGCTGCACTAGATCAAGATTCAGATCGCCATGCTGCCGCTTCGTCTTCCTTTGGGTTGGAGTGGTGGGTCTTCCCCTTCCGCGCATTCTCACGCCATCGACCTGCCAGGCCGCCCATGGTGCGGTGGCGCGTTTGGCGAGCTCCGGTGCCTGGGCATGGTTGGTGCGCACCAGCGAAGCGGTGAAGACGACGGTACCACACGAAATGGCCACCCCTGCCACAGCGCAGGCAAAGCGGGCCTTGCCGTGAAGAAGGCCCTTGAGCATAAGGCCAAGAATCATTTACATATCTCCAGATACTTTCTGGACACCAGTTCGGGGTCGTGGGCGGTGTCAATGGTGGCGGCAATGGCGCCACCATTGAGAAAATGCACCCTCGTCGCGGTGGCGGCCACCACGGGGTCGTGGGTGACCACGAGAATCGCTGGGCGCGGACGCACGGAATCGCCGTTTCCAGCCTCTGTTCCGTTGATGGTGGAAAGCATCCTGCAGATGGAGTGCGATGCCGTCACGTCAAGATTGCCGGTGGGTTCGTCGGCAAGGATGACGTCCGGCTCTGCGAATAGTGCGCGCGCTATCGCCACCCGCTGGCGTTCACCGCCGGAAAGCTCGGCGGGGCGACGATGTTCCCTGCCCGCGAGTCCCAACTCGCCGATCAGCTTGTCCATGCGCGAGCGGTCGACCCGCCCGTGGTCGAGCTTTACCGGCAGGGCCACATTGTCCTCGACATCCAGAGACTCGATGAGATTGAAGTTCTGGAACACCACGCCCACGTGGCGGCGGCGGAACCTCGCGGCGGCTCCATCGCCAAGTGCGGTCACTTCGGTTCCACCCACGAAGATACTCCCGGAATCGGGAACCAGCAACCCGGCGGCGAGATGGAGAAACGTGGTCTTCCCGCTGCCGCTCGGCCCCATGATCGCCTCGAACGCACCAGAGGCGACTTCGAGGGAGAAATCTCTCAGCACCTCAACTCTTGCATCTCCAACTCCATACGCATGGCGTACGCCAACGGCCTTCAAAGCTTCCATGATTAGTTCCTTTGACAGTTTTCAATATTGCGGCGTCTATGCCCGGGGATGATGCTGGCGATGGATCGTACCCAGGCGCACCTGGTCGACGTGCGTGTACATCTGCGTGGTGGCCACGGACGCATGGCCAAGCATCTCCTGAATGGCGCGGATATCGGCGCCATGCTGTAGCAGGTGGGTGGCGAAGCAGTGGCGCAGGACGTGCGGCGAGACGGTGGCCTGGTCGACGCCGGCCGCGGCAGCTCGTTCGCGCAGCATCTTGAACACACCCATGCGTGTGAAGCGGCGTCCCAAACGGGTAAGAAAGACCTCGCGCAAGTCGGGGTTGCCTCGGGTGAACGACGCGCGCCCCGATTCCAGATAGCGGGTAAGAGCCCTGCCGCACGGCACCCCGATCGGCACCAGACGCTCCTTATCGCCCTTGCCGCGACAACGGAGCAGATCGGCGTCAGCTATGATGTCCGACAGCTCCAGGCCACACAGTTCACTCACCCGCAGACCGGAGCCATAGAGCATTTCCAGCATGGCGCGGTCTCGGAGGCAGCGCGGATCGTCCCCATGCACACTTTCGACAAGCTTGGCCGCCACGCCCTCGCTGAGCATCTTCGGCAGAACCAGGTTTTTCCTGGGTGCGTGCATTCCTTCGGACGGATCGGTCTTCAGCGTGCGCTCGCGCACCATCAGGGCGCAGAACTCCTTCATGGCCACGAACGCTCTGGCTCGGGAGGGGGCGCGGTGGTTGGTGATGAACAGCTCGTCAAGCCAGGCCGCCAGATCGGCGCGCACCAGCTCGGCGGCATCGCGGCGGCCACGCTGCTGCATGAACGCCGCGAATGCTCGCAGATCGCGCATGTATGCCAGTCGGGTATTGGCGGCAAGACCACGCTCAAGCGCAAGCCACGCGTCGAAAACGGCGAGCGACTCTTCGAATCCTGCCATCGTCCGGCTACTTCTTGCTCTTGGCGCCGATCGACTCTGGCGTCACGCCGTTGGCGCTGAACCCAATTTTGGCGATCGCCATCTCGATGTTCTTCTTGGCGATCTGCATCGAGTCGTAGCGAAGGTCGAGTTTCTTCGTCTTTGCGTCGAACTTGATGCTGGAGCGCTCGACACCGCCGTATGGGGAAAGCGCCGCGACGACGGCGGGGACGTCGGCCTCTGACATCCCCGGCACGTCAATCGTAAAATCCCGCACGTCGGTGCGGCGGCAGCCGACCACGAGCGCAAGCGCCGCCAGAGTGAAAAGAATGCTTCTCATCTGCATACACCTCACTCGCCGATGTGGAAGGCACCCAGCGGCAGGTTCACCTCGTTGTAGAGGCAGCCGAACCAAGGGCGCGAATACATGTAGCGCAGTTTCTTGGGAGCGTCCACGCCGTCCGCCTTCACGGTCAGGGTAGTGCCGTTGATGTTGCCGTCGCAGACATCCTTGCCAGAACGGCCGTCCTTGCGCATGCGGAGGTTCACAATCTTGGCGGGGACGAACTTGCCGTCGTCGCCGGCGACTTCGAAACCTGTCTGCGTAGAACGGTCCACGTTGTAGATGTACCATTCGCGGACGTCGTTGAATTCGAGTTTGAATGCGCCGTCCTCGGTCTTCCAGCTCTTGAGCGTGGGCGAATTGTCCACCAGCCAGTCGTAGCCGTAGTCGCGCTTCAGGGCGTGGAGCGCCAGGCGCTTGGCGACGGTGCGCTTGTCGTTGGGGTGGATATCGGCAAGATTGCCAACGTCGTTGATCACCGCCATGCCGGCGTTCTTCTCCTCGGCGTCGAACTGCGCCTGCGCCTGCTGGATGGTGGCGATGCCGTTGTATCCCCAGGGTGCGAGCTGCGCAAAGTAGAGCTTGAGGTTGGGATTGGCGAACTCCTTCGCCCAGCCGTTGTAGAGGGCGTGCATCTTGGAGCAGTAGCGCTGCCATTCACCCGCATTGTGGCAGCCCTGGTACCAGATGAAGCCGCGGATGGACATCGGGCAGTATGCCGCCACCATGCCGTTCCAGAGCGCGGTGGGCTGCTGGATCGGACCGCCGACCGGGCCCTTGCGCATTTCGGGCTTCCAGCCCTTCTGGTCGACCATCGTCCAATCGAGGACATCCTTCAGATCTGGCCTCGAGGCAAGGCCGCTCTTGGGGGTCCAACTGTCGATGTTGGTGCCGCCGACGGAAGAGTCGACGAGTCCGATTGGAATGTCGAGCGCATTGGCGAGCTCAAGCGCGTAGTACCAGCCCATGGCGGACGGCTTGCTCCCCTGCTTGGCCAAGTCAGGAGTCATCGGCATCCACCGGGCGCGATAGTCGAGCTTAGGCTTCACGTCCCATTGGCACGGCGTCTTGACGAGGCGCACCCACGGCTTCACCGTCATCTGGATGTGCATCGCGCCCTGGCCATCGCGGTAGCGGGGATTGCCCCCCCAGATGGGACAGTCGGTGTTGGACTGGCCCGAACACATCCACACTTCGCCGACGAGGACGTCCTTCAGGACAGTGCCGTTGACGGAGAGCGTCGCCGGGCACTTGCTTGCCTTCATCGGCGCGAGCTCGACCAGCCACTTCCCGTCCTTGCCCGCCACGATTTCCCTCGACTGGCGGGATGTCGACCCGGCGAAGGCCACCTTTACGGCCTCGCCGGGATCGGCAGTGCCCCACACGCGCACCGGCATTTCACGCTGGAGGACCATTCCATCATTGAACGGAGTAGCCAGCTTGACCGCCGCCGAAGCGGCGAGGACGAACGCCATCCCGGCGCCCGTGCAGAGCAGTTTCTTCATCTTATTCGCCCCAGATGATCGTGGTCACTTCGGAATAGACGTTGAAGAAGTTCTTCACTTCGTAGTCGATGTGGTTGATCTTGGTGATGCCACCGTTGTCCATCGCTGCCTTGATCGAGCTGTCGCCAGTCGTGTATAGGACGATGCTCTTGCTCATCGCGGTGCCCTTCTTGGCGCACTTGACGTTGTTGTCGACGGTGAATGACGCGGGCGACTTGTGGTCGAGGACGATTCCGCCGCAACCAACCGCGGTGGTGGTGGTCGGCCCGCCAACCATGGCGCAACCGGTCATGAGAACCGCCGCCATGAGAGCGGCGCCAAGCATAATCTTCTTCATTGCATTGTCTCCTTTTGGTGTTTTCACGAGCAGATCGTCCTCGCACCCGCGTGGATAACCTTCGCTTGATGTACATTCTATCAAAAGCGGATTGCAAAGTCAAATGAAATACAACTTGATTTCCTTCGCGGAAAATGATATAATATGTGGCGTTCCTGTCAAAGCGCCCTCATTTGGCGCATAGCTAAGGAACAGAAGAGAAGCAAAGATGAAGATCAAGAGCAAACCCGCCGTGAAAACCGTCACGGCAAACAAGAAGACATGCACGCGCAAGTGCGCTGCCAAGAAGCCGGCCACCAAGGCCTCCACCGAGAAGACCGTGACGTTCACCGTTCGCGCCGAACCCGGCAAGTCCGTGTTCCTGGCCGGATGCTTCAACAAGTGGGCGCCTGCGGAAAAGCAGATGCTGGACAAGAAGAACGAGGGTGTGTATTCCTGCACCGTCAAGCTTGCGCCCGGCACCTACCAGTACAAGTTCGTGATCGACGGCGTCTGGTGCGCCGATCCCGAGAATGCCGACTTCGTGCAGAACGACCACGGCACGCTCAATAGCGTGATCAAGGTCTAAGGCGTGCGGCGCCAAAGGCCGCATCGTGTTCACTAAAGCCCGCGCCAGTACGCGAGCCAGGCCGCGACGAAATCGTCGCGGCTTTTCTCGTCCCCAAGAGCGCGCAGCGTGGCGCCATGCATGTCGCGCGTGTCGACTAGCGCCTTGAGATAGTCGGCACCGAGGCTGGCGTAGGGCTGGAACCGCAGCTTGGGGGCACCCTTCTCAAGAAAATACGCGATCGACCATGCCACCATGTAGCGCACCTTCACCTCTTCGGCGGTGCCATCGTAGAAGCGGTCGTAACCCACGAAGAGTATCGACCGCATTGTCGACTCCAACTCGACGGCGTGATTGCGGATGAACATCGCCGCAGGTGCGTCCTCGAAGAACTCCACCTGCCCTTTGCCGTTTATCCGGGAGTTCTCGAACAGCTGGGCGTATCCCTCGTTGATCCAGGGGGAGGCGTCGATCATCGATCCGGCATACGCCAGATACTGGTGGAATGCCTCGTGCCAGACCGTAGCAAGCAGCGCCTCGGTGCCGGTTTCAGGGTGGTACAGCACCAGCTCGCGACGCTCTGGGCACCAGTAGGCCGCCGTCCATGCCTTGTCAGCTCCCGCATAGTCGAGATATTCCTCGCGGCTGCGGAATACGCGCACCATCGCCAGGCGGTTAGTCGCCGACAGCGGTGACGGGAAACGCTCGGCATACGCCTTGCGCATCACCGGCAGAGAGTTGGTAAGCGACTGCACGAACGGTCTGCGGATGCCCACGTCAAGGTCATCAGCCACCGTCACATCGTCTGCATCCGCCACCTTCCATTCATCGTAGTTCGCCACAGCGGCGCGCACGTCCTCGCGCCATAGCGCCGCTTCGTCGTCCGCCTTCGCGAGCACGGTCTTGCTTGTATGCGGACGCATCCGGGCGGCGGGGATTTCGACCCGATCCAGGAAATCCTCGTCGAAACAGACCTCCGCTTCGCCGACGTCCACGCCAGGGGCACACACCAGCGAGACGAAGTACCAATCGGGCTTCTCGTTTCTCTCTGGGCTCTTCGGACGGAACACGCAGGCGATTTCAAGGTCGTTGGTGGTCTTGTAGCGGAAAATCTCGAGCAGATTGCGCCGCTGCGCTCTTCTCGGACGCCGGGCAGGCAGTTCCAGTTCCACCGGTGAGACCAGATCTGCACATCCATCGCGGAACGAAGCGTCCTTCACGTTGCCGCGGGCGAGCGAGGCGCGAAAGGCACTGCGGGTGAGCGTGGCGCCCGAGATGTCAACAGGTGGTTCAGCGCGAAAACGGGCGAGATAGAGCTCATTGCCATCACTGTCGCGCCAGCGTCCGCAGGAGACATACGACGTCCAGAGGTCCAGCGAGTCAAAGCGATCCTCAAGCCGACGTCCTTTCTCGCCTGTGACCAGATACGCCTCCGCCCGTGGCGGCAACGGCAACACCCCCGTGCCGCCTACCAGCCCGGGGAAGCTGATTCCCGCCTCTTCGCGCCACACCGGCTCTCCGAAGCGTGGCGCACCCTCACACGACAGGAAGATCGCGCAAGCGACTATGAACACACTGGAACGCATAGGTCATGTTGCTTCCGAGCAGGACTATCTTCCAGCTCATGTTGATCCAGATGATCAGTATCGGCAAAAGCGCAAAGGAACCGTACGCGGCACTGGAGTCCGCAATGCCGAACTGGATCAAGGTGCAAACCTTTACCAGCGCGAACATCATCACCGCGGTGATGAAGCCGCCTTCAACCGCAGCGCGCGTCGAAACCCTGCGGTTTGGCATCATCTTGAACACGAAGGCAAAGGCCAGCGACGCGAACAGCAGCGTGACCACGATTCCCAGCAAACGCGAATCCAGCACCGACACCAGCGCGTCACCCGCCCAGCGCGTATAGGAAGTCGCGCCGAGCGTGGCGTCAAGCGCCTTCTTCACGAGGCGCAGGACTGGCATGGACATCGCAAGCACGGTGAGCAGCGGCAGCACGGTGACAGCCAGAAAATACAGCACTGCCTTCTTGACGATTCCACGGTCATGCTCGACGTTCCATATCTCGTTGAACGATGCCTCGACCTGCCCGAACATTGAAATGACCGTCCAGGCAAGCATCAGGAAGCCGACAATCGCCATGGTGCCGAAACTGAATCCGGCGATCTTCTTGTCCACCTGCTCCAGCATCTGATCGCGAAGCTGGCGCGCCTGGGCGCCGAATTCGGCGCCGTTGGCCTTCTTGTCCTCCCCGACTTGACCGGCTTCGCCCTCGGCCACCGGTTTGGCGTCCTTCGCCGCCGTATCGGTTGCGGCAGTCTTCTGTTCGAAGAACGACGATATGCCCTGGTCGGTGTACGCAACCAGCTTGGCACGGGCGTAGTCGTACATGCCGCACGGCTTGGTCAGGAGCAACATCAGTAGCAGTACCGGAATCGCGGAGAGAATTGAGAAGAGCGTGAGACCGGCCGCGTGAAGCGAGGCCCGGTGTTTGGAAAAACCGCCAAACGTGATGGTGAGGAAACGTGCCGTTTTCACGAGTGTACGAGTCAGCGCCGGCATCGAATCGACATCGGCCGTCCATAGTTTCTCGCCGTACTTTTTTATTTCCACTTGCCCCCCCTATCCAATCCGATGGCTGCTGGCGCTTAGAGCATCCTCAGCTTGACCGGCACCTCGCTGAGGACGCCGGCCTCGGCGATTTCCGCAAGCGCGGCGTCAATGGCCTTGGCAGGCGCGGGATGCGTGAGCACCACCACGGGTGCGTAGCCGGTGGCGGCGGAAGCGGCGTCCTTCTGGGTGGCGGCTGAGATGGACACCCCGTTCTTGGCCAGAACCGTGGTCATCACGGCAAGGGAACCGGCCTTGTCCGCCATATTGAAACGCAGATAGAAGCGACTGACGATG
>JAZRXT010000066.1:0-16903 GCA_045600365.1 Kiritimatiellia bacterium | reverse complement strand
CAGGACAACCGCAATCTCGCGAAGTTCGCCCGCATGCCCATGTTCGAGCCGAGCGATTCGCAGGAGGCGTACGACATGATCCAGGCGGCGTTCGAGACGTCCGAGAAGTACCGCGTGCCCTGCATGCTCCGCCTGACCACGCGCACCAGCCACTCCAGTTCGCTGGTGGACCTCGGTTCCTTCAAGCCCGCGCCGCATCCGGTGATCCCCTACGTCAAGGACATAACCCGCACCATTCCCGTGCCGGCGTTCGCCCGCGGTCAGCGTCTGGCCGCGCAGAAGCGCGCGCAGGAGATGGCGCGTGCCGCCTCGCATTCCAGGTTCAACCGCATCGAGCCGGGCAAGAAGCAGGTCGGCATCGTCACTTCCGGCGTCGCCTACCAGTATGTGAAGGAGATTTTCCCGGAATATTCCGTGCTCAAGCTGGGATGGACGAATCCGTTCCCCGCCGAGCTCGTCAAGAAGTTCGCCAAGACCGTGCGTCACCTCGTGGTGGTGGAGGAGCTTGATCCCTTCCTCGAGGAACAGATCCGTGCGCTCGGCGTCAAGGTGCAGAGCCACAAGACCGAGCTCAACATGCTCGAGCTGAATCCCGACCGTCTGCAGAACCTCCGCCACGAGCTGCTCAAGGACGTGCCGAAGGCGAAGGCCGCGAAGGTCGACACCACGCTGCCCACGCGTCCGCCGGTGCTGTGCGCCGGATGTGGTCATCGCGGCGTGTTCTACACCCTGGCGAAGCTTGGCGCCACCGTCACCGGCGACATCGGCTGCTACACGCTCGGTGCCTTCCCTCCCCTGAACGCGATGGACTCGACGATCTGCATGGGTGCCTCGATCGGCAACGCCGCGGGCATGAAGAAGGCCGGTCTCAAGGGCCGCGTCTGCGCCGTTCTGGGTGATTCCACGTTCTTCCACAGCGGCATCACCGGCATTCTTTCGGCGCACTACAATGGTACGCCCGTGACCACCGTGGTGCTCGACAACCGCATCACCGCGATGACCGGGCACCAGGACAATCCCGGCACGGGCAGAACCCTCGCCGGCGATCCGGCGCCGGTGACGGAGATTGCCGACATCGCGAAGGCCTGCGGCTACAAGAAGGTGGTCAAGGTATCGGCGGACGATCTCACCGGGCTCGAGAAGACGCTCAAGGACGCCATGGACGGCGACGAAGGCGCGCTCATCGTCGCCTATGCGCCGTGCCGTATTGCCGCGAAGCTCACCAAGGAGGGGCTTTGCGAGGTTGACGAGAAGAAGTGCAAGGCCTGCGGCGCCTGTTTCAAGATGGGATGCCCTGCGATGACCCGCGGCCGCGAGGTCGCCCCAGGGCGCTTCCAGATGAAGATCGATCCCGCACAGTGCGCAGGGTGCACGCAGTGCCGCCAGGTGTGCAAATTCGGCGCCATCAGGCAAGTCAAGTAGTTGAGTGCAGCTCAGTCCATATTCGCGCAGTTCAAGCGCAATCGGGATGAACGCCCGGGATACGCGGCCTTTCTGATCGCGTCGGGGGATCGTTCGGTTCCGATAACCTGGCGCGAATTCGCGCACGACATCGAGGTCATAGCGCGGATCGTGCAGCGCCATGCGCCTGGCAGCACGATTGGCATTCTGGGCGAGAACTCCTACGAGTGGATAACCGCCCATGCCGCCGGGTTGTTCGCAGGGGTGCGGGTGGTCGCGCTCGAGACGGGTATGACCGCCGCCGAGATCGCGGAGCGTCTGGCCTTTACCGAGGCGAGGGTGCTGGTGCATTCCTCGCTGTATGCCGAGAAGGCGCACGAGGTCGAGGCGCTCACGCCCGGTCTCATTGTGGCCGGTTTCGGGTCGCACAAGGCCGACGAGTACATCGCGGCGGCGGCGGCGGAGCTGGAGACGGGCGAGCCGGGCATCTTCGATCTGCCGCCGCGAGACGAGAGCGAGACCGCGATGATCGTCTTCACCAGCGGCACCACGTCGAGGCCGCGGGGCGCGGAACTCACGCTTGCGTCGCTTGCCTCGTTCGTCGACTTCTCGTCGCGCCGGCTGGAGATGGTTCCCGGCGACCGCTCGCTGATGCTGTTGCCGCTGAGCCACATCTACGGAATCGCCGTCACCTACCTGATGCTGGCCAATGGCGTGGCGCTTGGCGTGTGCCCCGACTTCCGCCGTTTCTACGACGCGGTGGCGCGTTTCCGCGCTAACTGTCTGTATCTGGTGCCGGCGCTGGCGGAGATCTTCGCCGCAAAGGTGGCGCGTCGCGCCCGCAGCGTCGAGACAGCGCTCGGCTACGAGTTCAAGTGGGTGCTGTCGGGCGGGGCACCGCTGCCGACCAGGGTGTATGACCAGTTGGAGGCGATGGGCGCCAGGGTGCTGCAGATCTACGGGCTCACTGAGACCTGCGCGCTCTTTGCGATGAGCCCTAAGGACGATCCCCGTTCGCCCAGTGTTGGACTTTCCTGCCATGGCGTGGCGGGCATGGAGACGCGGGTGGGCGCCAATGGCGAGCTCTACATCCGCGGACCCGCGGTGATGAAGGGCTACTACAAGGAGCCGGCCCGCACCGCCGAGGTGCTGGACGCCAACGGGTGGTTCAACACCGGCGACGTTGGCCGTATCGACGATGGTGCATACGTCTGGCTTGACGGACGTACCTCCCGCACGATTGTGCTTTCCTCCGGCAAAAAGGTGGCGCCGGAGGAGCTGGAGGACATGATTCTATCCATCCCCGGCATCAGCGAGGTGGTGGTGTCGGGCGATGGGGCGACACGCGAGCTCAAGGCGGAGATATATGCTGCGGTTTCCGAGGAGTCGGTGCGGCGGCAGATCGCCGCCCTCAACCACCGGCTTCCCGTGCACAAGCGCATCCGGCTCGTCGAGGTGCGGTCCGAGCCTTTCCAGCGTACGGCCAGCGGCAAGATCAAGGTCGAGTGGAGGCAGCAGGTGGACGCTACGGTGCAGGTGCCGCGGCAGGGTATTGTGCCGGCGGCGGTCGTCCCCGCTGCCGCGCCGAAGCCGGTTGCGGGTCCGCCCCGCGACGCGGCGTCGTTCTGGGCGGCATACGCAATGCCGCTGCTGATCATGGCGGTGGTGGTGGCGACGGTGGACGTGATCACCTTCCTGCTCAGGTACGCGGGCATCGGGCTGCCAGAGTCGGTGCTGATCTTCGAGACGATCGGCGAGGTGGTGCTGGCGATTCTGGTGCTGCTGGCGGTGCTGGGGGTGCGCCACCGGCGACTCAAGGCTCTTTCCGAAAAAAATGAAAATGAAAGGTGTAGTTCAAAATGACAAACACGGTTGAAACCGCGACCGCTGCGGTCGCGCAGGTTGGTAGTCAGTTCACGAGCACTCTGGGCCAGCAGGCCGACCAGGGCAAGGCGCTGCTTGACCAGGTCATGACCTGGCTCACGCACGACGGCATCTCCTTCGCCGTCAATCTGGTGGCGGCGCTGCTGATCCTGCTGGTTGGCTCGCTGGTGACCAGGGGCATAGTGGCCGCGGTCTCGAAGGCGCTCAAGAAGTCCAAGCGCGTGGATGCGCTGCTGGAGACGTTCATCCTCAGCGTGGTGTCCAAGACCTGCTGGGCGGTGATCGTGATCATCGCGCTCGGGCGCATCGGCGTCGACGTCGGCCCGCTCATCGCCTCTCTCGGCGTCACCGGCGTGGTGCTCGGCTTTGCCTTCAAGGAGTCTTTGGGGTCGCTGGCGGCTGGTCTCATGATCGCCCTCAACCATCCGTTCAAGGTCGGCGACTACGTGATCGTCGGCGGCGTCGAGGGCACGGTCACCGAGCTCAACATGATGGCGACGGTGCTGGCGACGGCCGACAACAAGCGCGTGGTGGTGTCCAACAACGCGGTGTGGGCCGGCGCGATCACAAACTTCAGCGCACTTGGCAAGCGTCGCGTCGACACGCAGGTGGGTGTTGCCTACGGCACTGATCTCGGCAAGGCGATACAGCTGGCGGTCGAGACGCTAAAGAAGGTGCCGGGCGTGCTGGAGGATCCCGCGCCGTCCGTCTCGGTGGGTGCGCTCGACGATTCGGAAGTGACTCTCAACGTGCGTCCGTGGTCCTCCTGCGCCGACTATTGGAACGTATACTCGGCTGCGCAGGTCGCGGTCATGGAGGCGTTCGAGAAGGCCGGAATCGAGATTCCGTTCAGCCAGATCGAAGTGCGGATGAAGAACTGATTGGGGAAGGACGAGTAGTTGATGAAAGCAAGCGAACTCGCCGCGAAGCTCGGTGGCGTTCTCGAGGGTGCTGATCCCGAACTGGTTGCCTGTGCCGGCCTCGAGGAGGCGCGGGAGGGCGATCTGAGCTTCTGCAAGGATCCGAAGCACGTCAAGCTGGTGGAAACCACCAAGGCGTCGACGGTGCTGCTTCCGCGCGACTGGGCGCATTCCCTGCCCGAGTCGGTGATCCCCGTCGACGACCCCAACCACGCCTGCATGGCGGCGGCCGAGCTATTCGCGCCTCCGGCGCCGGTGCGCGTGCCGGGGGTCCATCCCACTGCGGTCGTTGACCCTTCGGTCAGACTGGGCGCCAATGTGCATGTTGGCGCGTTCACTGTGATCGAGAAGGGGACGGTGATCGGCGATGGCTGCGTCATCGAGGCGCAGGTCTTCATCGGCGAGAACTGCCTGGTCGGCGACGGATCCCACATCTATCCGCAGGTCACGCTGCGCGAGGGCACGAAGCTCGGGCGCGGGGTCATTCTGCACTGCGGCGTGCGGCTTGGCGGCGACGGCTACGGCTACAACACCACGTTCGAGAACGGGATGCCGAAGATCGAGAAGATTCCGCAGCTTGGCATCGTCGAGCTCGGCGACTTCGTCGAGATCGGGTCCAACACTACGATCGACCGCGCCCGCATCGGGCGCACCTACATCGGGCCGCACACGAAGATCGACAATCTGGTGCAGATCGGCCACAACGTCAAGGTGGCGGGGTATTCCGGCATCATCGCGCAGGCGGGCGTGGCTGGTTCCACCCAGATCGGCACCGGGTGCCTGATCTGGGCGCAGGCCGGCATTTCGGGCCACATCAAGATCGCAGACGGAGTGCAGGTGGGGCCGCAGGCCGGCGTGCCGCAGTCGCTTGACGGCTCGCTCAAGTACGTCATTGGCGCGCCCGCGATGAGCATGAAGGATCTGGCCGCGATCACCCTTGCGCCCAAGATGATCGCCAAGACGCGCGCCGAGCTCAAGGAGCTCAAGAAGTCACTGAACGTCAAATAGTTTTCCCAACGAAAGGACAAATAAAAATGGTATACTCGACAGAGGTACAGCATCAGTGCCCCCTGGTCAAGGGGTGCAATCACGGTCCGGCTCCGATCCCCGAGGAGGGCAAGTGGGTCCAGGCCAGGCAGATCAAGGACATCAGCGGCTACACGCACGGCGTGGGCTGGTGCGCTCCCCAGCAGGGCGCGTGCAAGCTGTCGCTCAACGTCAAGAACGGCGTGATCGAGGAGGCGCTCGTCGAGACGATTGGCTGCTCGGGCATGACGCACTCCGCGGCCATGGCCTCCGAGATCCTCGTCGGCAAGACGATTCTCGAGGCGCTCAACACCGACCTCGTCTGCGACGCTATCAACACCGCGATGCGCGAGCTCTTCCTGCAGATCGTCTACGGCCGCACCCAGAGTGCCTTCTCCGAGGGCGGGCTGGTGATCGGCGCGGGCCTTGAGGACCTGGGCAAGGGGCTTCGCTCCATGGTCGGCACGATGTACGCGACCAAGGCGAAGGGCCCCCGCTATCTCGAGATGACCGAGGGCTACTGCACGCGCATGGCGCTCAACAACGACGGCGAGGTCATTGGCTACGAGTTCGTCTCGCTGGGCAAGATGACCGACTTCATCAAGAAGGGCATGACCCCGAACGAGGCGTGGGAGAAGGCCAAGGGGCACTACGGCCAGTTCGATGGTGCCGCCAAGTACATTGATCCGCGCAAGGAGTAATCTAGAAAACCTAGAAATCCTAGAATCGCTAGAATAGCTAGAACATCTAGAAAGGAAAATCTACAATGGCTACCAAGAAAGCAACTGTCAAGAAGGCCGCCGAGAAGCTGTTCGAGGGCTATGAACGGCGCGAGGCGAAGATCCTCGCCGCCCTCAAGCCCTACGGCATCAAGTCGATCGAGGAGTGCGCCGAGATCTGCAAGAAGGCCGGCATCGACCCCTACAAGATCGTCGAGGAAACCCAGCCGATCTGCTTCGAGAACGCGAAGTGGGCCTATACCGTCGGCGCCGCCATGGCGATCAAGAAGGGCTGCAAGAAGGCGAAGGACGCCGCCGCTGAGATTGGCGTTGGCCTCCAGGCGTTCTGCATCCCCGGTTCCGTCGCGGAGAACCGCCAGGTTGGCCGCGGGCACGGCAATCTCGGCGCGATGCTCCTTGATGATGCGACCGAGTGCTTTGCGTTCCTCGCGGGTCACGAGTCGTTCGCCGCCGCCGAGGGTGCGATCAAGATCGCCCTCAACGCCAACAAGGTCCGCAAGACGAACCTCCGCGTCATCCTCAACGGCCTCGGCAAGGACGCCGCCTACATCATCTCGCGCATCAACGGCTTCACCTACGTGAAGACGAAGTTCAACGCGAAGACCGAGAAGGTCAAGGTCGCCGCGAAGACGGCGTTCTCCAAGGGCCCGCGCGCCGCCGTCAACTGCTACGGTGCCGACAACGTGCCCGAGGGCGTTGCGATCATGAAGCTGGAGAACGTGGGCGTTTCCATCACCGGCAACTCCACGAACCCCACCCGCTTCCAGCATCCGGTCGCCGGCACCTACAAGAAGTGGTGCTGGGAGAACGGCAAGAAGTACTTCTCCGTCGCCTCCGGCGGCGGCACCGGCCGTACCCTTCATCCGGACAACATGGCCGCCGGTCCTTCCTCCTACGGTATGACCGACACCATGGGCCGCATGCACTCCGACGCCCAGTTCGCCGGCTCCTCCTCGGTGCCGGCCCACGTCGAGATGATGGGCCTCATCGGCATGGGCAACAACCCGATGGTCGGCGCCACCGTCGCGGTGGCGGTTGCCGTCGAGGAGAGCTTCAAGAAGTGAAAGCGATCATCAGCGGAATCGCGATGATTGTTCCGCTGATCCTCGGAAGCGCGGCGTTAGGCGCCGCGTCTTCCGGGGGCGCCGCCGCACATCCGTGCGGCGAGCGCGTTTTCTCGCTGCCGGTGATGGCCGTTGCCGGCGACGGGGAGGATGCGTGCGGCGATTTTCGCCGGGTGCGTCTGGAATGGAAACGGTCCGGTTCGTCGGATCCCCTGAGAGTGGCCCTGTCGGACGATGAGCCCGGTGGCAGTGGACAGGCCTTCTCCACCGCAGCCTGGAACGCCGCCGTCGCCGCCGGTCTGATGCGCGGCGATCTTCTCAATGGTGTGCGGGTGGTGTTCGACATCAAGGGCGGATACGATGGCCCCAGCGCGGGCTCCGCAATGTGCCTCGCCTTTCTGGCCGCGCTCGACGGGCGCGAGTTCCCTGCGGATTTCGGGATCACCGGCACGGTGTCGCCAGACGGTTCGATTGGCCCCGTGGGCGGTGTCGAGAAGAAGATTCGCGCTGCCGCCGCCGCCGGCTTGAAGCGCTTTGCCATCCCGCACGGCATGGTGTTTGAGGACAAGGGTGACGAGAATGCGATTCCGCCGGCATTTGCCGATCTCCGTCGGCTCGGGGGCGAGCTGGGAGTCGAGGTGCGCACGGTGCGCACGGCAGAGGAGGCCTATCACTATGCCTTCGGCGAATCTGCGCCCACGTCTTCAGGGGTAGGCGTCGACGAACAGATCGTTCTCGCCCTTCCCCCGGAATTCGAACGGGCCTGTGTTAGTGGTTTTCTCGATGCCGAGTCAGGCCGGCGCGAATTCACGGCCCGAGAGAAGAAGAAGGATCGCGGCCGCGCAAAGAAGGAACGGGGGAGTGTCGGTTGTCCGTGCCCGGAGGAGCTTCTTGCCGAATGGGGGCGGGACGACATTGCCTCCGTCTGCTACCGCGAGGGTTCGCCGTACGCGGCCGCGCGCGAAGCCGAGTTTGGCGCCGCCGCGCGCGAGATGCTGCCCCAGGTGGAAAAGCTCGAGTCGGCGCTGGTGAAGGAGTTCCCTGCGCTGGCGGGCATCGGGGATGATTCTGTCGGCGGGAACAGTCGCGGCAAGATGCGTGACGCGATCCTGGCGTTGCGTGAGCGCGGCAATGGGCTGGTGAAGCATGCGCTGGACGAAGCCCGCTGCGGAATGTACGCTGGATTCGCCGGGACCTCGCCGGCCGCCATGCAGCTGGTGGGCGATGCGCGAATCGGCGCGTCGGCGGTGGCCGACTATGCGCGCATGGCCGCAGACGGTCCTGGTGCCGACGGCATCAGGGCTGTTTCCGATACATCCGAGGAGGCAGGGGGGATTGAACTGCTGCGCAATGCCTATCGGGTCGAATTGATGGGCATGGCTCTGGATTCCCTCTGCGCGTTGCGTCTGCGCCGGCAGCGTGGCTTCCTCGAGCCGCTGGCGTGCGCGCTGCCCGCCGTGAAGGTGGTGGGCGATCCCAAGGTGGCCGCGCACTTCCTATACTCGGCGTGGCGCGCGGTGTATGACGACTTTCTTACCGGGTATGTGGCCGAGGAGGCGGACGAGCGCGGGGTCTCGGCCGAGGCGGTCAAGGCCGATCTGTTCTTCGAGGACGAACGGTATGCATACGCGGAGGCGTTTATGGCGCGCGCGGCGTACGATCTCACCCGGCTCGAGAATGGCTGCACGCAGGACCATGCGCTGGCATGCGCATTCGTTCAGGCAGAGGCGCTGGCTACCGCTGTGGCGCTGCGCGTGAAGTACGTTCCATACGATTCCGCATATTTGCGCTGGGCGTCGGCGCGCGCCCGGACCATGGCGCTTGCGTCCATGGACTCCTGCCGCCGGGCCGGCATTCCATATCCTGCGGCGGTGGCGGCGTTCAGGCGCGCAGAAGGCGCCTTTGGCGGCAAGGATGCAGACTTCGTCTGCAATGTGCTCGGCGAGTATCTATCGGCCCACTGGCAGGCGAAACTGCTGGCGATGATGTTCGCCCCGGCGCAGTAGGATCAGTTCATGGTTTCAAATCTAGAGTAAGGAGAAGAAAGTGGCATACGACAAGATCAACGTTCCCGAGGGCGGGAAGATCACGATGGAGAACGGGCGGCTGAACGTGCCTGCGAATCCGATCATTCCATTCATCGAAGGCGACGGCACCGGGCCGGACATCACCCGCGCCGCCATGACCGTGTGGAACGCGGCCGTAAAGGCAGCCTACGGCGACGCCCGCCGTATCAGCTGGATGGAGGTGTTTGCGGGCGAGAAGTCGAACGCGGTCTACGGTCCGAACACCTGGCTGCCCGACGAGACGCTGGAGGCCTGCCGTGAGTATCTGGTTTCGATCAAGGGCCCGCTTACCACCCCGGTGGGCGGCGGCATCCGCTCCATCAACGTGGCGATGCGCCAGAAGCTCGACCTCTACGTGTGCCTGCGCCCGGTGCGCTGGTTCAAGGGCGTGCCCTCCCCGGTCAAGCGGCCTGAGCTCACCGACATGGTGATCTTCCGCGAGAACACCGAGGACATCTACGCCGGCATCGAGTGGATGAACGGCACACCCGAGGCGGACAAGGTCAAGAAGTTCCTGATCGAGGAGATGGGCGTGAAGAAAATCCGTTTCCCCGAGACGGCGTCGATCGGCATCAAGCCGGTTTCGCTGGAAGGCACGGAGCGTCTCGTCAGGGCCGCGATCGACTATGCGATCGCCAACGACCGCAGGTCGGTTACGCTCGTCCACAAGGGCAACATCCAGAAGTTCACCGAGGGCGCCTTCCGCGATTGGGGCTACGCGCTTGCTCGGCGTGAATATGGGGCGACGCTGATCGACAAGGGGCCCTGGTGCGAGTTCAAGAATCCCAGAACCGGCCGCACCATCGTGGTCAAGGACTGCATCTGCGACGCGTTCCTGCAGCAGATACTCACCCGTCCGGCCGAATACGACGTGATCGCCACCCTCAACCTCAACGGCGACTACGTGTCCGACGCGCTTGCCGCCACAGTGGGTGGCATTGGCATTGCGCCCGGTGCCAACATCAACTACTCGACGGGCACGGCCGTCTTCGAGGCTACGCACGGGACGGCGCCGAAATACGCCGGTCTCGACAAGGTCAATCCCGGTTCGCTGATCCTCTCCGGCGAGATGATGCTGCGCTATATGGGCTGGACCGAGGCGGCGGACAAGATTGTCGCCGCGATGGACGCCGTCATCGCCTCCAGAACCGTCACCTACGATTTCGCCCGTCAGATGGAGGGGGCGCGCGAGGTGAAGTGCAGTGAGTTCGCGGCCGCACTTGCCGCCGCGATGTGAAAGGTGGCGGAGCCGTAGGATGAGTGCCGTTGCTGTCAGTGCGCCGTCGGGCGCGGAAGTTTCGCTGCGTGGCGTCGAGAAGCGCTACGCCGGCGGCGCTGCGCCTGCGGTGAGGGATTTCACGCTCGACGTGGCGGGCGGGGAGTTTCTGGTGCTGGTGGGGCCTTCCGGCTGCGGCAAGTCCACGACCCTGCGCATGATCGCGGGGCTGGAGACGCCGACGGCCGGTTCGATCTCAATTGGGGGGCGCGAGGTGACCAACCTCCCGCCCAAGGACCGCGACATCGCAATGGTCTTTCAGAACTACGCGCTCTATCCGCACATGACGGTGCGCGAGAACATGAGCTTCGCGCTGCGGCTTCGCCACGCTCCGAAGGACGAGATTGCCCGGCGTGTGGACGCGGCGGCTGAGACGCTTGGCCTCGGGCCCTACCTCGACCGCCTCCCCAAGGCGCTTTCCGGCGGACAGCGCCAGCGCGTGGCGCTGGGACGCGCGATCGTGCGCCGTCCCGCGGTGTTCCTCTTCGACGAGCCGCTTTCCAATCTCGATGCGCGGATGCGCGTCGAGATGCGCGCCGAGATCTCGCGCCTCCACCGCTCACTCGGCGCCACCATGATCTACGTCACGCACGACCAGGTGGAGGCGATGACGATGGGCACGCGCATTGTGGTGATGAACGGAGGATGCATTCGCCAGGTTGCCTCGCCGATGGAGGTCTACGAGCGCCCGGCCGACACCTTCACCGCCTCGTTCATCGGCACCCCGCCCATGAACCTGCTGCCGCCGGGCGTTGCCGATCTCGGGATGACGGTTGGCGTGCGCCCGGAAAGCGTGCGGGTGATTCCCGAGGAGAACGCCACCGGTGACGCCGGCTTCCCGGCCGTCGTCGAGCTGGTGGAGCCGCTGGGCGCCGAGACCATCGTGCATGCGACGCTTGACCGGCGCGGGATCGCGATGATCGCCCGGCTCTCGGGCAATGTCGGCTTCCGCGCCGGACAGCGCGTGAGAATGCTGCCTGATCTTTCGCGTGCCGTCTATTTCGGGCCCACTGGCCAGGCGGTGAAATTTTCACAAGGAGAATCCAAATGATGACAATGACCATTTTAGCCGCGGCTCTTGGCGTGGCAGATGTCCTTGGCGGATATCGCCAGCTCCAGGGCAACGACCGCGAGCACGGCGCCTACACCGAAGTGCACGATGCGGTGATGAATCGGGCCATGGAGCGCGATCGCGCTGTCGACGCCGAATGGCTGGAGGCGGCTCGTGACGCCGCCGCATTCAAGCGCAAGCAGTCCGCCACGCGCCAGGCGTGGATCGATTCCATGGGGGGCTTCCCCGAGCGCTGCCCGTTGAACGTGAAAGTGACGGGCGTGTTTCACCGCGATGGCTACCGGGTTGAGAAGACGATGTTCGAGGCCCGCCCCAACCATCACGTGACCGCCACGGTGTACGTGCCGGAGGACGCGAAGTTCAAGGCGCCGTATCCCGCCGTGGCCGTCGCGTGCGGACACTCCTTCGAGGGCAAGATGACCCGCAACTACCAGCGCCCAGGCGTGATCGGCGCCAAGAACGGCTTCGTGGTGGCCATCTACGATCCGATCGACCAGGGTGAGCGCCACCAGCGCCGCGACAAGCACTGGCGCACGTCCATGACCGTGACCGGCCACAACAATGTTGGCTACCGCGCAATGCTTTTGGGCTGGAACTGCGGCCAGTTCCGCATCTGGGACGGGATACGGACGATCGACATGCTTTGCGCCCGCCCCGACGTCGATCGTACCAAGATTGCCGTCACCGGCCATTCCGGTGGTGGCACCGAGTCGTCCTATCTCATGGCTCTTGATGATCGCGTTGTAGCCGCATGTCCTTCCGGGTTCATCACCTCCATGCGCGAGCTTGCCTACCTCTGCGGGCCTCAAGACGCTGAGCAGAAGTTCTTCGGACAGCTCGCGTTCGGCCTCAACCATCTTGGCATTCTGATGTTGCGCGCCGACCGTTGCGCCGAGATGCCGCTCACCACCCATGCCGACTTCTTCCCGTTCATGGGAGCAACCGACACCCGCGACCGCGCACGCGTGGCCTTCGCCGCGCTCGGCCGTGCCGAGGCCTTCGAGTTTATCGACGCCTCTGGCCCGCATCTCTGGCCGGAAAGTTCCCAGCAGGCTGAGTTCCGCTGGTTTCGCAAGTGGCTGAAGGGCGAGAACGCTTGGCAGGGGTACAATGCCGTCGAGGCCCAGAAGATCAACTTCGGCTTCAGCTACGACGATCCTGCGGTCGACTTCGGCGCTTTCCGCGAGAAGGACAATCTCGTTACCGAGACTGGGCATGTCATCGATTTGCCGGAAGAGCGTACCGTCTACGACATCATGCGCGACGAGGCGTCCAGCTGCATCAAGTCCCGTGGCACGGTCGATGTGGCCACGGTGGCGCGCGTTGCCGGAATCACCACCGAGTGCCTGGGGCACGACGTCCTCGATCGTCGTGAGACCGATCTCGGTTCGGCGAAGGCGGTCGTCTCCACCCTCTATCGCACCGACGGCACTCCGATTACGCTCTACGTGTTCAAGCCGGTCAAGGCGGCGGACGTTGATCCGCTGCTGCTGGTTTCGGATACGCTCCAGGCAACGAGTCTGACCTCGCGCGTGGATTCGGCGCTGGCGGAGGGCCGCGCCGTGGCGGTGGCGGAACTTCGTGCCTTTGGGCGAACCGGCAGGGACTTCCGCCGTCATGGCGAGACGCGCGACGGACGCTTCTACGGTTGCCCGTCCTCCGACGAGATGACCGCCACTATGATGGAGTGGCTGGGGGAGTCGATGGTTGGCAAGCGTGCCGAGGATCTGCTGGTGGCGCTCGACGTGGCCGGCCGGGAAATTGGCAGTCGGCGTCAGTTTGCGCTCGAGGCTGAGGGTCGTGCCGCCATCCCGGCTGCGCATGCGTACTTTGTACGTAGACAGTGCTTTGCCTCTTACGCGATGAGGAATGCGCCGGCGAGCTGGGGGGAGTTGCTGAAGAACGAGCTGCTGCCGTACCGTTTCGCCGATGTCGTGCACGGAGCGTATCGGCACTACGATTGGACGGATCTGGCGCGCTGAGCAGGTCCAGACGATTTTCACCGGACAGAATGGAAAGGAAAAGACAACATGACAAATGCAGTTAGTACCGCGCTGAAGGTGGTTGCGAACCTACCTGAGGCGGCGCAGAATGCCGACGTGGCGGCTACCGTGGAGGCGACATCGGGCTGGCTCGATGCGTTTACCGCCTGGGTGGACAAGGTGGACGGGTACGTGTGGGGCGTGCCGCTGATCGCCTCTATTCTGGTGACCGGCCTGTTGCTCACGTGCGTTTTGCGTTTCAATCACATCTTCAACCTGGGGCGGGCGTTCCGTCTCATGTTCCATCCCGAGACCGGTGATGGCATTGACGGCGAGGTGAGCCAGTTCGGCGCTCTCTGCACCGCGCTTTCGGCCACGATCGGCACCGGTAACATCGTTGGCGTTGCGACGGCGATTGGCACTGGCGGCCCAGGAGCCCTCTTCTGGATGGAGGTGGCTGCGTTCTTTGGCATGGCCACCAAGTACGCCGAGGGTATGCTGGCGGTGAAGTATCGTGAAATCACGCCCGATGGCCGCACGCTGGGTGGCCCGTTCTACTACATCGAGAAGGGCCTGGGGGCGAAATGGAAGCCGCTGGCGATTGCGTTTGCAATTTTCGGTACGCTCGCCGGTATCATGGGCATTGGCACCATCACCCAGATTCACGGAATCACCTCGGCGGTGCAGCGCTTCTTCGATCCGCATTTCAATCCCGCCGACATGGCGACTGGTCTGCAGCTTTTCGGTACCACCTATTCCATCCCGGTGGTCATTGCCGGCGTGATCGTGACCGTCTGCGTTGGTCTGGTGGTGATTGGCGGCCTGCAGCGCATTGCGAAGGTGTCCATGGTTGTCGTTCCCTTCATGGCGATCTTCTACGTGCTGATCATTGCGTTTCTGCTCATCGGCAACCTCTCCAAGGTCACTGAGGCGGTTGAGCTGATCGTCCGTGCCGCCTTCAATCCGTCCGCCTTCACCGGTGGCGTGGTCGGCACGATCTTCATCGCGATGCAGAAGGGCATTGCGCGCGGCATCTTCTCGAACGAGGCAGGTCTCGGCTCGGCGCCTATCGCAGCCGCGGCGGCCAAGACCAACGAGCCGGTGCGCCAGGGTCTGGTGTGCATGACTGGAACCTTCATCGACACGATCGTCATCTGCACGATGACAGGTCTGGCTATCGTGGTCACCGGGGCCTGGGAACCCTCGCTTGGGCTCAAGGGCGTGGACATCACGATCGAGGCATTCAGCCGCGGACTGTCGTTCCTCGGGCCGAATTCCGGCGTCATTGCCTCGTTCTTCCTGATGACGGCTCTCACGTTCTTCGCCTTCACCACCATCCTGGGCTGGGACTACTATTCCGAGCGCTGCCTCGAATACCTCGTGGGCACCAAACGCCAGTGGGCTGTCAAGGCCTACCGTCTGCTCTATGTGCTCGTGGTGTTCGTGGGACCGTATCTCACCGTCTCGGTGGTGTGGGGCATCGCCGACACCTTCAATGGTCTGATGGCGTTCCCGAACCTGGTGGCGCTGGTGCTGCTCTCGCCGGTTGTGGCGCGCACCACGCACGACTATTTCAGGCGTCTTAGGAGTGGCGAGGTCAAGGAGGAGTTCTGACCTCCCAGCAGCTGTTTGCCGATTCGCGCGTCGCGCACGTCCGCGAGCTGAAGGCGGAGAACGCGCGATTGCGCGAGGATCTGGGGCGTGAGCGCGCGGCGGCAAGGTCGCTGCGTGCCCACTTCGATCTGGCGCTCAAGGCGGCGCTGGATGCCGCGGCCATCCCCCCGGGCGGCACATTCGTGATTGTCGACGGATGGAATGCCATTCTGGGGGCGGGTGGACTTGCCGCCACCGGGGAACTTGTGCGCACTGGAGGCGGAAGGACACCGGAAGGTCTGCTGGAGCTTGTTCGGCGTCGGCTGGCGGCCCATGTAGATGAATATGCGTGGGTGCTCTTCGATGGAGCTCGTGCCGCTGGCCGGAACGAGGAGCGAATGACGGTTTCCTGGACTGGCGGCGAGGGTGCGCACCGGGCTGATCGCATGGCGTGTGACTATCTGCGGATGCGTCGGTTGTCCGGTATTGCCGGCCCGGTTGTCGTCGTTACCGACGATCGTGATTTCGTCCGCGAGGCGCAGTCTCTAGGCGCAGCAACCATGACCTGCGCCGACTACGCGAAGACGCTCTTGTAAAGAGTAGTATTGACAATCGCGCTCATCACGGTGAATTGCAAGTACTCTGAACCACCTTTTTGACGCCTCTAACGAGACGCATTGGAATTGCGCTTAAAATTCTCATTGGTGAGTTCCTTTCTGAAGGCGATGTAGGTTGAAGAGTTGCAAACAGCCGCGTTCCGCTCCGCGTGCTTTGATTGCACGCTCCGCGCGTCTGTTCACAACTCTTCCTTCGTGAAATGCACATTGTATTTGCTCTTCAGACATTTCTTCTCCCGTTCGATGTCGTGCTCGAGCATCCGTCTCCTCGTCTTCTGGTAAGTGACCTTCGCGTTCGCCGCGAGGACATCGCAGCCCTTGCTGATGTTGCTGAGTGCGTGACTGCAGTCCAGCGTGAAGATTTCGTCCTTGCGACCATCCGATGCGATTTTCTCGATCCACGGTGCGCCATCGTCGGCGCGAGGAGCCGCGCCAAGGTCAGGTGTTGGACAATAGGCATTAGGGGCGATATTCCCCCTGCCATTTCGCCGAGCGCAAGTGGATATGGTCCTTCTACCGCCATTATCAATTGCCTATCCCCTTGGCGCAACCGAGTAATAGAACACATTGTTCCTCCCACCAGATACGGTGAATGTGTCGTTCGACAACCCAACCCTATACCCCCGCCAGCCCCATCTTTAACCCCACCTATTCCTACCTATTCCTGTCCGTGTTACATCACTGCCTGTCCATTGCGGTTTTGCTACATACCAATCCAGTCTTGCCACGCAATCTCGATTCACTCTTCCACCCATACTTCAATTGTTCCTAAATAAAATCAAACTTTCTGCTTGAACTTTCCACTCGAACCTGCTATACTGTTATCCGTCGAACCACAGGATTACCAGATGAACCATAGCATTGCCCGATGAACCACAGAATCAGAAACCGCCTCGTCGCCCATGGCCACGCGCTCGCCCCGTCAGCGGAGGAACCGTGCGCGGTCGTGGACACACACGCCGCCGCGGACGCGAAACCGTTCTTCGAGTGGTTCGTGCAGGACGTACTCGGCCTCGACTCGGATGAGTACCGTCGCGGCTTCTGGCGCGAAGCCCGCCGCTCGGGCCATTCGATCGGCCACACCCCGCGCACGTTCAGGAACTGGCAGCGCGAACGCGGGGTACATCCCGGCGCACGGGTCGGCGACATGCTCATGGTCTACCTCGTCGTGGGCGGCGCGAGCCTCGCCTTCTGGTTCATCCGCAGGGAGGTCCGCCGCCATCTCGGCCGCGTGCGCCGTCCGTCCTACTACGAGGCGGAGC
>JAZRXT010000065.1:0-15280 GCA_045600365.1 Kiritimatiellia bacterium | reverse complement strand
TGGGCCTACACCGGCCATGGCTTCCCCATGATCGGCAGCGGCAACAACCGCTACCAGCTGATGGACGTGGCCGACCTCTGCGAGGCGATACGCCTGGCGATGACGCTTGAGGACGAGAAGGTGAACACGGAATTCAACATCGGTGCGAGCGAGTTCACCACCATGCGCGAGGACTACCAGGCCGTGCTCGACCGCGCCGGCCACGGCAAGAAGATCCGCGGTACGCCGGTGAAGCCGATCGTCGCCATCCTGCGCGTGCTCGAAAAGCTCCACCTCTCGCCGCTGTACCCCTGGGTATACGAGACCGCCTCCACCGACAGCTTCGTCTCGATCGACCGCGCCGTGGAGCGGCTCGGCTTTGCGCCCAAGTACTCCAACAAGGACGCACTGGTGCGCAACTACGACTGGTACGTCGAACACCTCCACGAATTCGCCGGCAAGACCGGCGTATCCCACCGCGTGCCCTGGAAACAGGGGCTGCTCGCCTTCGCCAAGATCTTCTTCTGACGCCCAAAACAAATGCCATACATGGAAAACACAATGCACAAGGTTATGCTTTCTCCCTCCGCCAGAATATTCGCTGTCCTCATCATGGCGGCTTCGCTCTGCGGCTGCGACGATGGCAAGCGCGAGCCGATCGACGACTCCGCCCGCACCGGCGACGTGCGCCCGATCCTGCAGCTGGACGAGATTGACCGCGCCGCGAAGGACATTGCCGCCACCAATGCGGAAGCGACGGCTTCGCAGCCGGCCGCCGTACCGAAGCCCGCTCCGGTGACCGAGACGAAGTCGGCTCCACCACCCGTACCACAGGAACAGCCGGCCGGAAAGGAGAAGGAAGAACCTCCATTCCTGGTGGCCAATGTTTCAAACAGCGATCTCTCCCGCATTTCCATTGAGTTCTCCACCCGTCCGGACTTGTCGGTGATAAACGAGTACGTGAAAATCTCGCCCGACCCCGGACCGAGGACGTTCGATTGGTGGTATTGGCAGCACGATTGCAAAATTGCGTGTACCCTCAAGCCATGTACCGAATACACGGTGACGGTGCGCAGTGGACTGCCCGATGTCAAGGGACGCACGCTGGCCAAGGAGTTCCGCCGCACGTTCAAGACCGGGCATAGGCGGAAGTCGGTCGAGTTTGCCGCCGAGGGCAGATATCTGCCGTCCACCGGCAGCCGCATGATCGCGGTCAAGTCGGTCAACGTGACCAATCTCGAGTATTCGGTGCGGAATGTCATGCCCCGGAACATTGTCCAGATGCTCGCCCGCGAGAACGAAGAGTACGCTTGCTACTACGGCGGCAGTGCCGACACGCACCGTACCATTGAACTTGCCAATGCGCCGCACCTGGAACGCACGGTCCGCGTCATGGCGCCGGTCGACACCGAGGCGACAAGCCCGATTCTGGTGACGCCGAAGACAGCGCAGAACGGTGTCTATCTTGTGGGCGCGGGAGAGAAGGGCGAGTCGAACTGGAGTCTCAATTGGCGTCTCGTCTGCGTCACCGACATCGGCCTTTCTGTGCGCAAAATCGGAAACAACGTGTACGTGTGGGCGACGTCGCTCGTTCGTGGCACGGCTCTTGCCGATATCAAGGTGAGCGTCTACGGTTCCAACAATCTGGTGCTGAGTGAAGGCGTGACCGATGCCGACGGCTGGTGCTGCTGCGAGTTCGCGGGGCCGATCTCGCCGTTCGCGGTGGTCGCGGAGTCGAACGACGGTTCTGACGTCTCGTTCCTTGCCATGTCGGGGCTCGGCCTCGACGAAAATCCGAAGGGGGGTGATCGTGCGTCCTTTGTCCCCAGCGACGGCAGCGAGGCGTTTGTCTGGACCGACCGCGGAATCTACCGCCACGGCGAGGACATTCTCCTGCACGCCCTGGTACGTGATGGGAAGGGAAATGCGCCGAAGCCGTTCCCAGTCACCATTGTCCAGTATGATCCCGAGGGCAAGGAGTTCCGCAAGGTCACGCGCAAGACGGACAGGTTCGGTCGCATCGCGGTCAGTGACTTCACCGTGCCTGACGACCAGCCCGGTGGATGGTGGAAGTTCGAGGTGTGCATACCTGGGCGTGACCTGCTGACGATAGGCGAGCGCAAGGTGAAGATCGAGGAGTTCGTACCGCCGCAGATCCGCGTCAAGGTTTCGCCGCCGCCTGACGGAGCGACCACGAACGAGCTCAAGTTCGCCGTCGAGGCCGAGCATCTCTTCGGCGCGCCGGCGCGCGGTCTGATTGCCGAAGGCGCCTACCGGCTGGAGGACGCCGCGTTCACGCCCCGCGGCTGGGAGGCGTTCCGATTCGGCGATGGCGACAGGTGCGTGATGCCGAATTTCACGCACCTTGACAAACAGCGCCTTGACACCGCTGGAAAGACCGAATTCGCCGTCACCATTCCGAAAAATGTAAGGCCGTCGGCGGCGGTCAAGCTGACCGTCCAGGGATCCGTCTTCGAGGAGGGTGGAAGATGCGCTTCGGCCCGTGGTTCCTCGACGCTTCATCTCTATCCGTTCTACATCGGTGCCATGCTGCCCAAGGTGGTGCGCCTTTCGTCAGGATCGCGCAAGGTGCGCCTGGCGCTCGTCGATCACCAGGGAGTTCCGTATCGTGGCGAGCGCGAGCTCGATGCCAGCATCCTGCGCATTGACCGCGTATACGGCCTCAAGCGCAACGAAAATGGATTCCATGAATGGAAAACCGATCTCATTCGCGTGCCGGTCGTTTCGGACCTCAAGGTGAAGTTCGCCGCCAATGGATCCGGCGTCGTCGAAGTTCCGTGCGACGTCACCGGCGAATACGTGCTTAAGGTTGCCGACGAGGCGTCGGGTGCGTCGCTGGGAGTGGTCTACCGCGTCTGTGGCGCGGACGAGGCCGAGACCACTGCCGACCTGGACAATCCCGCGAGCATCACGATGGCGTGCGACCGCGAAATCTACCATCCGGGGGATCGTCCGCGCCTGACCATCAGATCTCCCTTTGCGGGGCTCGCGCTCGTCACGGTGCTGCGCGACGACCTGGTCTATTCGCAGGTGATGACGCTGACCAACGCCACCAGCGAGATCGAGCTCGAACCGGTGACTGCGCAGTGGGCACCGAGCGTCGACGTGTGCGTCTCGGTGGTCCAGGCCGCGGTCGGCAAGCCGCGTCATGTAACCAATCGTGCCCGCGGGGTGCTGGCGCTCCGGTGTGCCACGCCCGATTCCGCATTGAAGGTCGAAGTCGCGGCCAATGTGAAGTGTGCGGCGGAGGGCGGTGCCACGGTGGACGTCAAGATCGACGCCAGGTCCGCGGCGGCCGTGGGCGAGATCGCGCTGGTGACTCTGACCGACGAGGGCATCCACATGCTCACCAACGAGCCGGAGCCTGATCCGATTGGATGGTTTGGCAGATCGCGCGAGTCGTATCATCCGTTCTTCGACATCTACGACCATCTGCTGCCGGTGCTAGATCCGGATTCGCTGCGCCGTTCAGGAGTGAAGACCGGTGGCGGCGCCGACGGCGACCTGTTCCGCCGGCTCAGCCCGATGCCGTCGCGGCGGTTCCGTCCGCTCTCGCTCTGGAACTGCGAGGTGCCGCTGAAGGACGGCGTGGGCACGACCAGCTTCACTCTGCCCGAGTTCGTGGGCGAGGTGCGCGTTACCGCCGTGGCGGCGAACCGCCGGGCGGTTGGCGCTGACTCCGTGCACGCGAAGGTGCAGCCTGCCGTGGTCATGCAGCCGGATGCTCCCCGCTTCGCCGCTCCCGGCGACCGGTTCGACGCGGTGCTGCCGCTCACCAACTGCAGCGGACGCAAGGGGCGCATCGCCTACGACGTGATGGTCTCGGGCTCCGCCGCGCTCTCCGGCCCAGTGCATGGCGAGATCGAACTCGGAAATGGCGACTCCCGCACGCTGACCATTCCGGTTGTTGCCGCCGCCGAACCCGGCGAGGCGACGATCATCTTCGTGTCGGAGGGCTTCGGCGAGAAGCATCGGGCGGAAATCAAGCTCCCCGTGCGGCCTGCGGTGCCGTGGGTCAAGACCGCAGGAGTGGTGGAGCTGCATCCAGGGGAGGAGAAGGAGTTCGCGAACGAGGGTGGTTTGTGTCCCGATGCCGCAGTGAGGGCGTTCGCGGTCTCGTCCAGTCCGCTCGCCGAACTCGCATCCGCGCTCGAATGGCTGGTTGCCTATCCCCACGGCTGCCTCGAGCAGACCGTTTCGCGCGTCTTCCCGCTGGTGGCGGCGGGGGGCTTCCTGAACACGCTGCCGTCGGCGCGCACCAGCGCGGCGGACGATGCGAAGGACGTCGTGGCCGAGGGCGTTCGGCGCGTGCTTTCGATGATGCACGAAAACGATTTCACCATGTGGCCCGACGTCAACATGCCGCCATGGGATCCCGAGGTGACGTTCTGGGCGGCTCAGTTCCTGATCGAGGCGAAGGCGGCCGGGTATTCCATCCCGTCCTCGCAGATGAACAGATGCCTGAACATGATGCGCCGCAAGGCGGCCAGCACCAACGAGGTGGTGTCGGTCTACGCCTGCCACAACCTGGCGCTCGTTGCGCGTCCCGACCGCGACCGCATGCTGCACTGGTACGACGCGCGCGCCAAGCTCTCGCCGCTCGACCGCGTGCGCCTTGCGCGCGCCTTCGCGAAGGTGGGCGATCGCGAGCGCGCCGGCGCGCTACTCGAGGCGTTCGCGCCGTCCTCGGTGAAGGTGGCGTCATTCGCGCTGCTGATGCTGCTCGAGACCGACCCTGCCGACGTGCGCATTCCCGCTCTCGTCAAGTACATCGGCGATCGTCGCGACAAGTCGACGTCGCATTGGGGCACTACGGCCGAGAACGCCCACGCCCTGCTGGCGCTCGCCACGTACTACCGCTCGCGCCCGGCGCCGTCCGGACGCCCCGAGGTGGCGCTCGTGGGCGCGGACGGACGCGCCGAGCCGCTCGCCCTCAAGCACGTGCGCCGCTATGTGGGCGGCGGTACGCTCAAGCTCGTGAACAAGGGCGCGGCTGACGCCTTCCTGGCCTGGTCGCGGCTCGCGCTGCCTGCAATGGAGGAGGTCAGGCCTTGCGCTGACGGTGTCTCCATCGAGCGCAGGTTCTTCTACCTCGACGGGAAGCAGGTCGACCTCGGAGCGGTCTCCCGCGGCGATGCCATCATCGTTGAGCTGCGGCTCAAGGCATCGGAGAAGCGCGATTATTCCGACCTCGTCATCGAGGACCTGCTGCCGGCGTGCTTCGAGGCGGACTGGGCGCGGAACGACACGCTGGAGATGCTGGATCTCAAGGGTGCCGATTCCAGCTGGTGGCTGCGCGCCGACATCCGCGACGACCGCCTGTTCCTCTATTCGAAGAAGTTCTCGGCCGCGCCGGACGGGAAGACCCACGTATTCCACTACCAGGTGCGCGCCGTCAGCTCCGGCGAGTTTGTGCTGCCGGGGGCGTCCGTCGAGGCGATGTACGAGCCGGCCATTCGCGCCCGCGGCGAATCCTGCCGTGTCACCGTGAAGCCCTGAGGAAGGGAATATGATCCTGAGAATCGACGATGTCTGCCGCCCGCTGGATCTGGGCGCGGGGCCGATCGAGGTGGAGGTCGGCTGTGGGCGCGGACGCTTCCTCACTGGCCGTGCCGCACGGGATCCAGGATGCACGTACCTGGGCATCGAACGAATGCTGGAGCGGGTTCACGTGTTCGATCGCAAGACGGCGCGGCTTGGGCTTTCGAACGCCCATGTGCTGCGGCTCGAGGCGCTCTACACGTTCCACTATCTGCTGCCCGAGCATGGCCTACGTCGCGTCTACGTGTTCTTCCCCGATCCCTGGCCGAAGAAGAAGCACCACTCGCATCGCTTGTTCGGACCAGTCTTCCTGAACGCGCTCTGGAAGCGCCTTGCGATCGGTGCCGACATCCAGTTCGCAACCGACCACGAGGAGTACTTCCACGTCGTGGAGGAGTGCTTTGCAGCCGATTGCAGATTCGAGCGCATCGCGCCGATGGAGCGCGGCCAGGAGGAGTGGACGGAGTTTGAGACCATGTTTCGCTCGCAGGGTCTGCCGGTCTACGCCGCCGCCTGGCGTGCGCTCGCCGACCCGCAGGAGCGTCCGCTCGAGCCCCTGCGCATCGCGCCCGAGGAAGAGCCGAGGGAGGGAATATGCCGACGCGAAAGCCGGGGCAAGGAATGGAGGGAAGCCAATGCTCAGTGTGACTAAGACGGTGCGCTTCGACGCAGCCCATGTGTTAACCGACCATCCGGGGCAGTGCCGGAATCTGCATGGCCACACCTACCGGGTGGACGTGCAGGTCCGTCAGGCCCCCGCTGACGCCGGCGACATGGTTATTGATTTCAAGGATCTCAAGCGGGTGGTGGGGGAGTGCATCCTCGACCGCTTCGACCATTCGTTCATCTACGACGAGAGTTCGGGGGGCGAAGTCGAGATCGCGGGAGTGCTGAAGAAGAACGGCATGCGGGTGGCGGCGCTTCCCTTCCGGTCGACGGCGGAGAACCTGGCGCGGCACTTCTTCGGCTTGCTGCGTCCGCTCGTGCCCGGTCTTGGTTCGGTGAAGGTGTGGGAGACGCCCGATTCCTGCGCGGAGTACAGCGAATGAAGGCCAGCTATTCAATCCATGCGATTTTCCAGTCGCTCCAGGGGGAGGGCGCGAACACCGGCCGTCCCTGCACTTTCATCCGCTTTGCGGGGTGCAATCTTGCCTGTCCGTGGTGCGACACCCATCGCAACGAGAAGCTGCGCATGAGCGTGTCGACCATTGTCGCCGAGGTGAAGAAGGCGAAACGCAAGAGCGTCATCATCACCGGCGGTGAGCCGACGATCCAGGAGGGGATTGACAATCTCCTGGAGGCGCTCAGGAACGAGGGCTGCTGGCTGGCGCTCGAGACGAACGGGGTGATTGCGCCGACGCGGCCGGAGCTCTACGACTACATCGCGGTTTCGCCCAAGGCGGAGTATCTGAACCGCTACATGGAAGACCGGATGCTGAGGCGGGCGAACGAGGTGCGCATCGTTGCCACCACCGACGAGATTGCATCCTTCTGCCGCACGATGCGCGATCGCATTGCGGCGGAGCGGTACTACATCTCCCCGCTGGAGAAGCACGGGAGAATCCACTATCGCCGTGCGCTCACCCTGCTGGACAGGGTCAACCACATATCCAGCGATCTCATGCCGCCCTGGTGCCTCTCCATCCAGATGCACAAGGTGCTGGGAATCCGCTGAGCAATTGTTCAAACACCTTCGTTTTTTCTCGCTTTTTCATTAAATTTTTGGTAAAATACTCCTGTTTTCCTTTGGAGAATGCCGTCGGTCGGGTGGCTGGCGGGATAATTTTCTGATTTTAGTGGTAACCAATGCTAGACCTGGTGCGTATACTGGGCAAAAGGAGAAGACAACATGAACGAGAACATCAACGAAGTGGACAGTGAAAAACTCCGCGACGAATTGCTCAAGAAGACGGTCGAGTTCCTTGGTAGCGTTACCACCCTGGCCGATCAGAAGGGCATCACCCGCGAGGAGCTCGAATCGGTGTACAACGTAGGCCGCACCTACTATCTCACCGGCAACATCGAGGACGCGACCAAGGTGTTCGAGTTCCTCTGCCTCATGCAGCACACCAGTCAGAAGTACCAGATTGCGCTGGGCGCGGTGCGTCAGCTCGCCAAGAACTACGAGGCGGCGATCAAGAACTACGCCTGTGCCATGATGCTCGATCTCCACAATCCCAAGCCGCACTACTATGCCGCCGAGTGCTACCTCCAGCTCGGGGATCTCGAGAACGCCGAGTCGGGCGCGCTCACCCTGCTCGAGTACTGTCCCGCCGGCGAGGGCAAGAACGACGAATACCGTGCCAAGGCGCAGAATCTGCTCGCGCTGGTCAAGAACATCCGCGACAAGGTGGATACCGCAAAGGAGGCGTGAGATGAGCCTTTCCGTGAACAACAATCCCCAGATGGTGGATCCTAATCTCGTCGCCACGGCGGCGGACCGGATTGCCGCTGACCAGCGCGGCATTGAGGCGCAGGTGGCTGACCGCGTTTCCCAGATCGTCGCGATTCTCAGCGGGCGCAGTGTCAACGTGGACGGCACCGTGGGCACGAAGTCGAACGTGGGTGACAAGCGCATCCTCGAGATTCCCGAACTCGACGAGGCCGATTTCATGGACGAGGCGGCCCTGGTCAGTCTGGTGGCCTACCTCAGGACGTCCAGCCTGCTCCAGCAGGCGAGAACCGCCCAGGTGGCCATCAAGAGCCAGCTCGCCAAGGCCGAGGCCGAGCAGGAGCTGACGATGAAGAAGATCAACGAAGCCATCGACAAGGCGGTTGAGCAGACCAAGAAGGAGAAACGCAACAAGATCCTCGGATGGTTCCTCTGCGCGTTGACGATCGTTGCCGCGGTCGTTACCACCGTCGCCACCGCCGGCGCCGCCTCGCCGGGCGCATTCGCCATCGTGGCGTGCGTCGCGTCCTGCGTCGGCGCGGCGATGAGCCTGACCACCAACATCCTGGACGCAACCGGTACGACCGAGAAGGCGATCAGGGACATGGCCGAGCGCTACATGAAGGACGACCCCAGCCTCTCCGAGACCGATGCGAAGAACAAGGCGCAGAAGAACTGGGCGATCGCCTGGGGAGTGGCCAGCGCCGTCGTCGCGGTCGTTGGCCTCGTGGGCGGTATTGGTTCCGCCGTCAATGCGTTCAAGACCGCCAAGGCCGTCAAGGAGGCGCTCAACATCCTCAAGACGTGCCAGGACGTTGAAAGCGCTGTCTACAAGGCCGCGCTCGCCACGGTGCAGGCGGCGAAGCACACGGTGTCGGTGGCGCTGCAGATAACCCAGTACATCCTCCAGGGGCTCTCCTTCATCGGTAGTGGGATCTCGCAGGGCTTCGGCATCGAGCTGCTGCTGCTTGCCCGTGATGCGGCGAGGACCAGCGCCAAGGCCAAGATGCTGCAGGCGATGCTCGAGATGATCAACAAGCGGATCGAAGACCTCGAGGAAATGCTTCAGGCGCTGCTACAGCAGCTTGCTGATCTGTTCAACGTCATCTTCGACATTCTCGACGCCGGCAACCGCAACTCCAACGAAATCCTCATGAATTCCCAGCCGGCGGTCTGACGCACCGGAGAAAGGAACGCGAAAATGCCAATTGCAATCAACAACCTGAACGCCGATGCGCTTCAGAACCTGATCAAGACCTTCAACGAGAACACTTCCGGCGTCACCGCCGTTTCGCAGAAGGGCGAGGACGGATTCTTCCGGATCTCGATGACGAAGGGAGGGGTGGAGATCGGTTCCTTCCAGGTCTCGTTCCCCGACCTCGACGCGGCGGACATCGATCCCGACGCCATCGTGGACGCGATGAACTCGCTTAATGACAAGCTCCAGGATCTCGCCGCCAAGGGAGTGGGTGAAATCACCCCCGAGGTGCGCACCGAAATCGCCACGAAGGCGGCCAAGATGCTGTTCGACATCTTCAAGCTCATGCTGCTCCTGCTGCAGGTGCAGCAGAAGCAGCGCGAGATGAACGGTCTGATCCTCGCGCAGACGCACCTGCAGAAGTCCGCGAACCTGCTGAGCGAAATGGAGAACATCGAAAGCACGCAGCGCCTGAGCACCATCATCGGTGCCGTGTCGCTGGGTGTGCAGGCGGCGGTTTCCGTCGTGTCGTTCGGCTTCACCGTGTATGGCATCAAGGCGCAGTCGACCGCGAAGACCGAAAGCGGAGTCGACGCAGCCCGCGCAAACTTCATGGCGCAGAAGGAAGAGCTTGAGATCGCGCAGACGGGCGAATCAAAGCACGCCGGGCTCTCTGCGGATGCCATAACGGCCGCAGACAAGCTGCCGAAGAATGGCGATGCCCCTCGCGAAATCAAGTCCGCTGAAGGCGTGGACGTTCCAGCCGGCCGTGCCCAGGGCGACGATGCCACCGTCGCCGCCAACAAGCAGAGCGATCCCAACGATCCGCTTTCCAAGCTTGACGACGCCACCCGCAAGACCTACTTCGCGGAGACCGACAAGGCCAAGAAGGATGTGACGGAGGCCAAGACCGAGCTCGACCAGGCGAAGCATGACCTCGAGCAGAAGACGCTCGAACATTCCGAAGAGCAGATCAAGCTTGATCAGAAGACCGAGGAGCTTAACGGTCTCAAGGACAGGCAGGTCACCGACCAGGACAAGATCACGGCCAATGAAGCCGAAATCGGGCGTCTCAACGCCGAAAAGCAGGGCAAGGAGACGACGCTCGAGCAGAAGCGGGCAGAACTGCGCGGAGTGCAGGAGGAGATGAACAAGTCCCATCCCCTCGACCCGAGTCCGGAATATGCCGAGCTCAAGTCGAAGGCCGACGGGCTCAGGGCCGAGATCACGAAGCTCGAAGGAGAGATCGGGGGCATTGATCAGTCCATCCAGGCGAAGACCGATGAGAATGTCCAGCTCAGGACTGGCATTGAGCAGCGTACCGGCGAAATCGCCCGTCTGGAAACGGAGGTCCAGCAGCTTGAGGCCGAGGTCAAGAGCGGCAAGGAGGCCGTGGAGGGGCTTCAAACCAAGGTGGGCACGCTCCAGAAGAAATATAACGAGGCGTGCGAGGCGTATGGCAAGGCCCTCCAGAAGGATCTTGACTGCGTGCAGGCGAATCTCGACAAGGCGGAGCAGAATCTCGAAGCGTTGAAGACCCGTGGTGATGCCACCGAACAACAGATCCAGGACGCCGAGCAGCTGGTCACCGACATCAAGCAGCTGAAGGCCTTCGCCGAGGCCTATCAGAAGGCCGAGGATTCGGGCGTCGTGAAGCCGGCGCAGCTGGAGGATCTGAAGGCCAAGGTCATGGAGCTCGGCATGATGTATGACAGGGCGATGAAAGATTTCGGAGATTCCGCCGGGAGCGTGTTTGCCCGCAATCTCATGACGGTTCTGCAGTCGGTGAACGCCCTCGTCAACATTCTCGCGCAGGGCACCCAGATCGCCCGCGAGCAGATTCACTCCGACCAGGAGGCGAAGTCGAAGGAGTATGCCGCCATGCGCGAGGGCATGGACGCCGTTCTCGACGAGCTCCGCGACATGCGTGAGGGCATCACCAAGACCATTGCCGCGATCATGCAGTTGCTCGTCAGCATACTGCAGGCCGAGAAGGAGAGCATGGGCAACGCGATCAGGGCGTAGCGAAGGGGGGGATGGAAATGTACGTCGAAGAGCTCGATCTTGGCCTTTCGGTTCTGGGAACCGCCCAGAAGGCGTATGCCGTCGATGGCGTCAAGTGGCAGGACTATCTCACCGCCGTCATCAGCAGCTCGTTCAAGCGGGCGGTGTCGATGGACGCGCAGTGCGACGCCATGGCCACCGCCGTCAGGGCCCGCATCGACAAGACCGAGCGTCTCGGCAAGGCCATGGCGGCGATCGCGCAGCATGTGGCGCTGCTCACGGACAAGAAGTGGGACGACAATTCAAACTACCTCGGCGAGGGCGGTGGCGCCGACCTCAGGGCGGCCCGCGCTACGCTCGAGTTCTACGGCGTCGACAACTACTCCTTCATCACCACCGACGGAAAGCTGTCGAAACCGAATGCCTCGAAGCTGCAGAGCACCCTGAAGCTTGCGCTCGACAAGGAGGACAACGCTCTGCAGTCGGCCACCGCCTCGCTGCAGAGCGCGTTCACCAAGCGCGACAAGTCATATTCGAACGCCGCGACCCTGATGAAGAAGATCCAGGGCACCTACAACAACACCATCCGCAACATCGGCATGGCCTAAGGAGGAATGGCATGGCAGACCAGATAACATCGATAGCAGTCGCCGAGGAACGCTACGGCGAGCTCTGGGGCGTACGGGTGAACACCTACAAGCTCAACGGCGTTTTGATCGACTTCGAATCGCTGATGGTGAACGTGGCGCAGAAC
Source organism: Kiritimatiellia bacterium (assembly GCA_045600365.1). Lineage (GTDB taxonomy): Bacteria > Verrucomicrobiota > Kiritimatiellia > RFP12 > UBA1067 > RUG572. Next base: position 3,391 of record JAZRXT010000065.1, on the reverse strand, counting down.
CGCGCCGTCACCGTCGAGGGCGAAATCGACCCGCTCTCGAAGGTCGTCACCAAGCGCAACGAGCGGCTGCAGAAGCTGGGCGATGCGCTGTCGGACCTCTCCGGTGCCCAGACCTCGTTCAAGAGCGACGACCAGGGCAGCAAGCTGAGCGGCGACTACGGCTACTACCTCAAGTCGGATACCTGCGCGATTCTCAAGGAGCTCGGAATGCCATCGTGGGAGGACGGCAAGATTGACCTCAGCAATGGCAACATCAGCAAGGCTTACGTGGAGAAGGCGGTGCAGCTGGTGAAGTCGAAGATCGATCGGCTCAACAACGACGCCCAGAACGACATGACCCGTCTGCAGTCGCTGGTGGACAAGCGCGACGAGAGCTACTCCACCGCCAGCTCGCTGATGAACTCCATCAGCGAGACGCGCAGCAACGCAATCAAGAACATCGGCTGAGACGGGGGTGTTGACGATGGATACCGCGATAACCGCCACCACGATCGCCTTGAACCGCTACGCCCCCGAAGGGTGCGAGAAGATCGAGCTCTATTCCTACAATGGCGTCGACGAGCTCACCTTCGCCCAGCTCATGATGGCCTTCTCCTTCAAGCGCGCGGCGCTGCTCGAACACGAGAGCGTGACGCTGATGAACCGCATCACCACGAATGCCGACATGCTGGAGACCCTTTCGCAGTACGGCAAGGACATCATGCTGGGGGCGGACTGCACCAACTGGCCGGAGATCAAGAAGTACCTCAAGGAGAAGTGCGGCGTGACGGCCGATCTGCCGGCCACGGTGGCGGCGTACAACGACATGATGAACGCCTTCGAGGCGCTTAAGACCAAGCTCGAGGACTATGCCACCGTGTCGGACCGGCTGGCAATCAGCCTCCAGACGTGCGTGAGCCGGCGCGACACGATCTACAACCTCTCGACCCAGACCATTCTGCACTACGCGAGCGCGATGAACTCCACCGCAGCCAGACTTCGCTAAAGGACAAAGACCATGGCCATAACCACTATCGATACCGTTCAGTTCGATCTCTCGATGATCAGCGAGACCACCGGCAACCCGCTGACCGCGAGCATGTACACCGTGGACGGCGTGTACGACACCGACGGCGTCACCCGCCGGAAGCTCTCCATCGGCCAGCTGGTGATGGCGGTGTGCCTGAAGATCGCCACCGACTACGAGAAGCAGATCATCGACAAGATGGCCGCGAACTCCCGCACCACCACCACGCTCGAGGCGCTCACCGACATCCAGAGCCAGTTCGTGGTGAACGGCGAATTCAACGCCACCCCGTCGTCCGAGGACTTCCCCGACGGCAAGTGGCACTATTATGTGAACGGCGAGTCGGTCGAGCGCACCACCTCGTCGTGGTCGACGCTGCTCACCGATCTCGGCATCCAGTACGTCTCCGACGAACTCGATTCCGCGGTGTCCGAGATCGGCAACAAGATGGATTCGCTCAACTCCGTGAACCAGCAGGACATGATCGAGCTCCAGTCGCTCACCAACAAGCGCGACCAGGCATACGACCTGATCTCCGCGGTGCTGAAGAGTCTCAACACCGTTCTGCTCACCAATGTGAACAACTACTGATGTGCCCGTGAAGGTGCTCCTGCACTGCTGCTGTGGACCCTGTGCATCCGCCTGCGTGCCCCGGCTCGTCGAGCAGGGGCACGGTGTTGTTCTCTACTTCGCCAACTCGAACATCGACTCCCGCGAGGAGTTCGATAGGCGTCTCGAGCAGGCGCGGAAGCTTGCCGCCGCCGACGGCGTTGCCCTGGCGGTGGAGCCCTACGACCACGCCGACTGGCTGGAAAAGGTGGCGAAGGGCCTGGAGGACGAGCCCGAGAAGGGGGGGCGGTGCGACCGCTGCTTCCGCTACAATCTCGAAAGGGCCGCGGCGTTTGCGGCGGCGAATGGATTCGATTCGTTCACGACGTCGCTCACGGTGTCGCCCCACAAGGTGTCGGAGCGCGTGTTCGCGGCCGGAAGCGCCGCCGCGTCCACCGTGCCTCTCCTCGAGGAGAACTTCAAGAAGCACGACGGCTTCAAGCTTTCGCTCAGGCGCAGCGCCGAGCTTGGCCTCTACCGCCAGGCGTACTGCGGCTGCGAATTCTCTCACCGCGTAAACTAGGAGGTCAAGATGAAATCGGAAATGTTGACAATGGCCGGGTTTTTACTCGTCGCGGCAGTTTCGGCGGCCCCCGTGGCGTCGGAGATGGCCACCTGCCGGCCGGGCGCGGTCAAGCCCGCCGGCTGGCTGCGCGACCGCGCATTCGCCGCCCGCAATGGCTTCACCGGCCACATGGATGAGATATCGCTCCATTTCCGTCGCGCCTGGGCGGTGGACTGGAAACCGCGCGGCGCGTGCCTCAACTGGGGCGTTCCCGGCAAGACCCGCGAGGAATGCTCCTGGAGCAGCGAGGGCGGCGCCTACTGGTTCGACGGTCTCGTGCATCTTGCATTCCAGCTCGACGATCCCGAGCTCCAGGCGATGGCGAAGCGGCGGCTCGATCCGCTGCTCGACAATATGCATCCGAATTCCATTGGCTTCCTGTGGTGGATGGACCGCCGCGATCCCGCCCAGGTCGAGGAGGCGTTCGGCCCCGGCGGCTGGCAGTTCTGGGTGCTCGGCATGAGCGAACGGGTACTTTCCGCATGGTACGCCGCCACAGGCGACGCACGCGTGAAACGCGCGCTCGAATACGCCTACAACAACGAGACGCTGGCCGAGAGGATGGGGACAACCCCCACTTTTGTCAGCGGTTTGACCGATGCCTGCCGCATCACCGGCTCGCCCGCCCTGGAGAAATGCCTCGACATCGCCTGCGCGAAGCTCGCCGGTTCGGAGTACGCGAGTCCCGTGCCGCCGCGTACTGCGGATACGCTTGGCCTCCGGCGCCTGCAGATGCACCGCTGGCACATCTCCTCCAATGAGCGCCACGGCGTGATCTGCGAGGAGAGTCTGCTTTCCGTGTTCCGCGCCTGGCAGCGCACCGGCGACGCGAAGTTCCTTGCCGCCGAGCGCGGCTGGTTCGCCTTCTTCGCCCGCTACTGCACCCAGCCGTATGGATACACCATGCTCGACGAGGAATGGGGCTGGGCAGGTGCCGTGCGCGGCACCGAGACGTGCGACGTGGCGGCGGAACTGTACACGCGCATCAATCTGCTCGCCGGTCTTGGCGAGGGTGCCTGGGGCGACCAGGTGGAGCGCGGTTTCTTCAACGCCGGTCCCGCCTGCGTGGCGCGCGACTTCATGCGGTCAGTCTACTTCCAGCTGCCGAACCGCATCGGCACCCCCGAGGAGGGCCGCGAGTTCTCGAGCCCAAACCCGAGTCAGACGCGCTACGCCACCGTGCACTGGCCGCTCTGCTGCACGGCGGCGCT
>JAZRXT010000064.1:0-24132 GCA_045600365.1 Kiritimatiellia bacterium | reverse complement strand
TGAAGGACCTGGTCGCCTTCTACCGCAATTCCACCCGCGGCGTCTGCTGAGGGGGAGCGCCGCGATGACCCGGTTCCATTCGTTTACTGGCGCCACCCTCGATTCCCGCAAGGTGGAGCCAGGCATGCTTTTTGTGGCGATCAAGGGGGAGAAGGCCGACGGACACGACTTCATCCCCATGGCGCTGGCCAAGGGCGCGTCCGGTGTGATTGACGGACGCGAGGAGCTCGCGGACGCGGCGCGCGAATATCTCCGGGAGATTGACCCCATCGTGGTCGGCGTCACCGGTTCGGCTGGCAAGACCACGGTCAAGGAACTCACCGCCGCCTTTCTGCGCGCAGGCGGCTATGCGGTGCACGCTACTGCGGGCAATTTCAACAACGACCTGGGCCTGCCGCTGACGATTCTCAACTGTCCGCGCGAGGTGGACTTCCTCGTCCTCGAGATGGGCACGAACCATCCGGGCGAGATCCAGTATCTGGTCGACATCGCGCCGCCCCAGGTTGGGCTCGTATCCTCAATTGGCACCGCCCATATCGAGTTCTTCGGCAATCAGGACGGCATTGCGCAGGAGAAGGGCGCGTTGCTGCGCGCGCTTGGTTCCGCCTCGGCCAATGAGCGGGTGCGCCGCGAGTGCGACAGGTCCTTCGCCGTGCTCGGCGCCAACAACGCCCGCCACGACATGCTCAGCGCCATGTGTCCCGCCACCGTGGAGACAGTCTCGTTCGACGACCATCCGCTGGTGGACCAGATGGAGGAGGCGCTGCGGGTGCGTCTGCCCGGCAGGCACAATCTGATGAACGCGCTGATCGCCTTCCGGTGTGCCAGCCGCTTTGGCGTGACATTTGAGAAAGTGGTGGATGTGCTTGCCAACTTCACCCTGCCAGGGGGGCGCTGGCGCGTCACCGAGCGTGGTGGTGTCACTTACATTGACGATACGTACAATGCCAATCCTGATTCGATGGTCGCCGCCCTTGCCACCTTTGCGGAAATCTCGGCAGCCCGCCACGTGGCTGTGCTGGGCGATATGTTCGAGCTAGGTGAAGGGTCGCATGAGTTCCATGCTATGGTGGGGCGCAAGGCGCGCGAGCTTGGGCTCGACAGGCTGGTCGCAGTCGGTTCAATGTCGACGGCTGTAATGGAGGCCGATGTTGCCTTCCCCGACGCCGAGGCGGCGGGGAAGGCGTTGTCTGGCATCATCCAGCCGGGCGACCTGGTGTTGCTCAAGGCCTCCCACGGAATGCACCTTGATTCGGTGCTGAGCGTCAATCCCGTTTCAGCGGCGAGTTGATCCTTACTGTTGATCCGGGGGGATAGCGGCCGGCTACCACGTCTCTTGCCACCGGTGTTTCCACAAGACGCTGGATGGCTCGTTTTACCGGACGTGCGCCGTAGCTCGGGTCGTATCCTTCCTTGGCAAGCTCGTCTACCGCTTCGTCGGTGATCTCGAAATGGAGATCCTGCGCTTCCAGCCGGGCGGCGAACGACTTCAGCTGCAGACGCACGATGGACGCGATGGCTGCGGCGTCGAGTGACTCGAACTCGAGAATCTCGTCCAGCCGGTTGAGGAATTCCGGACGGAACAGTTCCTTGAGCGATTCGCGCGGTGCGTTCGAGGTCATTATTACCACCGCATTGCGGAACGATACCGTGCGACCGCGGGAATCCGTGAGCCGACCGTCGTCGAGAACCTGCAGTAGAATATTGAATACGTCCGGGTGCGCCTTCTCGATTTCATCCAGCAGCACCACCGAATACGGCTTGCGGCGCACCGCCTCGGTGAGCTGTCCGCCGTCCTCGTATCCGACATAGCCGGGCGGCGCGCCAACAAGGCGCGAGACGGAGTGCTTCTCCATGTACTCGCTCATGTCGATGCGCACCATCGAGGCGTCGTCGTCGAAGAGTTCGGCGGCCAGCGCCTTCGCCAGCTCCGTCTTGCCAACGCCGGTGGGGCCGAGGAAGAGGAATGCACCCACCGGACGGCTGGGATTGTTCACCCCGGCGCGGGAACGCAGCACCGCGTCGGCGACCGCATTCACCGCGGTGTCCTGGCCGATGACCCTGCGGTGCAGCGCCTCCGGCAGCTTGAGCAGTTTGGTGCGTTCACCCTCGAGCAGCTTGGTGAGCGGGATGCCGCTCCAGCGCGAAACGGTTTCGGCAATCTCGTCCGCCGTCACCTGGTCGCGCAGCAGCGAGTCGCCGTTCTTGGCGGCGTTGCGCTCGTGTTCCTGCAGCTTGCGTTCGAGTTCGGGAATGACGCCGTTGATGATCCGCGCCGCTTCCGCGAGATTGCCGACCGATTCGGCACGGTCGCGGGCGATGCGTGCGGCATCCAGGTCCTCGCGCACCCGCTTGATCTCCTCCAGTGAGATCTTCTCGTTCTTCCAGCGCGCGGTCATGGCGTCCGCTTTGGCCTTGAGGTCGGCGAGTTCCTTGCGCAGTTCCTCCAGGCGCTTCTTCGACGCCTCGTCGGTTTCCTTGGCGAGCGAGATCTCCTCGATCTCGTGCCGGCGTACGTGGCGGGTGATGCTGTCGAGCTCGGCAGGGCAGGAGTCCATCTCGGTGCGGATCGAAGCGCAGGCCTCGTCTAGCAGGTCGATGGCCTTGTCGGGCAGGAAGCGGTCCTGGATGTAGCGGGCGGACAGCGTGACCGCGCTGACGATTGCCTCATCGCGGATGTGGACGTTGTGGTACTTCTCGAAGCGCTCGCGCAATCCGCGCAGGATGGACACCGCGTCCTCCTCGGTTGGCGGGTCGACGGTGACCGGCTGGAAACGGCGCTCGAGCGCGGCGTCCTTCTCCATGTAGCGGCGGTATTCGTCCAGGGTGGTGGCACCCACGCAGTGGAGCTCGCCGCGGGCGAGCATGGGCTTGAGCATGTTGCCGGCGTCCTGCGAACCCTCGGTCTTGCCCGCGCCGACGATGGTGTGGATCTCGTCGATGAAGAGGATGATGCGGCCATTGGCGGCGCGGATTTCGTCAAGCACCGCCTTGAGGCGCTCCTCGAACTGTCCGCGGTACTGAGCCCCGGCCATGAGCGAGGTCATGTCGAGCGAGAAGACGGTACGGTCGCGAAGGCCCTCGGGGACATCGCCGCGCACGATTCGCTGGGCGAGGCCCTCGACGATGGCGGTCTTGCCCACGCCGGGTTCGCCGACTAGCACGGGATTGTTCTTGGTCTTGCGCGACAGAATCCTGATCACGTCGCGGATTTCCGTGTCGCGCCCGATGACCGGGTCGAGTTTGCCGCGGCGCGCGAGCTCCACGAGGTCGGTACCGTATTTCTTCAACGCCTCGTAGCTGCTTTCGGGATCGTCGGTGGTTACGCGCTGGTTGCCGCGCACCGCCCGCAGGGCGTCCAGGAAGGTGTCGCGCTTGACGCCTGCTGCCACGAGCAGACCGGCAATGGAGCCGGTACCCTCGCCGAAGGCACCGAGTACGAGATGTTCAACGGAAATGTATTCGTCCTTCATCTCCCCGGCTGCGTCCTCAGCGTGCTGAAGGAGGCGCGACAGTTCCTGGGAAATGTAGAAGCGGTCCGCCTCGACGCTGCCGGCAATCCGCGGTTTCGAGTCGATCGCCTGCTCAAGGCGGGCTGTGAGCGGGGCGATGCCGGCGCCCATCCGGGTGAAAATGCCGGGGATGAGACCCTGGGAATCCTTCAGCAGGGCGAAGAAGAGATGTTCGACGTCAACCTGCTGGTTGGCGTGGCGACCGGCAATGTTCTGCGCCGTCTCCAATGCCTCTCTGACTTTCTTGGTGTATTTATCCGTATTCATAATTCTTGCCTCCTGATGGATGGCGAGCAGAAAATGTGCCACCACGTTTCCATCCCCCAAAGTGCGACATTCCGTCACACCCGTGCGCCAAGGAGAGTGCAGAGTCGAGAGTGTGGAGCCGCTGGTAGGGGGGCTACCGAACTACGATCAGTTCGTCCCAGTTCGTGGTGGCGCGCGGCGACAGTTTCGAGCGCTTGTTCTTCCACTTGCGTTTCGAGGCGATGCCTTCGGACGCGGAGAATACCTTGCCGGCGCCGAACTTTGCATTTATGGCATCGACGGCCTTGAACAGGCGGTGTCCGCGCGAGTCCTTCACCGGCACGGCCTCGGTGGTTGCGAAGAGGTCGAGCTGCTGTGGGGCGTCGAGGCGTTCGAGACCGAAGAACAGCATGCCGCTTTTACGGTACTTTAGGCCCGGCCGAAAAAGGGCGCCGACTTCCTTGTGGATGGCGTTGAGCATCTCGTTGGTGGCGTCGGTCGGGTGGGGAAAGGTGACGGTGCGGCTGAACCATCCGTTTTCGCAGGCGGTGCCGTGCTGGGCGTAGATGTTGGCGCCGCTGGCGACGAGGGAGTGGCGGCGCAGCTTCTGGGCGGCGGTGGTGGTGAAGGAGGCGATGGTCTCGGCGAGTTCGTCGGCAGTGGTTACATAGGAGCCGAACGAACGCGAACACGAAATCGAGTTTGGATCCGCATCATAATCTCTGTCGTCGATGCAGGGGGTGCCGCGCAGTTCCATGGCGGTGCGCAGCAGCGTGACCGAGCCGATGGAGCGGATTTCGTCGTCGGCGAGTTTCCGAAATTGGTCTGCGGTGTGCACGCCGTGTCCGTGCAGCGAGGTGGCAAGGCGTCGGCCCACGCCCCAGACCTCTTCCACTGGCAGTTCGGCGAGGATTTCGGTGGGATTGTCGGGGAGGATGAAAACGCCGTCTGAGGTCTTCTTGCCGATATGGTTGGCAATTTTCGCGAGAGTCTTGCTGGGGGCGAAGCCGATGCCGCAGGGAATGCCGGTCCACTGCAGGATCTTGGCGCGCAGGGTACGCCCGTAGGTGGCGATGTCTGCGGTGGAAGGGGGGTGGATGAATGCCTCGTCGATGGAGTACTGTTCCACGTCGACCGCGTTGTCGCGGAGGATGGAGATGATGCGGCTGGAGATATCGGCGTAGAGTTCGTAGTTGGACGAGCGGAACACGATCTCGCCGGTTCGTTCGCGGTCCTTTAGCTGGAAGTATGGTGTGCCCATTGGGATGCCGAGGCACTTGAACTCGGTGGAGCGCGAGACGCAGCAGCCATCGTTGTTGGACAGCACCGCCACCGCCCGGCCCACGAGTTTTGGATCCACCACCCGCTCGCAGGAAACGAAGAAGTTGTTGCCGTCGACGAGGCCGATCATCGGTGGGCCCCGGCGAACCGGTGGATGCAGGCGGTCACCTTGCCGAAGCAGACGAGTTCGCTGCCGGATTCGAGAGCGATGTCGGGATATGCCGGATTGGCCGCCTCGAGACGCACCGAGTCGCCGCTACGGCGCAGGGTCTTGACCGTGAATTCGCCGTCGACACAGGCGATGATCACGTCGCCGTCGGCCGGGGTGAGGGAGCGGTCGACCACCAGCAGGTCGCCGTTCGAGATGCCGCGGCCAATCATGGAATCGCCCTCGACCCGCACGAAGAAGGTGGCCGCGGGACGCGGCACGAGCAGCGTGTTGAGGTCGAGGGGAGATTCGGCGTACTGTTCGGCCGGCGACGGAAAACCGGCGACGACCGAACCCACAATCTGTGGATTAGCGCTCAAGGGCGTTATTCGAAGAACCGCTTGTAGAGCCCGGCGAAACCGGCACCATGGCGGGCTTCGTCCTTGGCCATCTCGTGGACGGTGTCGTGGATGGCGTCGTAGCCCAGCTGTTTGGCGCGCGAGGCGATTGCGAGCTTGGCGGCGCAGGCGCCGGCTTCGGCATCGGTGCGCATCTTGACGTTCTTCTTGGTGGAGTTGGTCACGACCTCGCCGAGGAGCTCGGCGAACTTCGAGGCGTGCTCGGCCTCTTCCCAGGCATAGCGCTTGAACGCCTCGGCGATCTCGGGATAGCCCTCGCGATCGGCCTGGCGCGCCATGGCAAGGTACATGCCGACCTCGCAGCACTCGCCGTTGAAGTGGTCCTTGAGCCCCTGCATCACTTCGGCATCCTCGACCACGCCGTCACCGACGTGATGCTCGCACGCGAAGCCGGCGCCGGCCTCTTCGGCCTTGAACTTCGACCCTGGAACGCCGCACTGCGGGCACTTCTCGGGAGCCGTATCGCCTTCGTGAACATACCCGCAGACCGGGCAGACCCATCTTTTCATTTTTTCTTGTCCTTTTCTTGTTTGGTTTGGTTGTTTGAACCTATGATCACATCTCCTCGAACTGATCCTTGCCGACGCCGCACATTGGGCATGTCCAGTCATCAGGCAGGTCCTCGAAGGCGATGCCGTTGTTGTTGGCGGGGTCGTAGACCCAGCCGCAGATCTTGCAGACGTATTTCTTCATTTTTCGTTTCCTTTCTCTAATGAGCATTTATCGCAAAGTCCGTAGTAGATCAGTTGTTCGTCGTCGATGGCGAACTTGTCTGGCACGGGGATGAAGGGTTTGCTGTGCGCGTCCTCGACGGGTATGTCGACAAGGCACCCGCATTTGCGGCACTTGAAGTGGGCATGGAACTCGGGGCGTCCATCGAAGCGCAGTTCTCCCTCCTCGCATCTGACGTCGCGGATAAGGTTGGCGCTCTGGAAGAGGCGCATCGCGTCGAGGACTGTGGTGCGGGACATGGTGGGGATGCGCTGGCGCAGTTCCCTGAACAGCATCTCGGCGGAAGGGTGGTCCCGCCGTGCCGATATGGACTCGTACACGGCCACTCGCTGGGGTGAGGGCCTGATCCCGGCGGCAAGCAGTTTTTCGGCGCTATTTGTTTTCATGACAGATATGATTGTATCATAATTCCCTCCGGGAATCAAGCTCTTAACCCAGATCTTTTTGTTTATGTTTATGAAAGTTTATGAAAGTCATGTCAGATATACTTGATTTCAGCACTTAACTTTGTTAAAATATCAAGGTCGTTCGCAAAGGAACGAATGTAAGGGGTGGTGGAAGGATGCTATGCTATGAAAAACACAGTTTCTTCTTTCAGAAAGATCGCGCTGGCGGCATGGTTGACGGCAGCTGCGGTGGATGATCTAAGCGTCTTCGACGAGATCTGGTTTACCGGCACGGCCGACGTGACGGCTACGACCTCAACGTCCTGTCGCGCAACAACAGTTACGACCGCATCGGCCAAGTTCGACCTCTGCGGCAACTCCATCACCGTACCGAACATTGTCGGGCCGCTACAGAAGAATCGCAAATCCCTAAATTATGGACATGGCTGAATCTGGCGAAAGGCAAACCGCATGAACATGAATCGCAGGAACTTTCTTGAACTCACCGCGGCCTTCGCCGCTGCGCAGGGATTTACTGGCTGTACCGCCGCACGGGCGGCAGGTCTCGCCCGCGGCGCGGTGAAGCTCCGCTTCGGCGTGGTATCCGACATCCACATCTCCTCTGCTGGCGTCAAGTCCGGCGGCTGCGGCGACACGACCCTCGTTGAAAAGGCGTTCGCCTATTTCCGCGACAAGGGCGCGGACGGTGTGATGATCGCCGGCGACATGGCGGACTGGGGCCTCGTCGAGCAGCTTGAGCAGGTCGGCGCTGCCTGGCGCAGGGTCTTTTCCGGGAACAAGGGACAGGATGGCAAGCACGTCGAGAAGCTCTTCGTCTACGGCAACCATGACCTCGACGGTTTCAGCTACGGTTACGCGAAGCGCTACAAGGTTCCCGAGGAGATGTTCAGTGTGGACCATCGAATCGCCACGGACCGCGCGGCCGCCTGGAAGAAGGCGTTCGACGAGGATTTCGCGCCGATTCGCATCAAGGAGGTCAATGGCTACAAGTTCGTTCTCTGCAGCGAACTCCAGTATCCCGCCAAGGGTGCCGATGCGAACTTCCTCGAACGGCACCGTGCCGAGCTCGAGGGTGCGAAGCCGTTCTTCTACACGCAGCACTATCACCTGCGCGGCACCACGTGTGCGCCGTGGGTATGGGGACAGGACTCGGGCGCGTCGACGGCGGCGCTCTCGAAGTTCCCGAACGCGGTGGCGCTTTCCGGACACTCCCACACGCCGCTGGTGGACGACCGCGTGATCTGGCAGGGCGCGTTCACGTCAGTCGGCACGGCTTCCCTGCGCTATCTCATCTCGCTCGGTGGCCGCGAGAACTCCGCCGTGTTCGGCGCGAAGGATCCCGGTACGCAGCAGATGCCGAACCTCGACGCCTCCGACTGCCAGCATGGCATGTTCGTAACGGTCTACGACGACTGCATCACGTTCGAGCGCCGCGACTTCGCCAATGACGCGCCAGTCGGAACCGACTGGGTAGTGCCGCTAGCGTTCGACGGATCGCTCACGTTCGACAAGCGCGCCGCCAGGGCGCCAGTGCCGCAGTTCGCGCCGGGGGCAAAGGTGACGTTTGCGGAAGTACGGGGCAAGACGCGAGTGAAGGTGGAGAAGGATCAGACGGTAGTGACGTTCCCGAATGTTCGTGACGGCGTGCGCGCGTTCGACTACGAAGTGGCGGTCGAGGGCGTCGACGTGGATGTGGAGAAGGTCTGGCTCGTCAAGCGCGTCTATTCGCGCGGCTTCTACCGTACGGCGACCAAGGACGAGGCGCAGGTGACATGCGTGTTCGCGAAGGATGAACTGCCGAAGTTGCACCTCGCGGGCTGGGGCAAGGGTATCCTGACGGGACAGGCCAATCTGCGGTACCGTTTCGTGGTGCGCCCCTGCAACTGCTGGGGAAGAAAGGGTATGCCCATCTACTCCGATTGGATTGGTTGAGCGATGCGGAATTGAATCGATTCTGCCGGTGTCCGGCGGGGTCGTTTATGCAAGAAGAGAGATGCTCGTATGAAAGTAAATTCACTGTTCTTGGCTGTAGTTCTGGGCTGGGGTGCGTCGCTCTTCGGCGAGACGTGGTATTGGGTCGGTCAGACGGCGACGGCAGATTCCAAGGGGAATCTCTATTACTACTACACGACGCCGGCTAACTGGACGAACGCGACCGGGCAGGCCGGCGTGCCGCAGACGGGTGACGTCGCAGTACTGGGATTGGATTCGGCCGGCAAGACGCCCTATGCGTTCTCGACGACGACAATCGATGGAAGCTACGCGCTTGAGAGCATCTGGTATCCAGGGCCGTGCGCCCGTTCGATCAATCAGGGCAACTTTAAGCTTCAGGCTGGCGGAAGGGGCCTCCAGTATCTCGTCAACCGCGATTCCGGCTCGAACTGGTCGGGCATCGTGCTCGTCGGGACTGGCGAAGTGCCGATCAATGTCGCGAACAAAGTCGATCTTTCGATGCAGATGCGCATCGCCGTTTCGACGGCAGGCGGCACGCCGACGCTCGTCAAGGAGGGGCCGGGCCGTCTCATCTGCTTCAACCAGAACCATGCCTCGTATACTGTGCTCACGACCAAGATCCGCGGCGGTACGCTGAACGTGACGCCGAAGAGCGAGCTTACGAACGGGCTCGAGTTCCGATTCGACTCCGCTTCGGACGACCTCCGACTGGAGATCGGCAATTCCGGCAAGTACGACCTCATCCTCAAGAACGCGCTTGTTTCCGAATCGTCCGACGCCGTCGGTACGGCGCACGGCATTACTTCGCCGAACGGCTGCGCGCTGCGCTTCACCGGCACGCCGAAGGCGAATCCGATGACGTTCTCGGGCAAGATTTACGACAGCTGCGGCCTTGGCTGGGAGCCCGACGACGCGGACGCGACGCTGGTCCTGTCGCGGGGCGTCTCGATGACGACGGGCGCGGTCGACGTCGCGAAGGGGACGCTCCGCCTCACGGACGGTGCGACGTTCACGCAGCTGAAGGCGCTTCGGGTCGGAACGAACGCGACATTCGAGGTGACGTCCGGTGCAGGCGCGAATTTCAAGGCCGGCAGTCTCGCGTTGACGGACGCCTCGTCGAAGCTGAAGCTCGGCGCTGGCGTGGAACTCGAGGTCGGTACGCTGACGCTGCCCGACGGCACGACGCTGCCGCGTGGCATCTACGGGGCGACGACGCTCAACGGGGCGACGGCGGTAAGCTGGATCGAGGGCGACGGTTTCATCGGCGTCGGCGGCGCAATGCCGAAGCACGATGCCAGCTCCTACCTTAAGCCCGACGGCTGGTACGAGTTTGGCAACCCGAGCTGGACCTATTCGTCGACGACCTGGTTCGAGACGATGCCAGAGGTCGACCTGTGCCGCCTTTATTTCCCGCCGGGGGCGAAGGTGCGTTTCGTCGGCGGCATCCTCTTCCGCTCGTTCCCCGAAGGCGTTTCGACGTTCGACTGGTCGGCGTGCACGGGCATCGGCGTCAGTGTGCCGACGGGGTTGGGCGACGTGGCGCTGACCGTGCCGTCCTCAGCCCGCTTCTGGTTCCGTTCGCCGACGCTCGGCCTCGGCAGCACGTTGTCGAATGACGTGGAGCTCAACGGCACGTGGACGATCAACGACACGGCCAGGACAATGACCCATGCGGGGCGTTTGTCCGGCACCGGCACGCTGACGCTCTTCAATTTCTACCGCACTTTTGCGCATACCGGAGCCTGGGCGTTTACGGGCACGGTCGACCAGCAGCAGGTTGGCAACGACGTCTTCGTCTGTTCCACTTCCATTTCGGGCACGGTCGCAAAATGGTATCTGCGCGGGGGAAGCACCACGTACACCAATCCGATTCGCCTGGTCTGTGCGCCGCAAACGGCGACGGCACTTTCCGTTGCGGACCTGGAGATGCAGGGGTCGGGTGGTCTGACGGGCGCTGGTACGCGGTATGGGCCGGTGGTCTGCGTCTGTTCGAACGCGACGATGTCCGTCGCGACGCTGAAGACGCCGGGCAACCAGGCATCGAGTGCGCTGCATCTCTGCGCCAATCCTGAGCTGAGCGCGGCGGACCGCGCTCCCGGCGGCCACGGGCGGCTGGCGGTCGGGTCCGTCACCGAGGGCTCGTACTTCTACGTCTATCCCGATGTCGACCTGACGGTCGGATCGGTCGCGGCGACGTCCACCTTCGATTATTCGGCGGCGGCGGGCGTCATCAACTGCGGCTCGTTCGCCCTGACGGGGACGGCTGCCACGGGCACGAAGCTCCTCGCGCGTTCGCCCCAGCTGCTGCCGAAGACGGTGACGGGCCTTGCGGGCGCGACTGAGCTTGTCGGCAACAAGTGGGACCTGGTCGTTGACTTCGGTCAGCTCGAGAACTGCCGGCGCGCGGTCGGCGCGGACTGGACGTATCCCGCGTCGGGCACGATCGAGGTTTCCTGGACGGCCGGCACGCCCACGCCGGGCCGCCATCTGTTGCTGTCGTTCCCGTCCGGCTCGCCCCTGTCGAATGCGTCGAGCTGGCCGGCGCACCTCTCGACCGGCCGGTCCTCGCGTCTGACGCTCGAACGGACGGCCACCGAGCTCTACGTCTGCGTGGGCGCAGACGCGGCCGAGGCGGTCTTCTACGTCGATTCGGAGAACGGGTCGGATGCGGCCGACGGCGTGACGCCCCAGACGGCGTACAAGACGCTCGCGAAGGTCAACGCGGCCGACATCTGGCCGGGCGACAAGGTGCTCTTCAAACGCGGTGGACTCTGGCGCGGACAGCTTGTGCCGAAGAGCGGCGAGGTTGGACGGCCCGTCTATTACGGTGCCTACGGTGAGGGCGTGAAGCCAATTCTCGAGAACTCGGTTGCGGCCGAGGCGCCGGGCAGCTGGGAGGCGACTGACCGCCCGAACGTATGGCGGACGACCGCGACCTTCTCGGTCGACATCGGTTGCGTCATCTTCAACCATGGCGAGGCCTGGGGCTGGAAGGTCTACAAGCAGGCGGACGTGAACACCCTCAATCCCCACCGGTACATCTACGACCGCACCGAAAAGCGCGTCTATCTCTATAGCGAGGGCGATCCTGCGGCGAAGTGGAACTCGATTGAACTAGCGCTCAACCAGCACATCGTGAACGAGGGCAATAAGCACGACGTCGTCTACGACGGGTTTTGGGTGCGCTACGGGGCGGCGCACGGCTTCGGCGGCGGGAGCGTCAGGGGCATCGTCATCCGCAACTGCGACATTTGCTGGATCGGCGGCGGCGTGCAGAACTGGACGGACAACGGCGACGGCACCGAGACGCCTACGCGCTTCGGCAACGGAATCGAGTTCTGGGACAACGCCCGCGACTGCGTCGTCGAGTCGAACCGCGTCTGGGAGATCTACGATGCGGCGCTGACGACGCAGGGCCATGGCGACGGCATTATCGAGTCGAATATCGTCTACCGCTTCAACGTGGTCTGGAACGCCGAGTATTCCTTCGAGATGTGGACGAATCCCCAGACGCACACGAAACCATCCCTCTGCATGGACCAGTACATCACCAACAACACCGCCTACAACGCGGGCGTCTGCTGGAGCCATGCGCAGCGGCCGAACGGACAGAACGGTTCCCACCTCATGTTCTACAGCCATTCGGCGCCGACGACGAACTTCGTCATCCGCAACAACGTCTTCGTCAACGCGACCGAATGGCATAGCCGCATCTCGAACACGCAGTATGCGCTCATCACGATGGACCACAACCTCATTTGGACGGGCGGTTCGTCATTCTGCTACAATGCCACGCAGGGCTACAAGCCGTATGTTGGCGATTTCGCGAAGTACCAGGCCGACCTTGGCTGGGACGCGACCTCGGTCAACGCCGAACCGCTGTTCGTCAATCCCGAGGCACACGACTTTCGTTTGCGGTCTCGTTCGCCTGCCGCGAAGATGGGACCGGGCGGCGCGCCGATCGGAGCGTGCTCTTGCGTTCCGAGCGGGGTTGTTCTCATGTGCGAGTAGATGGTGATGGCGAATATGATGATCGGTCGCGTTGGCAACGATAGTTTACCGTCACAGGAGAGGAGATCAGTAGCGAACGAATTGCTGGCCGATTGTCTTTGATTGCAATGAGTCCGTGGATTTGGTATAATGTCACCAACTGAAAGGATATGAAAATGAACTCGACTATTCTGGCGGCCGCAGCCGCCTGCACTGTGGTTTCGGCGACGTTTGCCGCCACCACTTGTGACGGCGTCAACGTGCGCCTCCGCGGGCCGATCGGCAATCGCCTCGACAAGATGATTCGCAACCACGTCATCGCGACGGACACGGCCTACATCACCGAACCATTTCTCGAGAAGACTGAGCGGACGCATCGGTGGCAGACGGAGTTCTGGGGCAAGTACATGCATGCGGCGGCGCCGTTCTGGGTCTACACGGGCGACGCGCAGCTCGAACGGAACATCGAGTACGGGCTCGCCAACATCCTGAAGAGCCAGGAGCCGGGCGGCTACATCGGCAACTATCCGGATGACGTCCGCTGCGGCAAGGGCTGGGACGTCTGGGGCATGAAGTACACGCTCCTCGGCCTCATCCACTATTACGACGCCTTCCACGAGCGGAATCCCGAGAACGCGAAAAAGGCGCTGACGGCGGCCGAGCGCCTCTGCGACTACGTGATCGCCGAGGTTGGCCCGAACGGACGGCGCGGCCGCGTCCTGTGGGAGACCGGCGCCTGGTCGGGCCAGCCGAGCTCGTCGATTCTCGAGCCGGTAGTGTGGCTCTACAACCGCACGAAGGAGCAACGCTTCCTCGACTTCGCGACGTTCGTCGTCAAGGGCATGTCCGAGCCGGAGAACGGTCCGCGCCTCATCGACCTCGCGCTCAAGGGCGTCTCCGTCGCCGACCGCAACGGCTACGTCTCCGACAAGACGCCGAAGCACTCGCATCCGAATCGTTCGAAGGCGTATGAGATGATGAGCTGCTACCAGGGCCTGATCGAGTATTATGAGACGACCGGTCGCAAGGACTGCCTGGATGCCGCGGTCGCCGCCGCCGACCAGATCATCCGCGACGAAATCAACATCGCCGGCGGCTGCGGTTGCGCCGAACTGTGGTTCCACGGTGCGAAGAAGCAGCACCTCCCCTACACGCATCTGCAGGAGACGTGCGTTACGATCACCTGGATGCGGCTTGTGGAGAAGCTCCTCGCGCTCACGGGCGAGCCGAAGTACGCCGACGAGCTGGAGAAGACCTTCTACAACATCTATCTCGCGTCGATGCATCCGAGCGGTGCCGAGTTCGCGGCCTACACGCCGCTCAATGGCACGCGCTGGCGCTGCCACGACCACTGCTACATGCACACCGACTGCTGCAACGCGAACGGTCCGCGCGGTTTCCTCGCGTTCCTGCGGGCGATGTTCTCGGCGAAGGACGACACAGCATACTTGAACTTCTATGCTTCCGGCAAGGAGACGGTGACGCTGCCGAAGAGCGGACTCAAGGTTGCGTTCGACTCGTACACCGTCTATCCGAGCGGCCCCAGCTTCCGGCTCGTCAACCACACGGAAGGCGAGCCGCGCTTCACGCTCGCGCTGCGCATTCCGGCGTGGAGCGAGAAGACGGCAGTGACCGTGAACGGCAAGGCCGTCGAAGGTGTCAAGCCCGGCTCGTACTGCCGCATCGACCGCACGTGGAAGGTTTCCGACGTCGTCGAGGTCCGGTTCGACATGACGGTCCGTCCACACTTCCTCGACCACGCCGTCGCCTACACCGCCGGCCCGATCGCGCTCGCGCGCGACACGCGCTTCCATGACGGAGCGATCGACATGCCCTATCATGCCAGCTACGCCGGCGGCTGGACGCCGAAGAGTTTCCGCATGCCGCAGTTTGCGCCCTCGCGGATCGCGAACGACGAGTTCTGGATGACGTTCTCGGCGAACATCCCGATGAGTCCCCACTACGAGAACCCGGAAGGCGCGAAGCCGAAGACGGTCTTCTTCTGCGACTACGCCTCGGCCGGCAACCGCTGGTCGGAGGACAACGCCTACCGCGTCTGGTATCCGTGCGAATACGGATCGAACGAGTGAGCGCCTGAAAGTGCCCACAAAGTTCAAGATCGTCAGCCAGTCGGAAACGACTGGCTGATTGTCTTTATTTGCAATAGGAACGAGAATTTGATATAATATTGCCAACTGAAAGGCAGGGAACAATTGAGCAGGACGATTATCGGCTATACCAGCGGGGTCTACGACCTCTTCCACATCGGGCATCTTAATCTCTTGAAGAACGCCAAGGGCTTGTGCGACAAGCTCGTGGTGGGTGTGAGCGTGGACGAGCTAGTTGCCTACAAGCACAAGCGCGCGGTGATACCGTTCCAGGAGCGGCTTGAGATCGTGCGTTCCATCAAGTACGTGGACGCCGCCATCCCGCAGGACGATCTCGACAAGTTCAAAATGTGGGAGAAGCTCCATTTCGACGTGCTCTTCGTGGGCGACGACTGGTTCAAGAGCGAACGCTGGCAGGAGATGGAGAAGAAGTTCGCCGAGGTGGGGGTGCGCGTCGTCTATTTCCCATACACCAAGGGCACCAGCTCGACGCTGCTTTCCGCCACGCTTAAGAAACTCCGAGAGGGAGAGGCGAAGTGAAGCTGCTCCAGACTCGGCTCGAGAAGGGCAGGTACGTAACCCGTCTGCTGGGCGTCCGCATCCTGAAGCGTCCGGAGCCGTCTCTTTCCGTGCAGTCGGCTCTCCTTCGGCGCGAACTCCTGACCATGGCGGACGTCGGCAACATGCCGCCTGCCCGTGGCATGGCCCGCGACGTGCAGCTCGCCGGGCTCGTGCTGCTGAAGGAGGTGCTGAGGGTGGCCAAGGAGGGAGGTTTCCATCCCTGGACCATCAGCGGGTCGCTCCTCGGCACGATCCGCCACAATGGGCACTTCATCCCCTGGGACGACGACGTCGACCAGGGCATGATACGCGAGGAGTACGCCCGTTTCTGCGAATACTTCAACGAGCACTGCGCCGAGGGCTTCTTCGCCTGGCGGCGCTATTCGCGCAAGTGGAACCAGATCAAGGTCTCGCACCGCGAGCTGCCGAAGGACATCACTTCAAGCGTAATGTCCTACGACCGCTACTTCAAGCCGCTGCCCACGCTGGCCGAGAAGCACGTGCTCTTCCGCAAGGTTGTCGCCGAACAGGAGCGCATCGCCGCCACCTTCACCGATGCGTCCACCGACGCCGACCATTTCGCGGCGCTTGAGGACGCGCGCGAGCGGGTGCTGCTTGAGGGCAAGGGGTCGGCGCCGCACGAGGCGAAGCCGGCCATCTTCCGCGGCATGGAGTTCTCCACGCCCGACTGGGTCAAGGAAACGGTGTACGACTACGATGACATCTTCCCGCTCCGCCCTGCCGTGTTCGAGGGTGTGGATGTGATGGTGCCGAACGACCCCGAGACGGTGCTCACCTACAACTACGGCGACTGGGCCGCCTGGCCGGGCCGTTTGAAGCCACATCACCCAGCCTCCACCTTCAACATGGAGAAGGCACTTGCCCTGCGCAAGTTCATCAGGAAACATGGGTAGTCATCAGTGTTCAGTCTTCAGTGTTCAGTCTTCAGTCTTTAATTTTCAATCTTCAACCTTCAACATGCTAATCGGCTATACAACAGGCGTCTTCGACATGTTCCATGTGGGACATCTCAATCTGCTGCGTCGCGCTCGCGAACAGTGCGACCGTCTGATTGTGGGGGTGTCCACCGACGAAGTGGTGCAGGAGTACAAGCGGCATCCGCCGATCGTGTGCTTCGAGGAGCGCGTGGCGATCGTGAAGGCGATCCGCTATGTGGACGAGGTCGTGCCCCAGACGTCGATGGACAAGTTTGCCGCCTGGCAGAAGCTCCATTTCAACCGGCTCTTCCACGGCAACGACTGGAAGGGCAGCGCCATGTACAACGAGGTCGAGGCGAAGCTGAGGGCCGTTGGCGTGGACGTGGTGTATTTCCCCTACACCCAGGGAACAAGTTCAACCTTGCTGGCCGAGCGCCTGCGGGCGTGAGCCAGAGATCATATTTCTTCCCATGCTGGCCCTGATCCATCCGTTTGTAGACGCCTGTTCGGTGGCCGTGCTGCTGGCGGGCGGCAATGTCTGGGAAAGGTGGCTTGTCTACAATCTGCTGGCATTTGCCATGCAGTTGCCGATCGGAGTCTGGCTTGATCGCCGTGCGGGGTTTTTGCGCCTGGCGCTGCTGGCGGGATGTCTGCTGGTCGCGGTGGGTGTTTCCCTCGCGCTGCTGTCACCGGGCGGGTGGCCTGCGCTCTGCGCCGTCTGCATGGGCAATGCGCTTTTCCATCTTGCCGCCGGCAAGCAGGTGCTGGATACGTCGCGGGGGAGGAGTGGCCCGATTGGATTCTTCATCTCGACTGGAGCGCTTGGTCTTGCCGCTGGTGCGGCGCTGGTGGAGGCGAGGGGAATTCAGTCGCTCGTGCCGGTGGCGATGGTGCTGATCGCGTTGGGCGGGTGGGCGGTTTCCAGACTTCATTTTCCCAGTGCCGCCGGGTTCATCGGTCTGAGACCTTCAAGGATTCAGCTGTTGTTGACTTTGGGGCTGTTTCTGCTGGTGGTGTGGCGCAGCTGGGCTGGGATGCTGGCGCAGGGAATGACCAGGACGTCGGGAGCGGTTGGCGTGGCGGCGGCGATCTGGGCGGGCAAGGCGCTTGGCGGATACGCGTGCGATTGGCTTCGTGGTCTGCGCGACGCGCGGTTCGATATGCGCTGGCCAATGATCGCCGCCAGTGTGGCCGGCAGCGCGTTGCTGTGCTTCGCGTGTTCGCCCGAGTGGGTTCCGATGTGGATCGTATTGCTGTTCGTGGCGCAGCTGGCCACGGGGCCGGTGCTGTCGCTGATGGTGGATTCGTCCGGCGGCAGAACCGGTGGAGCGTTCGGTCTGAACTGTCTGGGGCTTTTCGCCGGGAGTGTGATATGAACGAGGCGCTGTACTACCTCGGCTGGGAGGTGATCAACGTCTCCATCGAGTACACGGCGGCGTCCTGGGCGCGGTTGCCCCGGCTTTTCCCCGCCGTGGTGGTTGCCAATCTGCTCACGCACCCGCTGCTCACGCATCTTCTGAACGTGTATGGGCGCGAACTGCCGCTTCTTGCGGTGTGCGAGGCGGGGGTGTTCCTCGTCGAGTGGCTGGTCCTCTGCGCATTCTACGGCTTTGGGCGCTGGCGACTCACGGTCGCTGTTGCGTTGGCAATGAACGCCGCCAGTCTCGCCTGCGGCATTATGATTGGCGGTGTACAGTGATCATTACATTATGGAATAGGAGGTGGAGGAAATGTTTTTCAATATGAAGGGGACGATGATAGTGCTTGCGGTCATAGCGCTTGTGATAGGGATATGTACCCTTGATCTCTGCTGTGGTGGCAAGCCGTCCGAGATGTCGACGGTGTCGCGGGTGAAGACCGAGATGTCGGCAGGCCTGAAGGAGATGCGCAACCGGCAGGCCGATGATCTTGCGAAGGTGGCGAGCGACATGCGGGTGCTGGCCAAGCGCTATGCCGCCAAGGGCGACAAGAAGCAGGCCCAGCGCGCCATAAACGCCGCCCAGGAGTTGGAGCAGAACATCCAGCGTCTGCGCCGCGAGAAGGAGAAACAGCCATGAGACTATTGCCACTACTGGTGTTCTGTATGGGCGTCCAGGCCGCTGAACGGCCGGATTGGACGCGATATGTGATCTTCCCCGAGGGGGCGGACTACGAGGTCGAGTCGAAGGGTCCCGACGCCTTCGTGATCCGGGCCCGCCGCACCGACGGCGCGGTCCCAAAGACCGGCACCCTCGCGATCGCCAACATCGAGCGCGACGTATGGACGCACGAGCATGTTGCCATGTCGGTACGCAGTCTGAACGGCAAGCGCGTGGATGTGGGCGTGACCCTGAGCTACCCCGAGGGCGGCAAGGTGGTGATGAAATCGGGTGGCGGCGCGCAGGTGGCGGGAAGTGCCTGGCGCGAGATCAACCTCGCCCTGGACCAGGACTTCGGCCTCGGTGATCGTTCGGTTCGCGTGAAACAGGCGAAGATTGGCGCCTGGATAGGCCACTGGAAGAGCGGTGAAGAGGGTGGCATCGAGGTGAGGAATTTCCGTCTCTGCCCGGCGGCGGAGGCGGGGTCGCTCGGCGCCCGCCGCCCCGGTGACGAGTTCTTCTCCGTGCCGTCATCAGCCAAGGCGAAGACTTCCCCGAGGGCAGATGGGCTAAAGGTGTTCTTCGCCTTCGACAACGAGGATCTGGAAGACTCGGTGAGCGTGCGCAAGAAGGGACTGGTCGACCGCCAGCAGTTCGGCGGTTTCCGTGAGCTCATGCTGCGCGGTGCCGAGGGCGCGGCCCGGCACGTGGACAAGCTGGAGGAGGCTGAGGTCATAGTCTATTCCCGTTGCCACCGCGACGACGCCCTTGCCGCCGGCATCGCCGCCGCGGTCAAGGACCGAGGGGTGCCGCTCTATGTCGCCTCCGAAGTGTGCGATCCCGAGGTGGAGGCATTGCTGCCGTGCGTGATCGGGCACGAGGTGCCGCAGGATCTGCCGCCGCGCGAGCGCATCCGCGCCGCCGATCCGTCGCATCCGCTGGCGTCGCGGGGCGGGCTTTCGGACGCTCCCTTCGGCATCTACCGCTCCATCAAGTTGAAGGACGGGGCCCGGAAGGTGCTCGAGTTCGCCAACGGCACGCCAGCCGTGGTGGAGGGAAGTGCCGGCAAGGGCAGGGTGGTATACTCCATGCCCACCATCGGCAGTTCGCTCGTGCCCGGCATGGAGGCGCACGACGCCTTCCTCCTGCGCGTTCTGGGGTATCTTGCAGCCCGTAGTCTGCCCGAACGCCGCCGCACCGAGACCGTGCCCGATGCCAAGGGATGGTGGAAGGGCGTCGGCGAAGGCGAATTCGGGCGCTTCGGCTGGGAGACCGGCAGTGGTATGCTGGTCGAGAACATCGGTACCAGGTTTGATGTTTCCTGCGGCGAAGCCGCTTACGAATTCGACTATCCCGGGGATGACGATGGCAAGGGGCGCCGCTTCACCTTCGCCGGCGATCGGGTGAACCAGCTCTCGCTTGGCGGCGTACTCGCGGTGAACGATCGGCCGGTGGCGCGCGTTGACATGTCGCTCGGATACCCGGGAACCCGGTGGAACTTCCGCTGTGGCAGGGTGGCTCTCCACTGCCGCAATCTGCTTGCGCGGGCGGTGGTGCCGACGCGCGGCGGCCCGCGGGTGTTCGATATCGGCGCCGGCGAGTCGATCCCGTCCGAGGGATGGACGGCGCCGTGGGTGCTGCTCTGCAATGGCAGCGAACGCGATTCCCCGCTGCTGCTGGTGTTCCAGCACCGTCCGCACAAGGTGGAGACGCGGCGCAGCGGACTTTCGGTGGATTCGCTCGTATTCTCCTCGCGCAGTGGTGCCCTGGGGGCGATCACGCCCACCTGGATCTATGGTTCGCAGCGCGTGGACACCACGGGCTGGACCAATCGCATTGACCGCGAAGTGCTGGCGCGAATCGCAAAGTGGGTCCCGCGTTCACTGCGCTATCCCGTCGACTGCCGCGAGTTCTTCCGTCTGCGCGAGGACCGCGGCCGCATCGTGGTGCGAGCCGATTTCTCGTATATTGAAAGTGCCGATGACTGGAACACCAGGCCGGCGGTCTACGCTCCCGTGCCGCCGCTCGTGAACGCGCTTGCCGACGCGGTGCCCGCCGCGCCGGGGTTGATGGATTCCAGAATGACGGGCCCGGTGGCGATGGTGCCGCCGTCGGTCGTCTCCGCCGGGCTGGTCACCCGCTACGGCGACTTCGCCGATCGCCCCGATTCCACATCCGTCCAGTACGCGCTGCCGCTTCCCGTTGCGGATCTTGGCTTCCTGCCGCATTCGGTGGGATTTGCGGATTGCGAGCGGGTCGCGAACGAACAGTTCGCCTCCGCTGTGCGCTTCACCTGCGGCGGAGGCGTGAAGGTCGACTACGCGAAGGACAAACATGGTCCAGGTCGTGCCCCGGGCGTGCTCAACTGCAACATGCACGGATCGTTGCTCGGCATGTGCCGCTGCACGCAGAATCCCTTCATCTACAGCGAGGAGAACCGTCGTCTGATGCGGCGGCGCATGGTGTGGCGCATGCTCGAGCCACTGGAGACGATGCAGTATCGCATGGTCTGCCGCTGGCGGCGGGAGCCGGTGAGCGGCACCGAGTACGCCATCTACATGAATTCGCCCCGCGACATCTCGACTCGCTATCTGCCCGAGGAGTACGGTTCGAAGATCATCTACGGCGACTCCAACGAGACGGTGCGAATGCAGCTCTTCGCCATGCAGGTGCTAGAGGACCGCTGGGGACAGCACGGGCTTGCGCGCGCCAACTGGGACACGGTGCGGCGCCACATCGCCAGCTACCATCTGCACATCGACGACTGGGCGATCCATGCAAGCGGATGCCTCGAGTTCGGCGGCCCCGGCTCGATTGACATGCTCAATTCCGAGTATGCCTGCATGATGACGCTCTCCCGCCTCGCCGAACTCGCCGGTGACGAGGCGATGCGGGTGCAGGCGCTCTACCGGGCCTCTCGTCGCCTGTGCCCCACCCTGGCACGCCTGAAGATGCTTGGTTACTATGCCCGCACTGCGCAGCTAGACAACCCCACCTCCCGCCGGTGCTCCACTGGCTTCAGCGAACATGGCGCCAGCTTCCAGCAGCGCGGTTCGCGGGTGCAGGACATTGACCTCTTCGACATGAGCCAGGGCATCCCCCAGGATCTCGTGCGTCTCTACGACTGGTTCGGCTGGAAGGATCTGCGAGCCGACTACATTGCCGACGTGGCGGCGGCAGACGGCGCGAAGGGGCTTGACTACATCACGCTCGCCGCGCTCGCAATTGGCGGCGACGTGGACGCCATCGGTCTGCGCGGACGGATGGACAGCTGCCTCGCCAACGAGAAGCTGAATGCCCGGCTGCCGCGCGACTGGCCGGGGATGGACACCGGCAGCTACATGGAGTACACTTTGGCGCGTCTCGCTGGAGCTCCGCACATCGCGGACTGCCGGTCGACCTATGTGCACGATGCGTCATGGGATGCGTCAACCGGCGTCCTCTCCCTCGACTACACGCCCGGGCCGGGGGCTCGTCTGGTGGTGGTGTCGCCGGCCGGCGAACGCAGGGAGCTGCCGGTGACGGGCACGGAGCGTCGGCGGCACACGGTTGGATTTTCAAAGCAGTAGAGAGGAGAAGACCAATGAACATGATGATGATGATCGCGGCGGTGATGCTCACCCCGTGGGGCGAGAAGGTGACTGACGACAACTGCCGGCGCGAATATCCACGGCCGCAGATGGTGCGCGAGGGATGGACGTCGCTGAACGGCGCGTGGGATTACGCGGTTACCTCGGTGACGAATACACCCGGGCGACCACTGAAGTGGGATGGCAGGATCCGTGTGCCCTATCCGATCGAGTCCGCACTTTCCGGCGTGGGCCGTATGCTCGAGCCCGACGAATTCCTCTGGTACACCCGCAAGATCGCATGCGATCCGCAGTCGGGCACCAGGACGCTTCTCCACTTCGAGGGTGTTGATTTCATGGCGATGGTCTTCATCGGCCACCACGAGGTGACGGACGTGCCGCACTCTGGTGCCCAGGAGCCGTTCACGCTGGACATCACCGATTTCGTGAAGAAGGGCGAGAACGAGCTGACCGTATGCGTGTGGGATCCCTCGCGCAGCCGCAATGATCCGACGGGCTTCGTCAACAGCTGCGGCAAGCAGGATCTCTCGCCGCATGGATGTTTCTACACCCGCGCCTCCGGCATCTGGCAGTCGGTGTGGATGGAAACCGTGCCTTCGGCCTATATCGAAAGCTACAAGGTGGTGCCGAACATCGACACCGGCACGGTGGAGCTGGAGTTCCGGGTGAAGAGCGCGGGGGAGGGTGTCCGGCTGGTCAGGACCGCGATCCGCGCCGGTGCCGCCGTCACGTCCGCCGACCCGCAGCTGACGCTTGCCCACGATCTCCCCGCCCAGTTCTCGTGCTGGTCGCCGGAGAATCCGCAGCTCTACCACTTCACGGCGAAGTATGGCAGCGACGAGGTACGCGGCTACTTCGCGATGCGCAAGTTCGAGAAGCGCCGTGACGCAAAGGGCGTGCTGAGGTTCTTCCTCAACAACCGCCCCGTGTTCCTGCTCGGCACGCTCGACCAGGGGTGGTGGCCGGATGGTCTGCTCACGCCGCCTTCGGTGGAGGCGATGGCGCACGACATCGCCACGCTGAAGAAGCTCGGCTTCAACATGATGCGCAAGCACATCAAGGTGGAGCCGCGCGTCTACTACCATCTCTGTGACACGATGGGCCTGATGGTACTGCAGGATCTGCCCTCGTCCGACGCGCACTGGGATCTCTACAAACGGCCCGAGCAGGTTCGTGGATACGGCTTCCAGCGGCTTGAGCTGAAGCGCATGATCGACGAGCTCGAGAGCGTTCCCTCGATCGTGATGTGGATTCCGTACAACGAGGGCTGGAGCCAGCCCGGGCAGTTCCTCACCCATTCGACGCTCGACTGGGTGCGCCGCTACGATCCCACGCGGCTGGTGAACGCCGCCTCGGGCTGCAACGACTGGGAGGGCGGGCAGCTGCTCACCACCGGCTGGAAGTGGAACACGCGCGTGACCACTCCGCATCGTCCGGCCGGCGAATGCGAGGCGGGCGACGTGGTCGACCTCCACCTCTACCGCAGCGACTATCCCGACGGCATCCATGGTCATTGCGTGATGTTGCCGGTGAACGACCGCCGCGTGAGCTTCCTGGGCGAGTTCGGCGGACTTGGCCACCCGGTGAGCTCTCACATGTGGCGAGAGCCCAAGGATGGCAAGGGAGGCTGGGGATATGGCGGCATTGAGGATACGAAGACGCGGGAGGGTCTGCAGAAGACATATCTCGCGCTGATGGACGACATTGCCGCACTGGCGGAGAAGGGGCTGGGTGGTTGCGTCTATACCCAGACCACCGACGTGGAAATCGAGATCAACGGTCTTATGACCTACGACCGCAAGGTCCTGAAGTTCGATCCTGCGGCACTGGCGCCGGCGCACGAGAAGATAAAGAGCATGGTGCAGTGATTTCTGATTTTATTCATATTCGTGTAATGCATAATCACTACCATCCCATAGGTGAAATCCTCTCTGAGCCGTAACGGACGATAATTCCGTTGCGGTTTTGATTTTTAGGCGATTATGGTTTCAGTCTCTTCGATGCGTGTGCCGATTCGTTTCGTTCCATGCTCTGTTTTGGCGCGTTGCTATCCCATAGCCGCCGCGAAGTATTTCTCAAACCCCAGTAAATACGGCATGTTCTCCAATGTGTCACTCCGATTTTCGCCCGGTGCTATCCCATAGGCCCGCAGGACGGACATGAGGTCCT
>JAZRXT010000063.1:0-12634 GCA_045600365.1 Kiritimatiellia bacterium | reverse complement strand
ATCTCGTCCTTTCTTTCGCTAGCAGAAGGCAGAAAACCACCCACCCCCTCGAAACAGGATATTATACACTAAACCCCGCCCCCCGTCAATGATCAACCATCACCTATTCGCGCGGCTGGTTCGCGCCAGGAAGCGCAAATGGGAGAATAGCGGCGGCAGCGTTGCCAACTGGCACAGCACGTCCGACACCGGCAGCGCCAGCCATACCGCGAATGCCTTGTCGCCGAAGAAAAGCGGCAGTAGCCAGGTGCACGGAATGAGAATCACGAACTGGCGCAGAATCGAAAGGAATGTCGCCGTCCATGGATGCGCGATCGACTGGAAATAGGTGGTGGCCACCACGTTGACGCCAATCGTCCACAGCATGCAGTTCGAGATCCGCAGATCACGGGCGGCCAGATTCACGAACGACTCATCACCACTCCCCGCGAAGAGGCGCACGATCACCTGCGGACACACCACCTGTACCAGCGCCGCGACCGTCACCAGCGCGGTGGTCACCCAGAAGCCAACCACGAAGGTGCGGCGAACACGCGCCATGTTCCTCGCCCCCCAGTTGTACCCGAAGATCGGGGCCATGCCCTGCTGCATTCCCGCCACCGGCATGAAGAACATCATCATGGTCATCTGGAATATCCCCAGCGAGGCGATCTGCCGCGTGGCCGCCGCCGCATCCACGGCCCAGTAGGCGAACGCGCTCTGCAGCGAGACGTTCACCAAGGACCCCATCAACTGCTGGAGCGCGGGCGAGAACCCAATCGCCGCGGCGCGGCCGGCGAACCGGCGGTAGAAACGCACGCGCCGCCACCTGAACGCCACTGCGGAATGTCCGGGCCGGTAGTAGGCGAACGCCCACGCACAGGAGAGGACCATCGCCACGTTGGTGGCCCAGGCCGCACCCGCAACCCCCATGTGGAAGCCGAAGATCATGATCGGATCCAGCACCATGTTGACGCCGAAGCCCACGATCATGCAGGTCATGGAAGAAAGGACCGCACCCTCCGACCGCATTGCGGCGGAAAGTCCGAACGCGAGGTGCGAGAAGAGATGGCTGAATATGACGATGCGCAGATACTGCGACGCCAGCGCCAGCGTTCCTGGCGTAACCCCGCTGCCGCCCGTCCAGCGCAGAATCGGCTCAATGAAGACGAACACCAGCGGCGGCAGCACGAAGAAGAACGCCAGCTTGAACGCCACCAGTTCGCCCAGCAGCATTTCGCAGGCGTCGCGATCCCCTTCGCCCAGTTTCAGCGAGATCACCGCAGCATGTCCCGCACCCACGAAGACCCCGAACGCGCCGAAGACCATCATCACCGGGAACGCGAGCGTGAGCGCGGCCATCGCCTCCTCGCCGCAACCATGGCCGATCCAGATGCGATCGACGATCGAGTAGAGCGCATTCAGCGCCATCGAAATGGTGGCCGGCCACGAGTAACGGAAAAGGAGACGCCCCAGGGGCGCCTCCGCCAGGGCCTTGACTCCATCAAGTTTCAAGATTTCAGCTTTTCAGGATTTCAAGGTTCGGGGGTTCGCATTCCATGGCGTCAGAACACGATCTCGACCGGCACATCGCCGGAGGCTGCCGCCTCGACCGTGACGGACATCACCTTGCCGCCGGCCTCGATCGCATGGGAATTCTTGACCCCGGACGGAACGCTGACGGACTTGGGGGCAAATCCATCCGGAAGCGCGAAACGCACCGTGAGCGGGAAGCCGCCGACCGCGGTCACCGTGCTCACGAGCTTCTTCGCGCCATCGTCCCACTTGTCGCCCTTCCACTCGACCGCACCCTGCGTGATGTGGCGGTCGGAGGAAAGGAACTGCGGGCGCGCCTCCAGCGGCTGCATGGCCACGAGACGCACGCTGCGGGGCGGCAGACGCATCGAGAAGCCGCCGGCGTTCACTCCCTGCCAGGTGCTGGTCCAGAACTCCCAGCAGGCGAACTGGCGTGCATCGGCCTCGCCGATCTCGTTCCAGTTGAAGCCAACCGACTGGGGATAGTCGGCCCAGTTGAAGAGCGCCACGACGTGCCAGTCGCCGAAGGGACGGCTCACGTTCAGATCCCACACCGGCAGATGGCCGAACATGGGATAGAGGGCAGCCGGCTTCACGTCCGCCACCGGCAGCGCCTGCTGCAGCATCTTGATGCGCGAGGGCGCAAGCTCGCCGAGCTTGTCGCCCGCGAACATCTGCTGCCCAGGCAGCGCCACGATGGTGGTCTCGACGCGCGCCTGCTCGTCGGCAAGCGCCTTGTCGGAAATCATCATGCAGTCGGGGTCGCCCCAGAAGACGATGCCGTTGGCAAAGTTCTGGTTGATGGTGCAGCGCGCCTGCAGCATCAGGTTCGCCCACTTGACGGGCTGGTTGGGATGCACGATGTCGGCACCGGTGCGTGAAGCGTCGCAGTAGCCCGCCTCGGCGCCGGTGAAATGGCCCTGGCAGGCAAGGAAGATGCGGTCGCGGCCGATGCCTTCGCGGAACGCCTTGCAGCAGCGCTCGAAGGGGTTGGGCACGGTGGGATCCTGGAAGCGAGCGCGCACGTCGGGCCGCTCGTACATGTGGGCGCAGTAGCCGGCGCCACGTCCGCTCATGCCGTCGATCTTGAAGAACTCGTAGCCCCATTCGTGCGAGGCCTTGTCAAATATCCCGCGCAGATGCTCGAGCGCGCCCTTCGCGGTGGGATCGAGCGTGTATTTGCCGTTCCAGCAACCGAGCGGGCGGCCGTCCTTTCCGTGCAGGAACCAGTCCTTGTGGGCCTCGTAGAACTCGCGGTTGCCCGTTCCGAACGGCGCCATCCAGAGACCGGGGCGGAACCCGCGCTTGCGAATCTCGTCCGCCAGCCACTTCATTCCCTCCGGGAACTGGGTGGCGTAGTGCTCGAGGTTCATGTTGTAGAAGTTGGAGACGGGGAGCTTGGGCGAATTGTCCTGCCACGACTCGATGGACCAGATTTCAAGCCCGAACGGCTTGAGATACTTGGCACCCAGATCCGCCTCGGCGAGATTCTCCTTCGAGCCCGCCTGGTCGAAGTAGATGTTCCAGCTCATCCAGCCGGTGGGCGGACGCGGGCAGCGGCTGCGGTCGATCGGCGAATAGTACGGCACCCAGCGGTTGCGGTAGTAGTGGCGCTCGACATTGAACGAGAAGCTCGACTCGGAATGCTCGGTGATGGACCCGCTCATGGAGAAGTTCCACCCGCCGGCGTCGTCGGCGGCGATCGTGAACACGCCCGCATCGAACTGCAGGGCCTCGTCTTTCGCCGGCGAGAAGAGCGAATCGTCGAGCAGCGAGGCGGCGTCGCCCGACTGCAGCGATAGCACGCGCTCGTCGGTGGTGGCGCGGGTGCGGCAGGCGAAGGCGTCTTCGCGGTAGGTGGCATGCCCGGCGTAGAGCAACCCGCCCTGGTAGGCAAGCGCCGTGCGATGGTACACGAGGAACGACAGCCTCGACCCGTTCGACTGGAAGGTGATGTAGCCCTGGGCGTCGTTGTTGGGGTCGATGATCGCCAGACGATTCGGAACGCCGTCGCGCGAGTCGCTGACAGTCCAGAGATTGGTCGGCGCCGCCGCCGCGTCGACGGCGCGCTGCGGGCCGGCAAACGCGAGCGGGCCGATCAGACAGGCGCCGCTGGCCTCGTGGGTGAGCGTGAGCATGGCCGAGTCCCTCACGAAGTCCACCTTCCATTCGCCGGCGGTGAACGAGGTGTCGGCCCAGACCGCCGCGCAGCAGCAGGCTGCCGCGCACATCAGCATCTTCTTCATCTTCACTTCTCCAGGCTTGCAGCAGGTCATTCGGCGGTCAGTTCGACCACAGCGGAGTCATAGTCGCCATTGAGACGGAACGCAAGGCCCATGCCGGCCAGGGCGTCGCCGCCAATGGTCTTCCCCTGCACGCGCGTGTGGGTGCGGCCCTGGGACAGGTTGATCTCGTTGACCCGGTAGCGGCGCGCGGGATCGAGGCCCTGCAGACGCACCGGCGGGATGTAGTCCTGGCAGATGCTGCGCACGAGCCCGTACAGATACACCACCGCCTTGGTCTTGTCCTCGCTCACGTACATGAGCGAAGCGTAGCTGTGGTCGTAGGGCGAAATGAGACGATAGAGGTCGCCCTGCTGGATCACGGGACGCAGGCGCTTGTAGTCGCTCACGGCCTGCTTGCCGAAGGCGAGTTCCTCGGGGCTCATGTCCTTGGGATGGAGTTCGAAGCCGAAGCGGCCCGAGAACGCCACGTCGAAGCGGAATTTGAGCGGAGTCGCGCGTCTCGTCTGGTGGTTGGGGGAGGCGGTGACGTGGGCGGCCATCGTGCAGGCGGGGTAGAACTGGGATGCGCCCCACTGCATGTAGACGCGCTCGCGGGCGTCAGAGTTGTCAGAGGTCCAGTACTCGTCGGCGTACTTGAGGAAGCCATAGTCCATGTGGCCGCCGCCTGAGGAGCACGCCTGGATGTCGACGTCGGGATACTTGGCGCGGCACTTGGCCAGGAGATCGTAGAGCCCGATGGTGTAGTCATAGGAGAGATTTGCCTGCCGGTCGGCGGCCAGATAGGTCGAGCCCCAGTTCATGAAGTCGGCATTGGCATCCCACTTGATGTAGGCAAGGCCGGGTATCTTCGAGTAGAGGGCGTCGAGCATCGCGAACACCTCGCCGCGGATCTCAGGATTGGTGTAGTCGAGCACGGTCTGGGTGCCGCCGCGGCCCTGGTAGACGGGACGGGTCTTCTCGCGAATGACCCAGTCGGGATGCTTCTCGTAGAGCCAGCTGCGGGTGTTGATCATCTCCGGCTCAACCCAGAAGCCGAACTTGAGGCCACGCTTGGCGGCCTCAGTGTTGAGACCGTCCAGGCCGTTGGGCAGCTTCTCGGGATTGACCTGCCAGTCGCCGAGACCGACCTTGTCCTGATGGTCCTTGTCGTTGTCACGCGCGTACTTGCCGTGGCCGAACCAGCCATCGTCAAGCACGAAGAGCTCGCCGCCCATCTCCTTGACGCCGTCCATCATGTCGTGCAGCACCTTCTCGGTGAAGGAGAAGTAGCTGCCCTCCCAGCTGTTGAGCAGCACCGGACGCAGCTTGCGGCCGGCGGGAAGCTGCCATTCGCGCGCCCACTTGTGCATATTGCGCGAAACCTGACCCTTGCCCTTCTCGGTCCAGGTGAGAACGAACTTGGGCATCTCGATCGTGCGCCCGGCGTCAAGCGTGTACGCCCCGGCGCAGGGAAGTGCGCCGGCACGAAGCTCGAGCGCGTCCACCTCGTCATGCGTCACCGTGATGTGCCAGATACCGCTCCAGCAGAGTGCGCCGCCGATCACCCGGCCCTCGGTCTCGGTGGCCTTGCCGCCGACCTGGAGCATCAGCGAGGGATTGGCGGTCCAGGCATCGTGCACGCCCGCCCGGCTCTGCAGCACGAGCGCCTGGCCACGGCCGACCGAAGATTCGCTGATCTGGCCCTCGCTCGCCCACTGTCCGGTGGTGGACTGGACGACGAACTCCCTGGCGATCAGCGGGAAGAGCAGCGCACAGGAATCCATGCGGTCGAGCTGAACCGCTGCGTTCTCGCCGTTGCGCAGCTCCACCCAGGTCTCGATCACATCGCACGCCTCGATGGCGCGGAAATGCTGGATGACGTAGAAAGGATAGACCCTGTCCTTGAGCGTTAGCACCAGATGCGTTGCGCCCGGGGCGTCGGGCACCGTCTCGGCCTTCTCATGCACGAGATCCGTGGTGAGAACGCCATCGGTGTGCCTGACCGCAAGCCCGCCATACTTGTTGATGCCGCGCGAGATGTTCTTGGTGCCGAACGCGCAGTAGGTGGCCGGCGCACGAGTGCCGAGATCGGTACCGCCGCTCCACGAGTTCCAGGCGAGCGCCGAAGCATCCCCGCCCTCCTTGATCCGGGCGCCGTAGTGGGCGAGATTCCACACCCCGGCGGTCTTTCTGAAAGCCATGGCGGTGTTGCGGGTGGCAAGAAGGAACGAGTCGCCGATCTCCGCCGCAGAGAGCGAACAGGCCAGTGCGACGGCACCGGTCCAGAAGAGGCATTTGGATTTCATGTCTAGCAGGATCCTTTCATTTCGTAGCGTTTCCATAGATTGTAGCAAAAAACATGGCGGATGACAAGAATTGTTTACCAGCTCAGACCACCAGCAGGGCAATGCCGATGATCACGGCGGCAAGGGCTATCGCCTTGCGCGCCAGATTTCGCTCTCGGAACACGATCGCCCCAAGGGTGAAGGTTATCACCACCGAGAACCGACGCATCAGCGAGCCCACCGAAATCGGGACCCCGGGAACCGCCAGTCCAGTGAAATAGAGCCAGTCGGCCAGCGCCAGCAGAACCCCCACGCAGGGAATGGTCCAGCGCCACTCGAAGCGGTCCTGCCCCAGGCGGAAGAGGTGGCGCACCGCGAACATCACCCCATAGACCAGGAAAAGCCCGATCTGAAACCATAGCTGTACCGCCTCGACCGGGGCGGCACGAATCTGGAAGCAGTACTTGTCCCAGACGCTCGACACCGCCGAGCAGCAGGCACCGGCGATCGCGTACCATACCGCCCGGTTGTGGAAGAAGTCTATGCCTTCGTACCTGCCCGCCACCGAGAACGCCCAGTAACCGGCGAAGACGAAGACCATGCCCAACGCCTGAATCCAGGTTGGAACCTCGCCATAGAGGAAAAGCGCCATCACGAACACGAGCGCAGGCGCACTGGCGCGTATGGGCGTGGCAATGGTCACCGGCAGCGTTCTCAGGGCGCAGAACGTGAGTACCCACGAGGTGGAGACAATGAGCGATTTCACCGCTGCCAGCGCCAGCACCTCGCCGCCGGGACGGAGCAGGTTTTCCATCCCTCCACGCAGCAGCATCGCGGATACAAACGCCACCGAACCGCAGAAGGTGGAGATTAGCAGAACCGGCAGCACGGCATTGCCGCGCACGCTCGCCTTCTTCGCCAGGTCGTAGAATGCCAGCGCCACCGCACTGGCGAGTATCCACGATGCCCAGCCCATCAGCGCATCGCCCCTTCAACGGCCAGACGCGCCGTGGCGAAGGCAATGGTGAGATTGTAGCCCCCGGTGGGACCGTCTACGTCCAGCAGCTCACCCGCGAAATGAAGCCCTCTCACCAGCCGCGATTCCATGGTAAGCGGATCCACCTCGTCGAGCGCAACGCCGCCGATGGTCACGATCGACTCCTTCAGCGGCCGCGGCGCCGGATTGTCCAGCACCAGCCGCCTTCCGTCTAATTCGAGCTCGATCTGGAAGCGGCGTCCCTCCAGATGGAGGGCAACGTGGCGCTGGCAGTTGTAGACCGCCGAACCGCCGACGCCCCACGATTCGAACTCCACCTCGCCACGGCGCTCGCAGACGCACTTACCGTCCGCAATCACGCGGGCTATGGCGTCGACATGGCGGCCTGCCCCCTGCGACCGGCCCGTCTCGAAACCGGTGAGACCGGCACGGCATGGTTCGATGCGGTGCCCGAGCGCACGGGCGAAGGAGTGACCGTCGCCGGTGGAACCGGTCTTGGGGAACGACATCCCGCCAGTGGCGAGCAGCACCTTGCGCGCCCAGAGGGTGAAATTGCGGGTGGACACGATGAACCCGTTCTTGGCGGGCGCGATGGCGGTGACGGGACAGTTAAGCAACAGCGGAACCGAGTCATTGCGCAGAAGGTCGCCGAATACGTGAACGACGTCCGAAGCGCGTTCGGTGGCGGGGAAAACCCTACCGTCGGCCAGGCGCTTCGTCGCCAGCCCCATGGAACGGAAACCATTGACGATCTTCGCGGGCGGCAGCGCCTCGAGCGCAGGGCGCAGGAATTCGGCGGCGGCGCCGCCAATGTCGGTCAGCATCCGTCCAACGGGGATGTCCTTGGTGAAATTGCATCGGCCATTGGCGGTCATCAGCATCTTGGAGCCAATGCGCGCCTTGCGTTCGAGCACCAGGCAGCCGAGTCCACGGCTTGCGGCCACGGCGGCGGCAAAAAGTCCGGCCGCGCCACCACCGACTATGGCGAGCGGAACCGGACGGTGAACGCCGGAAGACGGTGGACGACTATCCGCCGTCTCCCGCACGTCGTGGCGGCGGGGCGTCATTTCGCGGCCAACGCCTCGGCGCTGCGCCAAGCGTAGTACTTCGCGAGTTTCAGCTTCGAAGCCGCCTCGGCATCGAGGAAGAACCAGGCGTCCTGATGGTACTGCAGGGCGCTGGCGGTGCAGAACTGGGAAACCCCACCCTCGACCGCATTCTTCACCGCATCGGCCTTGCCCTTGCCGAATGCCAGCAGGACAACCGTCTTCGCCTCCATGATCGAACCGACGCCCATGGAAAGCGCCTGGCGGGGGACATCGGCCGCCTTCTTGAAGAAGCGGGAATTGTCCTTGACCGTCTGCGGGGTGAGCGAAACGAGGCGCGTACGGCTGGCGAGCGAACTTCCGGGCTCGTTGAAGGCGATGTGTCCGTCGGATCCGATGCCGAGCACCTGGAGGTCGATGCCGCCCGCCGCCTTGATCGCCTTCTCGTAGGCGGCGCATTCCCGGCGCCAGTCCTTGGCGAGGCCGTTGTGAACGTGCGTGTTCTTCTTGACGATGTCGACGTGGTCGAAGAGATTGACGTTCATGAAATAGCGATAGCTCTGATCGTGGTCGGGGCCGAGGCCGTAGTATTCATCGAGGTTCCAGCTGCGAACAGTCTTGAACGAGATCTTCTTCGCCTTGCAGTCGGCAATGAGGCCCTTGTACATCTCGACCGGCGTCGACCCGGTGGCAAGGCCGAGCACGGTCTTGGGGTTGGCGCGGATCTGGGCGGCCACGAAGTCGGCCGCCTTGCGGCTGGCCTCGGCCTTGGTTTTGCAGATTACAATTTCCATTTTCAGTTGCCTCCGTTGTTGGTTTGGGAAGATTCATCGCGGCCGTTCGGGCCGTGGTAGTCGAGCGCCAGCATGGTGATGTCGTCACTACGCTCGGTATCGCCCACGAAACGGTCGAGATCCTCGCGCACACTCGCCACGAAGCTGGCGTCGCCGCTCATCGCGGCCACGAGCCGTTCCGTGCCGTAGAGTTCACCATCGGCGTTCATCGCCTCGGTCACGCCGTCGGTGTAGAGCAGCAACCCGTCGCCGGGTGACATCCGCAGGACGCTGGAGTGGTACTTGACGCCCGCCATCGCCGCGAGCACGAGAGACCGCTTGGACACCACCCGTTCGATCGTGCCGTCGCGGTGCCGGAGCATGGGGGGATTGTGGCCGGCGTTCACATAGCGCACCTCGCCGGTGGCAAGGTCGATCGTCCCCAGCCAGGCGGTGACGAACATCTCCGCCTCGTTGTTCTCCGCCAGGCGGTTGTTGGCCTCGTGGACAACGCGCTCCAGCTCGTCGTAGATGAACGAACAGGACTTGATGATGGCCCTCGCCCGCATCATGAACATTGCCGCCGGCACGCCCTTGCCGGAAACGTCGGCCACCAGGAACAGCAACCGGCCCGATGGAAGCTTGTAGAAGTCGAAGAAATCGCCGCCCACTTCCCTTGCGGTGTCCATGCGCGCGAAGATGCCGTATTCCCGCTCCTGCGGAAACACCACGGGCAACGAGGACGACTGGATGGTGCGCGCAACCGACAGGTCGCGCTCCTGCCGCTCCTTCTCCGCTGCGATGAAACCTCTCAGGCTACTCACCAGACCGGCGA
The DNA here is from genome assembly GCA_045600365.1 of Kiritimatiellia bacterium. Taxonomy (GTDB): domain Bacteria; phylum Verrucomicrobiota; class Kiritimatiellia; order RFP12; family UBA1067; genus RUG572. The sequence continues at coordinate 2,958 of JAZRXT010000063.1, read as the reverse complement.
GGCGGTTCATGAAGAAGGCGACGAAGGCGAACACGCCCAGCAGGATCATCACCGTCGCGAGCACCGACGAGTTGCGTCCGCCCACGATCTCGTGCATCGGAAGCGCCACGATGATGCGATGGAAGGCGCACAGGTCTGAGATGCACATGCACCGCTCGTTCCAGAGTCTCGCCTCGAAGACGGCGTCGGGCGCGGAGGGTATGCTGGACATGTCAAGGCCGATGCCGGCCAGGGTCTCGCGCTTCTTGATGTCGAATCCGGCGCGCCCGCACGAGAGTATCTCGCCGGTGGCCTCGTCGGCGCAGATGAAATATCCGGATTCGCCCACATGGCGATCGACCACGCTGTTCTCGAAGCGGTATTCGATGTCGTTCTTGAGTCGGCCGTAGTCGAAGCCGATCTGGATGTAGCCCTTGGCGTCGGGGAAGGCGATGCCGGCGTACTTGCGCACGATGCTGGGATTCTCGATGGCCGAGCGGAACTGCTGGGCATACGTCTTGACGCCGTCGAGCAGACGGTTGAACTTCGCGGATGTCGGGCTTGAGGCCATGTCGAAGCCGACATCGGCCATGGCGCCGGCGATGATCACGCCGCGGCCGTCGACCACGTTGAGCTCGTCGATGTTGTAGCGCGCCATCACTTCGGCGACCGCGGTCTGGGATAGCTTCTCCGGCGTACGATAGTGGCGGCAGATCGCGTTGCCGATGAAGTACAGCATGTCGTTGACCGAATCCATTATCTCTTCGCGGATGTCGGCAGAATTGGTGCGCAGCAGCTCGGTGGCGCGTCCGAACGACGTGCGGGATTCGACGAACCACGATATGCCGGTCGATAGCAGAAAGGCGCAGAAGCAGGCGACGGTGACGGGGTTGACCAGCACCGAGCGCATGCCGGAACGTTTCTTCACGCTGCCGGGCATGGACACGCCGCGGAAGAACACCCGCAGCGAACGCAGCGTCTCGAGGGCAATGCGGACGAACGAGGAGGAAAGCGAGAAGAGGAAGGCGACGAAAAGAACCAATGCCGCGACAATCAGCGAGGTGACGATCCAATCCCGGGTCAGAACCGAGCCGCGCACCGGCACGGTGACGGTGAAGCGGAATCCGTCGCTGTCGGCGGTGACGCTCTCGCATCCCTCCTCCAGCCCATTCTCCTGCACTCTGGCGCTACCCGATATCGGGACGATCGTGAGCCGTCCGCCGCGGCCGATCCTGGAGGCGGCGACCACCTCCCGCACATCGGCCATTTTCACCGCCTCCAGCACCCTTCTCGCGTCATACCCCACCTGCACGATGCCAGGAGAATCGATTCGCGCGACACCGGCATACTGGAAAGGCTGCTTGCTGATGCCGTTCGGCATCGGATCCTGTACCAGCGAGAACTCGGCATTGGTGATGGCGGGCATGAACGCGGCGGACTGCGGACTACTGGTCATCTTGTAGCCCCGCGTCGCAGCCGGTATCGAGGCGATGAGCGTTCCCCGCTCGTCGGACACGTGCAGCTCGTCGACGTCGAGATCGCGTGCCAGCGCCTCCAGACGCTTGACGTCGCCGAGTACCGATCCGTCTGCCGCCACCATCCGCGCCAGCGCGCGCGCCTTCGCGAGCGCGTTGGCATCGCTCAGCGCGCGCACTTCCTTGAGGTTGCGCACTGACGCGCGCATGCGGCGGATCGCATCCTCAATGCCCATGCGCATGACGATGCGGTCCTCCGCGCGGGCCGTGCGCTCGAAATGCGCCCTTCCGAGCAGCACCAGCGCCGCAACGAAGAGCAGCAACAGCAGGGCGCGAACCCAGACGAAGGCGCCACTACCACCTGTCGATGGATCAGCCATCAAACTCCTACGAGAACTGAAGCAGCATGCCCATTGATCCCAGATCGGCGGCATCGAGGGCATAGACGGGGTCAAGCTCGATTGGCATCGAATCCGGCACTGTCACGCCAGCGGCCGCGAGGCAGCGCACCCACTTGGCGCGCAGATCGGCGCGGCACGTCGCGGGCGAGTCCTTGCCCTCGGCGTTCTTCACCGGCGAAAACTCGTCGCGACGGTCGAAGGCCATGCAGGATACGCCCTTCGCGTCCGCCAGCGCGTCGAAGATGAACTTCTCGAACTTGTAGCCATTCGGCTCGGTGGGCTTGAGCACCCTGCCCTTGGCGTCCACGAAGGCGATCTTCTTGTGCGCCAGATGCAGCGGCATCGCCTTGGACGCCATGCGCTCGAGGAATGCGCGGTCAAAGGCGTGGATCGCGGGCGATCCGTACTTGAAATAGAGCTCGCCGGAGGCGGTGCGGCGGTTGTTCATCTCGTCGGTCATCTCGGTGTACTCGATCATGTCGAAGTGGCCGTCGCGCTTCACCACCATGCCCAGGCCCTCGCTGGGGTCGCGCTTGGCCGTGAGCTTGAGGGAGTATTCACTCTTCTCCAGCACGTGGAGGCCGATAAACGCGGGATCCGCCACCTCGACGAGGGGATTGTCCACCTGGAAGTAGAAGAGCGTGGTCACGCCGCGCTTCCTCATGTCGGCGAAGCAGCCGTTCTTCTTCAGCGCCGCGATCATGCCGCCGTGGCCGTCGGGGCTCATGAACACGTGACCGGGGGCGTCGAGGATGATGTGACCGTCGGCGTCCATGCCAGGCCACATTCCCTGGCGGAAGAAGACCACGTCGTCCGGCGGCAGACCAAAATAGGCGTTCTCCTCGAAGTGGGCGACGGTCGCCTCGTAGTTGGCCTCGCTGGTCATGATGTAGAACGGGATGCGCGCACCATGGCGAAGTATGCGGGCGAGCACCTTGCGGGCGTGGAACTGGAAGAGCGACGCGCCGGTGATGGGCCCGATTGAGTAGGCGCCCTTCGGCCCGTCGTAGCCGAGCCGCGACCCCTGGCCGCCGGCCACCAGCAGCACGCCCACGCGCCCTGCGGCGAGTTCGGCCTCGCCGGCGGCGACCGCCTTCTTCAGC
>JAZRXT010000062.1:0-16755 GCA_045600365.1 Kiritimatiellia bacterium | reverse complement strand
CCTCCACCACGCTGCTGCGCAAGATGATCGGCGAGTTCCATGCGCACGACATTAAGGTGGCGTCGATTCCGTTCGCCGGTGGCAATACGGAGGAGGTCTACTTCAAGCTTTGGGATCTAGGATGCGACGGGTTCTCCACCGACTATCCGTCAACAATGTTCTCCGTGATCGCCACGTTAAAGGAACGCGCGGCGGCGGAATGACCGTATGAAGAAATGGACAGTATCCGCGTTCCAGGCCTGCAAGGGCCGTACCCGCCTGGGATGCTGCACGGCGTATGACGCCTGTTTCGCCCGCCTCGCCGACGAGGCGGGCGTTCCGTGCATTCTAGTGGGTGATTCCATGGGCATGACCATGCTCGGATATTCCACCACCCTGCCGGTTAAGATGGGCGAGACACTCAGCGCAACTGCGGCAGTGGCAAGAGCGGTCAAGGACGCGATGGTGGTGGCGGATATGCCATTTGGCAGCTACCAGTGCGGCGACGATGCGGCGATGGCGAACGCGGTGGAGTGCATCAAGGCCGGTGCTGATGCCGTAAAGCTTGAGGGTGGAGCGCGGGTGTGCGGTCTGATTCGCAGGATGAGCGATGCCGGCATTCCGGTGCTGGCCCACGTGGGCATGACGCCCCAGAGCGTGAATGCGTATGGTGGGTTCAAGACCCAGGGCAAGACGCCGGCGGCGGCGAGGACCGTGTTCGAGGATGCTAAGGCAGTGGAGGCGGCAGGAGCCTTCGCGGTGACGCTTGAATGCGTGCCTGATGCGCTGGCGGCCGAGATCACGTCTGCTCTCGCCGTCCCGACCATCGGAATTGGCGCCGGGCCCAGCTGCGACGCCCAGTGGCTCGTGATGCACGATCTGCTTGGGCTCAACGAGGGGCATGTGCCCTCGTTCGTGAAGCGCTATGCCGATCTTGCAGCGCAGGCGAAGGCGGCGTTTGCGGCGTATGTGGCCGAAGTGGAGTCGGGGACGTTCCCAGTAGCAAGGGGCTAGTTCCCAAGTATGACAATCACGAAATTTCGAAAGGAAGATCGAAGTGAAAAAAACGATGATGATGGTGGCGGCGCTCGTGGTTGCGTTCGCCGGTTGCGACAAGGCCGACAATGACGGCAAGATGGTGTTCACGGTCGGGTTCGATGCCGAATTCCCTCCCTACGGCTACAAGGTGGGCAAGGAGTACAAGGGATTCGATCTTGACCTTGCCCGCGAAGTCTGCCGTCGGCGGGACTGGACGTTCAAGCCGAATCCCATCAACTGGGACGCCAAGGACATGGAGCTCGACTCCGGTTCGATCAGCTGCATCTGGAACGGCTTCACGATGCAGGGCCGCGAGGACGCCTACGCCTGGAGCGAGCCGTACATCGACAATTCGCAGATGATCCTGGTGAAGGCGGATGCCAAGATCGCCTCGTTCGCCGATCTCGCGGGCAAGACGGTGGGTGCACAGACCGACACTCCGGTGCTCAAGGTGCTCAGTGGCAAGGACGAGAAGCAGGCGGCCGCGGCTGCACTCGGGAAGACCTTCAAGAAGATCGTGGTTTCCAGCAACTACAACCAGCTGGTGATGGATCTCGAGTCCGGCGCGGTAGACGCGGTCGCCCTCGACGTGGGTGTGGCGCTGAAGAAGATGTCCGATATGCCCGGAAAGTTCAAGATGCTCGACAAGTCCGTGATGAAGGAGACCTACGGCGTCGGCTTCAGGAAGGACAACACGCGTCTGCGTGATCTAGTTCAGGCCACCCTCAAGGAGATGGTGGCCGACGGCACGATGGCCAGGATCGCCGCCGAGTACAAGATCGAGTCCAACGCTTTGATTCTCAAGCCCTAGTCGGTTGAAAAGAACACGACATGCTGGATATGCTTCTAGAGCTGCTCGGCGGACTGTGGGTGACGGTTCAGATATTCGCCTTCACCCTGTTGGTTGCGTTGCCGCTTGGCGTTCCGATCGCATTGGGCCGAATGTCGTCAAATCGCGTTGTCTCGGGTCTGTTCCGCGGGTACATCTCGATTGTGCGCGGTACACCCCTGATGCTGCAGATCCTGTTTGTGTACTTCTCGCCGTTCTATCTGTTTGGGCTGCCTCTCAGCGGCTATCCCCGTCTGATGGCGACAGTGATCGCCTTCTCGCTGAACTATGCCGCCTATTTCTCTGAGATATACCGCGGCGGGATTCTGTCGATAGACTCCGGCCAGTGGGAGGCGGCGAAGGCGCTTGGCTTCCCGCGTGGCATTGCCTTCTTGAGGATAATTCTGCCGCAGATGGTGAAGCGGGTGCTGCCCGCCGTCGGCAATGAGGTGATAACCCTGGTAAAGGACACCTCGCTCGCCTTCACGATTTCGGTGACCGAGATGTTCACCGTCGCCAAGCAGAGCGCGGCTGCGAACACCACCATGATCCCCCTGATCGCGGCGGGCGTGTTCTACTATCTGTTCAACTACGTCGTGGCTTGGACATTGGAGCGCATTGAGAGGGCGTTTGCATACTACCGGTAAAACAGGCGGCCTTGCCGCAGGAAGGGATTGACGCGATGGAAAGGTTTTTTGCGAATTTGCCGGTGATGATGGTGTTCCTCACCATCGTGGCTTTCTCCTGGTTGTTTGGCGGGCTTCGTCCGGCTCCGCTTCTGGCCGTGATGCCGTGGGTGTGGGCGTTCGCCTTCGAGGCGATGCTGTTCTTCCCCCAGCGCCGTCCGTACGAGGACATGGTCTCTGCTCGGCAGCGTACGCTGCGCGGCCTTGGTCGCGACCCGCTGCTCTACTTCTCCATCGCGTTCCTGGTGCTGCTGATCATCCCGTTCCTGAACGTGGGGCTCTGCCAATCGTGCGACTATCCGGCCATTCTCGCCGGTCGCGATCCCAGGCCTACCCTGCCGTTCCTCCCTTTCTGCGTGAATGTGCGCGAGCACCTGGCCGTCTTCATCTGGTTCATGCCCGCATTCACCGCGATGCTGGCCGCGCGGCATGCGCTTATCCGCAACGGCAAGCGCGCGATGGCCGAGGCGATCGCGTGGAACGCCGCAGCCCTGGCGGTGCTGGGCTTCATCCAGATTGCAACCAAGGCGCAGGGCCCGTTCTGGACCAAGCTGCTCTCGTTGGACTGGAACTCGCCAACCTACTTCTTCAGCGCCTTCGGCTATCCCAACGCAGGCGGTTCGTTCTTCATCATGGGGATGGCGCTGTCCATCGGCTGCTGGCTCACCCATGTGGGCGAGGTTGCCGCCATTCCGGTCAAGGAGGGGACGAACGGGCGGGGGGAGCAGTTCCTCTGGCGCTTCATCCGTTCCCATTACTGCCTGGTGGCGGCCATGCTCAACTTCTTTGGCGCCCTGAACACGATGAGCCGGGCTGCGATCATAATGACGCTTTCTACTGCGATGCTCGCATTCCTCTACTACGAGGCGTCGTTGCTGTTCGCCCGCAAGCAGCGAGTGCGCCGCTTCAAGAACGCCGCCTACGCGGCGGGCGGCGCCATGGCCCTGCTGGTGATCGCGTTTGTCTTCGCGCCCGACAATCTCACGCGTGAGCTTAGCACGCTTACTTCCACCGGAATCCTTGATCGCGTCTCCGGCAAGGCCCAGTACCATGTGCGCGTGTCCACCTCGATCATGAAGGACTATCCGTTCTTCGGCGTTGGCGGGTGGGGATATAGGCACTTCGCGCTCCAGTACATGCGGGACGACGAGCTGGCGCAGATGCAGAAGGAGGGTGGCGCCAACGTTCACAACGACTACATGCAGTTCATCGTCGAGCATGGTCTCGTGGGCGTGTCGCTTCTGTTCCTGATGTTGTTGTCGCTGCTGATCCCGATTCTCCGCGACTGGTACCTCCTCTATCGGGCGGCCCGCTTCACCAAGAGCGACAAGGCGCCGCCGACGCCGCGCGGGCTCTACTGCCTTCCCCCGGGTACCTTCTGGATCCTGGTTGGCTGTGGCTGCGTGCTCATCCACGCCTTCGGCGACTGCCCGCTTCGCTCGGGCGCGGTGCTCTCGACTTTCTTCGTGTCGCTGGCCTGCGCAGATGGCTTCATTCCGCGTGACATCGGTTCTGGAGGAGGCAGATGACTTCCCGCCGCGCATTTTTCGCCGACGTCCTGAGGTCGGGGCGTCTGGCCATGACGATGCGCGAGGACGCGCATGGCCTGCCTGTGTCGTTGCTCGGATACGGCGCGATGCGCTACCCCACCGTCGACGGCTCGCACGCCAACACCAGGCACGGCGGATCCACGGCGGCAATTGACGTGGCATCGGTCCAGCGTCAGATCGACTACGCGATTGCCCACGGCGTCAACTACTTCGACACCTCCCCCGCCTACTGCCGTGGCGAGTCCGAGAAGGTATTGGGCGACGCCCTCGCGAGGCACCCCCGCTCCACCTGGCGTGTCGCCACCAAGATGAGCAACTTCGCCCCAGCCCAGCAGACCGCCGAGGGATCGAAGGCGATCTTCGAGCGTTCGCTCAAGCTGCTGCATACCGACTACTTCGACTTCTACCTCCTCCACTCCTGCGGGCAGGGCGGAATGAAGCCGTTCGCGGCGCGCTTTCTCGACAACGGCATTCTCGACTGGCTCGTCGAACAGCGCGCGGCCGGTCGCATCCGCAATCTCGGATTCTCCTTCCACGGCGACGAGAAGGTGTTCGACTGGCTGCTCGATCACCATGGAAAATACCATTGGGACTTCGTCCAAATCCAGCTCAACTACGTTGACTGGCGGCATGCGAAGGAGGTCAATCGACGCAACGTCAACGCCGAGCGGCTCTACGACCGCATCGCGGTGAAGCTGGGCATTCCGGTGGTGGTGATGGAACCACTTCTTGGCGGACGCCTCGCGCGCCAGTGCTACGATTCCACCCGTCTGCTCACTCCGCTCGATCCCGCGGCCACCCCGGCGCGCTGGGCGTTTCGGTTCGCCGGCACGCATCCGAAGGTACTCACGGTACTGAGCGGGATGACCTACATCGAGCACATGGAGGAGAACGTCGAGACTTTCTCCCCGCTCAAGCCGCTCAACGCCAGGGAGATGGAGACGCTGGAGCAGTGTGCCCGGTTCTTTCTGGCCGACAATTCCATTTCCTGCACCGCATGTGACTACTGCATGCCGTGTCCGTACGGTCTGGACATCCCGCGTCTGTTCTCCTTCTGGAACGACCATCGCACCGATGCCGACTGCCTGGTCCGCTACGAGCGCGAGTTTCCCCGTCTGCGTCGCGCCGAGCATTGCATCGGGTGTGGACAGTGCGAGGCGCACTGCCCGCAGCAGATTGACATTCCGGGCAGTATCCGCCGCATCGACGAGACCATCGAGCGCATGAGGAGGGATCGATGAAAGTCGTACGCTTGATGCGTCTTGCGCTGGGGCTGTTGAACCTTGGCGCGCTGGTGGTGTTGCTTGCCGGGCTTTGTCCCGCCATGGCAGACCGTCTTTCGGTGCTCGCGCGCCTCCAGTTCGCGCCAGCGTTGCTCTCACTTGACATCGCGGTGGTGTTGGCTCTGCTGGCGCTGACGTTCTTCCGTGGGCGAGTCTACTGCGAGATGCTCTGTCCGCTGGGTGTCGCCCAGGATGTGCTGCGACTGGCACGGCTCAATCCGACCCGCCGCGTCTGCTCCCGCTTGCCGGTGGGCCGGCGTCAGCGCGTGGTGCGCTGGATGGTGGTCGCGCTTTTCGTCGTCTCCGTTGTGTTCGCGCTGTTCGGCGTCTATCTGCCGGTGGTTCAGCTGCTTGATCCATACGCGGTGTTTGCGCGCGCAGCGGCATGGTTCGCGACGCCTAATCCGTCCGTGGCGCTTGCTGTGTTCTCGTTCGTGGTATTCGCCGTGGTGGCGGCGTTGGCGCTCGTTGGCAGAGGCAGGTTCTGGTGCAACTGGATATGCCCGGTAGGAACGGTGCTCGCCACGGTGGCAAGGTTCTCGCCGAAGCAGGACTCGTATTGCGCCGGTGATGGCTGCGGAAGATGCCGCGCCTGCATCGACCACTTGGTCGCAGTGAAAGACGAGGTGCGGAAATGAGCATTGACCGCAGGGAATTTCTGGCGCTCTCGGCTGTGGGAGCATGTGTGACCGTCTTCGCCGGGAAGGACGAGAAGGAGGTTGACGGGGGACTCGCCGAGGTCAGCGAGCCTGGTGTGCCGCAGCGCAAACGGCGGTTGCTGCCGCCGGGGGCGCAGTCCTTCTCGAACTTCGCCTCGAAGTGTACGGCATGCGGACTCTGCATCACGGCCTGTCCGGAGAAGGTGCTCCGTCCCTCGCTGGAGCTTTCGCATCTCGGACGTCCCGAGATGGGGTTCGAGCACGGATGGTGCCGCCCGGAATGCGTGAAGTGCTCCCAGGTGTGCCCCACGGGGGCGATTCGCCGTCTTGTCCCGCACGTGAAGGAGAACATCCATGTCGGCCACGCGGTGTGGCATCGCGAGCGGTGCGTGGCCGTGGCCGAGGGTTTGACCTGTACCGCCTGCGAGCGCCATTGCCCGGCTGGGGCGATAACGCTGGTGTCGCCGGATCCGACGCGGAAGGACATCGCCAGAATACCGGTGGTGGACCGTCTGCGCTGCCTTGGATGCGGAGCGTGCGAGAATCTGTGCCCGGCCCGCCCGTTGCCGGCGATGACAGTGAGCGGGTTTGAAGTGCACCGGGAGGTGAAGCCGATGGGAGACGATGCGGTGCTGGGCGAGGCACGGCGCCTGTTTGCAGTGAACAAGGCGGCGGTGGTGCTGGTGAAGAACGGCGTGATCGTCGCCTCGGGTGGTGGGCGCGGGCTTTACCCGCTGCTGGATCTGATGGATATGCGTCCGGTGGACTTCGCCGGCTGCTGGGTGATAGACAAGGTGATAGGCAAGGCGGCGGCGGCAATCTGCATCGCCGGTGGCGCCAAGCGCGTACACGGCGAGCTGATGTGCGAGCCGGCAGTGGAGCTGCTGCGCCGGCATGGTATTCCATTCTCGTCCGACAAGCTTGTCCCCCAGATTCTCAACCGCGCGAAGGACGGACTGTGTCCGCTCGAGACCTCGGTCAAGGATCTGACGGAAGTCCCCGCCATGATCACCGCCATTCGCCGCAAGCTGCTTGAGCTAAAATCTACCGCTCCGAAGCCGGAAGCCCCGAAGAACTGAAACCATGTAAATCGTAAAACTTGAAACCATGAAACATCTACCTTTCACCAACGAGCGACTGGAGACAATCGCGGCCCAGTACCCAACCCCGTTCCACATCTACGACGAGAAGGCGATCCGCGCCAACGCGCGCCGTCTCAGGGCGGCGTTTGCCTGGAATCGCGGTTTCCATGAATACTTCGCGGTCAAGGCCGCGCCCAATCCGAGCCTGATGGCGGTGCTGCGCGATGAGGGCTTCGGCAGTGACTGCTCGTCGATGGCCGAACTTGTGCTCGCCGAGCGCGTGGGCAATGTCGGCGAGGACATCATGTTCACCTCCAACGACACGCCGGCGGAGGAGTTCCGCAAGGCGGTGGAGCTCGGCGCGATCGTAAACCTCGACGACATCACCCATCTCGACTTCCTCGAGAAGTCGGTCGGCACACTGCCCGAGCTGCTCTGCTGCCGCTGGAACCCCGGGCCGCTCAAGGGCGGCAACGCGATCATCGGCAAGCCGGAGGAGGCGAAGTACGGTTTCACCACCGACCAGCTGTTCGAGGCGTACGCGAGGATGAAGGCGAAGGGTGTGAAGCGCTTCGGCCTGCACACCATGGTGGCGTCGAACGAACTGGATCCGCAGTATATCATCGACACCGCCACGCTGCTCTTCGACCTCGTGGTGGAGATCTCCGCCAAGGTCGGCATCACCTTCGAATTCATCAACATCGGCGGCGGCATCGGCATCCCCTATCGTCCCGAGCAGAAGGAGCAGCCGCTGGAAACAATCGGCGCCGGCATCGAGGAGGCGCATCGCACGCATCTGATCGCGAAGGGCCACCCCGACCTGAAGCTCTACATGGAGTGCGGACGCTGCGTCACCGGCCCCTACGGCTATCTCGTCTCGCGCGTACGGCACATCAAGCGCACCTACAAGACCTATGTCGGGCTTGACGCCTGCATGGCCAACCTGATGCGCCCGGCCCTCTATGGCGCCTATCATCACGTCTCGGTGCCGAAATACGGCGAGCAGGGCACCTCCTACACCGAGGAGGCGGAAGTACCGCTGATGAAGTGCGACGTCACGGGATCGCTGTGCGAGAACAACGACAAGTTCGCCGTTGACCGCGCCATTCCCGTGGTCGAGCCCGGCGATCTCGTCGTGCTGCACGATGCCGGCGCCCACGGCCATGCCATGGGCTTCCAGTACAACGGCAAGCTCCGCAGCGCCGAGCTGCTGCTGCGCGAGGACGGCAGCGTCAAGCTGATCCGCCGCGCCGAAACGCTCGACGACTATTTCGCGACCATTGTTTTCTGAGGTGTTATGAAGACTCTTGGCATCATTCCATCCCGGTATGGCTCCAGCCGGTTTCCCGGCAAGCCCCTGCATCCGCTCTGCGGTCGGCCGCTGGTGGCCTGGACGGTCGAGGCCGCGAAGCGGGCGAAGTCGCTGGACGACGTTATCGTGGCCACCGACGACGAGCGCATCCGCGATGCGGTCGAGCGCTACGGCGGCAGGGCCGTAATGACCCCGAGTGAGCTGCCGAGCGGCACCGACCGCATCGCCTGCGCCGCCGGCGACTATGCCGACGACGATATCCTCGTGAACATCCAGGGCGACGAGCCCCTGATTGATCCGGCGCTGATCGACGCACTGGTTGCGCGCATGAAGGAAGGTGACGGCAAGTGGCAGATGGCAACCGCCGTAACGCCGATTACGACGCAGGATGATCTGGCGGCAAAGAGTGTGGTGAAGGTGGTGCTGGACCGTGACGACGGGGCGCTCTACTTCTCGCGCTGCCCGATTCCGTGCGACCGCGACCACGAGCCCGATCTCTCCTCCGGCATCTACGTGCGCCATCTCGGCATCTATGCCTACCGCGGCGAGTTCCTCCGGCGGTATGTGGCGGAGGCACCGTGCGCGCTCGAGCGCACGGAGAAGCTCGAGCAGCTGCGCGCTCTGTGGATGGGCGCCAGGATCGCGGTGATTCGCACCGAAGACAATGGCATGGGCGTGGATACGCCCGAGGACGCCGCAAGGGTGGAGGCGATTCTCGCCGCCAGGAGCTGAGCGGGTGATGGGCGGAATCAAGCTGGATCGGCGCCTGGTCGCCTTCCTCGCCACCGTCGGCTTCGCGCTGTACGGCTTTCTGGGAATGTTCAAGCGCGCGCACGACGTGTTCTCCTATCCCAGGGAGGACATGTCGTACGGCTATATGGTTCCGCTTTTCTCGCTCTATGTGCTCTGGACCTCGCGCGCGGATATCCGGCGTTCGCTGGGGCGGCCTTCCTGGGGTGGCTGTCTCTTCGCCCTGGTCTCGGTCGCGGTGGCGCTGCTTGGCACGCGTGGTCTGCAGTTGCGTTTCGAACAGCTCGGGTTCATCGGTCTGTGCATCGCGCTACCGTGGGCCTTCTTCGGCCGGCGTACCGCCGCGCTCTGCGTGTTCCCGGCGATATACCTCGTGTTCACGATCCCGCTGTCGTCGTTCCTGGATGCCGTCACCATTCATCTTCGCCTTCTTGCGAGCGGCACCGCGCTCGTGGTGCTGAAGGGTTTTGGCATTGATGCCGTGCAGCAGGGAACCGCGATCATCGCGCACGGGGTGCACGGGTTCTCGATCGACGTGGCGGAGCCGTGCTCGGGGCTGAGGTCGCTGTTCGCGCTCACTGCCCTCACCGCCGCCTACTCTTGGTATAGCCAGCCAACCTGGCTGCGCCGGGGGGTGCTGTTCCTCTGCGCCGTGCCGATCGCGGTGGCGGGAAACGTGACGCGCATCCTCTCGATCTGCCTTGTGGCAGCCGGCGCGAGCCCCGATTTCGCCACCGGCTTCTATCACGACTATTCCGGCTACGTCGTGTTCATCGTGGCGATCGCCCTGATGGTGGCGTGCGGCGAACTGATCACCCGCATTGCCGGTCGATTCGGTCGCGCCGCGCCGGTATCGGCGCCGACTCCGGACCTGGCCGATCCGCTACGCATGGGCGAGAACGTGTTCGCCGTCGTCATGGCGGTGGTGTTCTCCCTGCTGTTCGTCTACCAGTCGCTCACGCCCGCCTGCACCATCACTGAACCGCCGCCGGTAAAGATGCCGAACAAGATCGCAGGCTGCCGTTCCGACGATGTGCGCTACTGTCAGGAGGAGCGCTGCAATGCGATGTTCACGCTCTCGCGGCTGGAGCGGGGACGGGAAGGGGTGTGCCCGATCTGCGGCGGCGAGATGTTGCCGATCGCGCTCGGCGAGCGCACGATCCTCCCCGCCGACACCCGCATTGTCAAGCGTCTGTTCCGCGATTCCAGCGGGCTGGAATTCCTGGTCACGATCGTCGTGGGCGGTGCCACCAAGAGCTCCATTCATCGCCCTGAGCTGTGCCTGCCGGCGAACGGCTTCACCATGTCCTCGCCGCTCGATCTCGATGCTGGCGGCCGCCCATGGCATTCGGTGGACATCGTTGCGCCGCGCTCTGCGCCGTCCGTGCTCGCCTACACTTTCTTCAACCAGGAGGGGCGTCGTACCGCCTCACACGTGCGCCGGATCTTCCGCGACACGTGGGACCGCAGCGTGCTCAACCGCATCGACCGGTGGGTGATGGTCACGGTTGGTGCCTCCGCCCCTGGCGGCTTCGGGACGTCTGATCCCGCCTGCCGCCGTGCGCTCGAGGACTTTCTCGGACGTCTTTCGGAGGAATTGCCATGATCCAGTTCATGCGCCTGCTCGGCGAGTTCTTTGCCGATTCCGCGGTCTACTGGCTGATGTTCATCGGGTCGCTGTCGCTGGCGCTACTGCTGGTGCCGGTGGTGCGCGAGTTCAATCGCTCGATCGGGATGGTGGACAATCCGGGACCGCGCCGGGTCAACAAGTTGCCGATCCCGCGCGGCGGCGGCGTTGGCGTGTTCCTTGCCGTCGTGATCGCCGGTGTCGTCTGCGACCTGTTCCGTCCCGGCTCGGTGTTGCCGGATCTGACGCGCGTGCAGGCAGCGACGCTGGGTGGTCTCGCTGCTGCACTGGTGGCGGTTGGCTACGCCGACGACAAGTTCGGCCTTCATCCGCTGGTGAAGCTTGCCGGACAGGTCGCGGTGGCGGCGTTGGCGCACTTCCTCTGCGGCGTCGGCTTCGGCGAGGTGTTCGAGTCGATCCCCGGCTGGCTCGACGCCATCTTCACGATATTCTGGATCGTCGGCGCGATCAACGCCTTCAATCTCATCGACGGTATCGACGGCCTCGCTGCCGGACTTTCCGCGATCGCAGTCTGCGGAATGACCGGCGCGCTCTTCTGCGTGGGCGCCTCCGGGAAGATACTGCTCCATCTGGCGCTCCTCGGCGCCTGCCTCGGCTTCCTCCGCTACAACTTCAACCCGGCCAGCGTCTTCTTGGGCGATTCGGGATCGATGTTCCTCGGATTCATGCTTTCGGTGCAGCCGCTGATCACGCACACGGCGAATTCGTTCCTGGTCTCGGTGGCGGTGCCGTTCCTGGCGATGGGGGTGCCCATCTTCGACACCGCGCTCGCGATTCTGCGCCGCACGGTACGTTCTGCCCTGTCGCGCCGCGAGAACGGGGCCGACGAGGGCAACGGACGGGTGATGACCGCCGACACCGAGCATCTGCACCACCGCATCCTCCGCAAGTTCGCATCGCAGCGCAAGGCTGCGCTCGCACTCTATGCGCTGGCCCTGCTGCTGGTGGGGATCGGTCTGGGCGGACTGATGCTCAAGGGCCGCGCCGTCGCGCTCTACATCGTGGGCTTCATGTGCGTGGCGGTGATCGTCGTGCGTGACATGCGCCGCATCGAGCTCTGGGACGCCGGGCGACTGCTTGAATCCATGGCGCACGACACCTCGCAGATGCGTCGTCGTCGCTTCAATCTCCTCCGCGTGCCGATGCTCGTCGTCGGCGACCTCGCGGTGATGGCGATCGCCTGGGTGCTCTCGTGCGTGGTCCAGGGAGTGGGAATCGAAAGGCAGATCATCCAGCGCTGGATGGTCCTGCGCATGGTGACGATGTTCTTCGCGCTTGTGTTCTTCCGCGCGTATTCCACGGTGTGGCCGCGAGCAGTCCTGTCCAATTTCCTCCGTCTCGCCCTGGCGGTCGTCTGCGGCACTGCGGCGGCGGGCGCGGTCACGGCGGCGGCGCAGTTGCCGCATTCGCGCTTCGTGATCTTCTCGCTGATCTACGCGCTGCTGGCCTTCTGCGGATTCATGTTCATCCGCAAGCTGCGCTCCTTCCTGCGCGATCTGTTCTATCTGCTCGACGTCGGACGGCTGCGGGAGGATCCGTCCACGAGGCGCATTCTGGTATACGGAGCCGGGCTGCGCTATGCCGCCTTCCGTCGTGAACTGGTGCGCGGATCCTCCGCCAACAGGCGCGTGATCATGGGACTCGTCGATGACGACGTGCTGCTGCGTGGACACTACATCGGCGGCACCCGCATCCTTGGGACCCTCGAGGACGTACCGCGCATCGTGAAGGAACAGCGCGTCGACGACGTGGTCGTGGCGTGCGACATGACGCAGGAACGGCGCGAGCAGGCGCGCCGTGTTTTCGCGGAGTGCGGGGTGAAGGCGACGTACTTCACCTTCGCCGAGGGCGAGCTCTGACTACCAGCTGCAGACTTTAAACATCAATTAAAACCAAGGAAGTTAAAAATGGCATCATTCGGAAAAGAGGAAGTTCTCGCCTATCATCTCGGCGGCAAGGTGGCGGTGCGTCTGCCGCGTCAGCTCAAGACCAAGGAGGATCTTTGCCTCGCCTACACCCCTGGTGTGGCCCACGCGGTCAGGGAGATCTCCGCCCGGCCCGGCGCGGTCTATGACTGCACGGCCAAGCCCAACCTGGTGGCAGTGGTATCCGACGGCACGGCCATCCTCGGTCTCGGCGACCTCGGCGCCGCCGCCTCGATTCCCGTAATGGAGGGCAAGGCCGTTCTCTTCAAGTCGTTTGGCGACGTTGACGCCTGGCCGGTGCCGCTCGCCCATTGTCGCCGGGACGGCCTCGACACCGGCAAGACCGATCCCGAGCGCGTCATCGCCGCCGTAAAGGCGATCGCTCCCCAGTACGGTGGAGTCAACCTCGAGGATATCGCCGCCCCTGCCTGCTTCGAGATAGAGGACCGCCTCGACGCCGAGCTCGACATCCCCGTCTTCCACGACGACCAGTGGGGCACCGCCGTCATCTCCCTCTCCGGCGTGATGAACTACGCACGCCTCGCCGGCAAGCGCCTCGACGAGCTCAAGATCGTCATGAACGGCGCCGGTGCCGCCGGTATCCGCATCTGCGAGATGTGCAAGGCCGCAGGTGTCAAGGATGTCGTCATGTGCGACCGTAATGGCGTCATCTCCGATGAGCGCGAAGACCTCAACGAATACAAGCGTCGCCACGCGGTGCATGGCATGGCCGGCAAAACGCTCAAGGAGGCGCTGGCCGGCGCCGACGTCTTCATCGGCGTTTCCGCCGCCAACGTGCTCGATGGCGACGACGTCAAGAAGATGGCCGACTTCCCCGCGATCTTCGCGATGGCGAATCCTGACCCCGAAATCGGCCCCACCGTTGTCGCCGAGGCGCTGAAGGGAAGGAAGTACGTTATGGTAACTGGCCGCAGCGACTACCCGAACCAGATCAACAACGTGCTCGGCTTCCCCTACCTCTTCCGCGGCGCACTCGACGTGCGCGCCCGCACCATCAACAAGGAGATGAAGGTGGCTGCCGCCGAGGCCCTGGCCGCGCTCGCCCGCGAAAGTGTGCCGGACGACGTGAAGGCACTCTACCCCGACGAGAAGCTCGAGTTCGGTACCGGCTACATCATTCCGAAGCCGTTCGACCGCAGACTCTTTGTTGAGGTCTCCTTCGCCGTCGCCAAGGCAGCCGTGGAGAGCGGTGTGGCGACCATAGAGGTCGATCTTGCCGCCTACCGCGCACTGCTTGAAAGCCGTAACGCAACCCGCTGAGCCAAGCCCGCGCAAATGCAGATTGAGCAGCAGCCCGCCCCAGGTTCCCCGCTTCTGCGGTGGAAGGGCGACGTTCTTGAAGTTTCCCTTGCGCTCGGCGCCCCCGCCGCCGGGCGGGCCGTCTTCCGCACCGACATCGGCGGCGCGGACACAATTCGGCGCGAGATCATCGAGAAGAACGATCTGGGGCTCACACCCCTTGAACGTGCCTGGCACGACGTGCCGATGACCGAACGGGAACCGGGTGTATGGAAGTGCTCGTTGCCGCTTGACGAGGTGGGGGTGTTCGCCGGTAAATGCTGTTTCTTCCCCGAGGGCGGGCTCGACCCCGTCTGGCCGGATGGCGGGAACCTGAGCGTGAAGGTGGAAAGCGCCGAGACGCGGCGCGGCAACTCCATTTACACCGTGTTCCCCCGCCAGTTCGGTTCGTTCCGCGAGGTGGTGCGCCGCCTGGACCTGATCATGGGCACGATGGGCTTCGACATCATCCAGACCCTGCCGCCTTTTCCCGTACCGGTCACCTATGCCGTGATGGGGGAGTATGGTTGCCCGTTCGCCGCCACCGATTTCTTCTCGGTCGACCCGGCAATGGCCGAGTTCGACGAGCGCGCTACCCCGCTTGACCAGTTCCGCGAACTCATCGGCGCCGTCCATGCCCGGGGCGGACGCCTCTTCGTCGATCTGCCCGCGAATCACACGGGCTGGGCGTCCACCCTCCAGACCCACCATCCCGACTGGTTCCGCCGCCGCCAGGACGGCGCCTTCGCCTCGCCTGGCGCCTGGGGCGTGGTGTGGGCAGACCTCGTGGAGCTCGACTACTCCCATCCGCGGCTGCGCTCATACATCGCCGACGTGTTTCTCTTCTGGGTGCGCAATGGTGTCGACGGCTTCCGCTGCGACGCCGGCTACATGATTCCCGCCGAGACGTGGACCTACATCGTCGCCCGCGTGCGCGAGGAATACCCCGACACCGTCTTTATGCTCGAGGGCCTTGGCGGCGAACTGTCCGTCACCGACCGTCTGCTCGGCGAGTGTGGTCTCGACTGGGCCTATTCGGAGATTTTCCAGACCTACGACCGCGGCGCCTTTGAATGGTACCTGCCCGGCGCGGTTGACCGCGCGCGCAGGTACGGCGCGCTCGTCCATTTCGCCGAGACGCACGACAACGACCGCCTCGCCAAGCGTGGTAAAACGTGGGCGCGCATGCGCGTGGCGCTTGCCGCGCTGCTCTCCCACCAGGGTGCCTGGGGCATCGCTAACGGCGTCGAGTGGTTCGCGACCGAGAAGATCGACGTGCACGGGAAGAACGATCTCAACTGGGGTGCGTCCGAGAACATGGTCGACCTGATCGGCGAGCTCAACCGCATCGTCAAGCGCCATCCCGACTTCGCCGGTAACGGCCCCATTGATCTCGTGGAATGCGGCGAGGGCAACTTCCTTGCTGTCACCCGCGGTTCGACGCTGGTCCTGTTGAATCTCGACTGCGAGCGTGGATGCAATGCCCGCTGGAACGATTCCGCCTTTCCCGCCGAGTCGGATCCCTACGATCTTTTCACCGGCCAGCGCGTCCACGTCTCCAACGGGATGTGGCTGGAGCCGGGCGCTTTCCGCGCCTTCTCCCACGCGCCGTGCATGCAGGAGGCCGCGCAATGCCATGAGAGCAGTGAGGCGGTTAGCGCCGTTCATGATGTGGTATGGAACTATCCTGAGGACCTCGCACGCGATGTCTGCGTGCCGACTGGCTGCGCGTTGCGGGTTAAGGCGGCGCATCCGTTCCGCGTTCGGGTGAACGATGGCGAGGTTACGCTGGCCGTTGCACGCAGCGTCGGCAACGAGGCGCTGCTGCGGCTTCCGAAGTATGAAGGCGACGGAACGCGCGCGGACATCCGCGAACTGGTCATTTCGGTCTATACTCCGAGTGGAGTGGAGCGGCGTACGGCGCGCGTGATGCTGCTGCCGTCTGCCGAACAGGCACGCGTCAAACTCGTCTATTCCGGCGACGAGATCCGCCGTAATCTCGCGAATCCCGGTCCTGGTGGACTTCTGGAGACGGTTCTGTCGGACGGCGTGGGCTCGGCCGCGCGCGTGAAGCTCGCCTGGGGAGAGGTACGCAGCCAGTACGATGCGCTTCTCGCGGCGAATCCAAACCCGGAGGTGCCGGCTGACCGCCTTACGCTCTGGACGCGCTGCCGCTGCTGGCTGCAGCATGAAGGGTATTCGCGAGAGATAAATGTCGACTGCATTGACGCTTTCCACGCCGATCCCGCAGGGCGGAGGGCCGAGTGGTTTTTCACCGTGCCGTGTGGACTCGGCCGCGTGGCGAAGTTCAGGTTCTGCCTGCGCCTCGTGCAGGGCGGTACAGGTACCGCGGAGCTTGTGGTTCAGCGCCTGGCGGCGCTGGAGCAGGACAATGTCGGGGCTGTGACGTTGGTATTCCGGCCCGATCTCGAATGGCGCAGCTTCCACGGTACGACTAAGGCGCAGGGGGCGGTTGAAAACGCTTTTGCCGGCGCCACGTGGATGCCAGGCCGATCGGGATTCGCATTCGCTCCGTACGGGAAGGACGAACAGCTGGTGATGTCCATTGCCGGCGGCGAATTTCATCCGGAGGGTGAGTGGAAATACTGTGTCTCCCACGCCGAAGAGGCGGAGCGCGGGCAGGAGGGCTGTGGCGGCCTCTAAAGTCGGAGCGTAGCCATGTCGGTCTGTGGGCCAAGGAGTTGGCCAAGGGAG
>JAZRXT010000061.1:0-20523 GCA_045600365.1 Kiritimatiellia bacterium | reverse complement strand
AAATCGCTGCACGAGCCAACGAGCTGCGCAATGCGTCATCCCGGAAGCAGGAACCGAAGGAGAGCAAATGATGAGAATCCCTGGACTTCCGCTCGCCGCGCTCGCGGCGGCGCTTCTGGCCGGCTGCGCGGGCTATCGCTGGACCTCGGACGTTCCCGAGGAGCTCCGCACCGTTGCGGTGCCGGTGTTCGAGAACCGAACCGACGCCGCGGAGATCGGTCCCGTGGCCACGCAGTACGTGCTGCGCGAGTTCCAGCGCGAGGGCACGTTCTCGATCCGCCGCTCCGGCGACTCCTCGCTCGAAGTGCAGGGCGTGATCGTGCGTGCCGACACCCATTCTGTTCGCTATGACCGCTCCTACGGCTCGCGCGCGTCCGAATTCCGCTACAGGGTCACAGCCGAGATATCGCTGGTCAACAAGGACACCGGCAAGGTGCTGATGGACCGTCGCCAGTTCTCCGCCTCCACCACGTTCCTCGTGCAGGGTGACCGCCTCACCGGTCAGCGGAACGCTGCCCAGCGCATTTCGCAGGAGCTGGCGCAGCAGATCGTCGACGCGGTGGTGTCCTATCCGTACGAGGGTGACAAGGATAGGAAAGAGACGAAGTGACGGCCCCGTCCCAGAGCGTCCTTGTTGCGCTGCAACGAGGTCTGCCGCTCGAGCCGAGGCCGTTCGCCGCACTAGCCCGCGAGATTGGATGCTCCGAGGATGACCTTCTCGACGCGGTGGCGAAGGCCCGCGCGGGCGGCATTGTGCGCCGGTTCGGCGCGGTGTTCGACGTGCGACGTCTCGGCTATCGTTCTGCACTATGCGCCGCGGTGGTGGCGGATGACGCCGATGCCGACGCGGCTGCCGCGAGGGTGACGCCGCTGACCGGTGTCACCCATTGTTATCGGCGCTTCCCGCATGGCGAGACTAGTGCGGAAGGCATGCCGACGCTGTGGTTCACCCTCAGCTGTCCGGCGGACGTCTTTCCGGCGATGTGCGACGAGGTGCGTTCGCGTCTGGCGCCCCGCCAGGTGGAATTTCTCGCGGCGCGGCGCCGCTACAAGGTGGACGTGGTGCTGGGCGGGGCGGCGCGCGCGAGGGAAGAGTCGGTGGCGGACGATCTGCCGCCGGTCGATGCCCGCGACCGCGCCATCATCGGCACCCTCCAGGGCGACACCGAGGTGCGCCCTGACTATTTCACTGCCATCGCCGCCCGGCTTGGAATGAAGGAGTGGGACCTTCTCTCCACGCTTGAAATGTGGAGCCGCAGCGGCCGGCTGCGCAGGATCGGCCTGCTGCTCGCCCACCGCAACGCCGGATGGACCGCCAACGGCATGTGCTGCTGGAACACCGGCGGCGATTCCGAAGCTGCGGGAAGGGTGCTAGCGGCGTGTGGCGAGGTCACGCACTGCTATGAGCGCGAATCGTTCCCGTTCTTTCCATACGACCTTTTCGCCATGGTCCATGCGCATTCGGCGGCGGAGGCCGAGGACGCCCACCAGGCACTGTCGGCGGTGGTGGCGGAGGCGGCGGGCGGCGTCCTGCCTACGGCCATGCTGGTGTCGACGCGCGAGTACAAGAAGACCTCGATGACATTTTTCAGTGTGAACGATGAAATGGGAGCAAAGGAATGAGCGCCGAGATTATCGACGGGAAGAAGCTGGCGTGCGACACGCGAGCGGAAATCGCCAGGGGAGTGGCCGACCTGAAGGCCGAGCGTGGAGTGACGCCGGGGTTGGCGGTGATTCTGGTTGGCGACAATCCGGCCAGCGTCTCATACGTCACCGCCAAGGAGAAGGCGTGCGCCGAGGCGGGCATGCTCTCCCGCGAGATCCGTCTGCTTGCCGACGTCGCCGAGGCGGAGCTGCTGGCGCGGATCGACGAGCTCAACCGCGACGACGCCATCCACGGTATCCTGGTGCAGCTGCCGTTGCCCAGGGGGTTCTCCGAGAAGAAGGTGATCGACGCGATCGCGCCCGAGAAGGACGTCGACGGCTTCACGCCGGTGAACGTGGGCAGGATGCTGATCGGCGACGAGTGCTTCCTGCCCTGCACACCCCATGGCATCGTCAAGCTGCTGCGCGTCACCGGCACCGATCTTTCCGGCGCCCACGTGGTGGTGATCGGGCGCTCCAACATTGTGGGCAAGCCCGTGGCGGCGCTGCTTTCGCGGCGGGACGTGAACGCGACGGTCACGCTCTGCCATACTGGTACGAAGGACCTTGCCTCGTTCACTCGCACGGCTGACGCGGTGGTGGTGGCGGCGGGGCACCCCGGCACCCTCACCGGCGACATGCTCAAACCGGGCGCGATCGTGATCGACGTGGGGGTCAATCGGGTGCCCGACACCACGAAGCCCAAGGGATACCGTCTGTGTGGAGATGCCGATTTCGAATCTTGCGCAAAGGTGGCCTCGGCGATTACGCCCGTGCCCGGCGGAGTGGGGCCGATGACCATCACGATGCTGCTTTGGAACACGCTCGAGTCGGCGAAGCGCGCCGCGGCGAAGTGAAGATACGGAGGTAGAAAATGCGCAGGCTGCGAATGGCGATGATCGGTGGCGGCGAAGGCGCCTTCATCGGCAAGATACACCGCGAGGCGGTGAGAATGGACGGCGGGGTGGACGTGGTGGCTGGAATCTTCAACCGTGATCCCGCCCAGAACGCCCGCATGGGCGAAGCGCTCGGCATCGCGCCGTCGCGCCTCTACGGGACGTGGGAGGGCGCCATCGCCGGCGAGGCGGCGCTGCCGCCGACGGAGCGCGCCGACTTCTTCGCCATCTGCACGCCCAACCATCTCCACTACGAGCAGTCGAAGGCGGCGCTGAAGGCCGGCTTCCATGTGATGTGCGAGAAGCCGATGACGCTCACCGTCGCTGAGGCGAAGGAGGTGGCCGCCCTGGTCAGGAAGACCCGGCGCGTGTTTGGGCTCATGCACACCTATGTCGGATACCCAATGGTGAAGCTTGCGCGCGATCTGATCCGCAGGGGGGATCTCGGCAGGATATGCAAGGTCACGGTCGAGTACTGCCAGGGATCGTTCAGGAAGATGGATTTCTCGCAGCCGCTCGACAAGCGCAACAAATGGAAGATGGACCCTAGGTGCTCCGGCATCAGCTGCTGCATGGGCGACATTGGGGTCCATGCGGCCAATCTGGTCGAGACCGTCACCGGTCTCGAGATCAGGAGCGTGCTGGCGGATCTATCCAGCTTCGTGGCGCCTCGGGGATTGGACGACGACGGCAATGTGTTGCTGCGTCTCGAGGGTGGCGCCAGGGGCGTGCTCACCGCCTCCAAGATCGCCACCGGCGAGGAGAACGGTCTGCGGCTTAGGGTCTACGGCGAGAAGAAGGGTCTCGTGTGGAAGCAGGAGCGTCCGAACGAACTACTTGTGCGCGCCCAGCGCGAGCCAGCCCAGACCTGGAAGCGCAACAACCCCTATGTGCGCGAGGTTTCGGAGGCGTCGGCGCGTGCGTCGCGTCCGCCCGCCGGTCATCCCGAGGGCTACATCGAGGGCTTCGCCAATCACTATCTCAACTTCTGCGAGGCGATTCGGGAGCTGGACGCTGGCCGCAGACCCTCCGCCGCTGCGCTCGACTTCCCGAACGAGCGCGACGGCGTGCGCGGAATGCGGTTCATTGAGGCGGTGGTCGCCTCCTCCCGCGCCGGCGGCAGATGGACGAGGGTGTGAACGATTTTTTTAACGTCAAAGGATGTGGTGAAATCATGAATGTTCTGAAAATGGTGGTGCCGGCGGTGGCGACGCTTTGCGCGACGGCGACCCTGGGTGCCGGAGACGGCGGTCAGGTGACGCTGCCGGTGGTGGAGGTGAAGGAGGTCGCCGATTTCCAGGTGAAGACCTTCCCCGGGCGTGTAACGCCGGTGGCGCAGGTGAACATCGTGCCGCAGGTCTCGGGCGAGATCCTGGAGGTTGGATTCGAAAACGGCGCCGTGGTCAAGGCGGGCGACCTTCTCTACCGTCTCGACGAGGTGAAGTACGCGGCGGCTGTGAAGAACGCCGAGGCGAAGGTGGCCGAGTGTCGGGCGTCGCTCAAGTATGCCGAGCTGAGCTACACTCGCCACCAGAAGCTGCTCGAGACGCGGGCGGTTTCGCTCGATGCCGTCGACAGCGCGCTCTCGACGCGCGACACGGCGAGGGCGTCGTTGGCGGCAGCGGAGGCGGACCTCGTGAGCGCCCGCGACGACCTGCGCCACTGCCGCATCGTCGCGCCGATTGCGGGCAAGCTCGGCACCACCCAGTTCACGGCCGGCAACTATCTGCAGAAGGGCCAGGGCACGATTGTCACTCTGGTGCAGAGTTCGCCCATCCGCGTGCGGTTCTCCATCTCCAACCGCGAGTTCCTCGATCTCTTCGGCGGCCGCACCTCGCGCATCCGCAAGGAGGCGAAGATCACGCTTCTGCTCGCCAACGGGGAAGAGTACCCAGAGAAGGGCGAGGTGGAATACGTCGACAACGCCTCCGACGAGCTGACCGACACGATTCAGGTCTTCGCGCTTTTCGAGAACTCCGAGCGCAAGCTCAAGGCGGGCGGCACTGTCACGGTGACTCTCACCTCGACAGGCGGGGTGCCGCGCCCGGCAATCCCGCCCACGGCGGTGCTTCAGGACGTGCAGGGGCCGTACGTATGGGTGGTCGGCGAAGGTGGTGTCGCCGAACGGCGCTACATCGCGCGCGGCGACGTGGAGGGCGACTGGATGTTCGTCGAGAAGGGCCTGAAGACCGGCGAGAGGCTGGTGGCGGACGGTGGCCACAAGGTCCGCAAGGGCATGAAGATCGTGGCGGCACCTGCGGAGAGCAAGTGAGATGAAGTCGGTTTCCCAGGTATTCATCGACCACCCGCGCCTGGCGTGGGTGGTTTCGATCGTCATCTCCCTCTGCGGCGGCATCTGCCTCTACCGCATGCCGGTTGCCGAGTACCCCAACATCACCCCCGTTACGATAACGGTGTCGACAACCTACACCGGTGCGAGCGCGGAAGTCGTCAATGAGACGGTCGGGCAGGTAATCGAGGACCAGGTCAACGGCGTCGACGACATCTGGTACTACAAGTCGAACTCTAATGCGAAGGGCGCCTACAACTGCTATTGCGTGTTCCGCCCGGGAACCCAGTCCAACATCGCCCTCGTGAACGTGCAGAACGCGGTCAAGCGCGCCGAGCCGAAGCTGCCGATGGAGGTCACGCAGAGCGGCATCACGGTGCGCAAGAGTCCCGAGGACCGGATGGTCATGTATATGTTCATGACCGACGGGCGCGAAATGGACCTGATGGAGTTGTCCAACTTCGTCGAGAAGCAGGTGGCGGATGCCATTGCTCGCATGGACGGCGTGGCGCTCGTCGCCTCTGGTGGACGCACCTACGCGATGCGCATCTGGCTCGACCCCGTGAAGCTCGCGGGCCTCAACGTCTCGATAGCGGAGATCAAGAGCGCGATCGAGAACCAGAACGTGCAGGCTGCCGCTGGCACGGTGGGCGGCGAATACGCCAACAAGTATCTGTCCTTCAAGCTCAACGTCAAGGGGCGCCTGAAGACCAAGCAGGAGTTCGAGAACATCGTGGTGCGCACCAACCCCGAGACCGGCGCGCAGGTGATGGTCAAGGACGTGGCCCGCGTCGAGCTGGGCTGCAAGGGCTACACGGTGCGGTCGCGCTTCAACGAGAACCCCGCGGTCTGGCTCGAAGTGTACAAGGCCCCCGAGGCGAACGCCGTGGCCACGGCGGAGCGGGTGAAGAAGGAGGTGGACAAGTGGATCAAGCGCATGCCCTCTGGCGTGGTGGGCGTGCTGGCTGACGATTCGACCGCGTTCACCGTCGTGTTCCTGAAGGAGACCTTCCACACGCTGCTGATGGCGCTGCTGCTGGTGGTGGCCATCACCTACCTCTTTCTGCAGGACTGGCGCGCGACGCTGATTCCGTCCATCGCCATCCCCGTGTCGCTGCTGGGAGCTTTCGCCTTCCTGTATCCACTCGGCTTCACGCTGAACGTGCTGACGATGTTCGGACTCATCCTGGTCATCGGCTCGCTGGTGGACGACGCGATCGTGGTGGTTGAGAATACCCAGCGGCTGATGCAGCGCGAGGGGCTGTCGGCGAAGGAGGCGGCGTCGAAGTCGATGACGCAGATCACCGGTGCCGTCATCGCCACCACCCTCGTTACGCTCGCCTGCTACCTGCCGCTCGCATTCTATCCCGGCATGGTGGGAATGATGTACGTGCAGTTTGCGGTGACGATGTGCGTGGCGCTGTGCCTATCAACCGTGGTGGCGCTCGTGCTTTCGCCAGTGCTGTGCGCGTACCTGCTCAAGCCGCCGCGGGAGAAGCCGCGCCGGATATTCGCGCCGTTCAACTTCTCGCTCGACCTCTCGCGTCGCGCGTACCTGAAGACGACAGGACTCTTCGTGAGGCACGGTCTGCTGACGCTCGTGTTCTTCGCGGGGGCCGCGGTGCTCTGCTGGTTCACCGGCCGCAGCGTGCCGCAGGCATTTCTGCCCAAGGAGGACCGCGGCTACATCAGCGTCTACTGCCGTCTGCCGGAGGGACAGACCCTCGACCGCACCATTGCCGTCATCGACGAGCTGCATGAACGCGTGAAGACCATCCCGGGCGTGCAGTCCTTCTCCTCAACCTGCGGCAAGAACGGTCTGTGGGGCAATGGAGAGAACATCGCCGGCGCACTTGTGCGTCTTGAGCACTGGGATGACCGCAAGACGCCGGAAAAGAGCATCGACCACGTGATGGAGCGCCTGAAGGAGATCACTGCCGACCTCTACGCCGCCGAGTTCCGCTTCACCCAGCCGGCCGCCATCAAGGGCCTGGGCGGGTCGAGCGGCGTCGGGTTCAACCTCTGTGCGATGTCTGGACAGACCCCGGAGGAGTTGCAGAGCGCCGCCGACACGATGATCGCCACGCTCCAGGCCGATCCCCGGGTCAAGGCCGCGGTCCACGGCTTCACCGCATCCACCCCGCAGCTCGAACTCAAGCTCGACCGCCACAAGGCCGAATTGCTTGGGCTCACCCCTAAGGTCGTCTTCCAGACGCTGCAGAACAAGCTTGCCAGCTACTACGTCAACGACTTCAACATCAAGGGCGGCGTCTACGAGGTTAAGCTCCAGAACGATCCCGATCGACGCTCCTCCATCGTTGACGTGCTCGACATCCGCATCCCCACCTCGAAGGGTGATTCGGTGCCGATCTCGTCCATCGGCTCGGTCGAGTACTCCGCCGGCCCGCGCGAGACCATGTGCTACAACAAGATGCTCGCCGCGTGGTGCGACGTGACGCCGGCGGACGGCGTGGCGTCCTCCACGATCATGAAGCTCATCGAGTCGGTCAAGCTGCCGAAGGACTTCGTGGTGGAGTGGGGCGCGGTCGCCCTGCAGGAGAAGGAGAACGAGGGGCAGCTTCTCTGGTTGATGGGCATGGCGATCCTGTTCGCCTACCTCTTCCTCGTCGCCCAGTACGAGAGCTGGACCATTCCCGTGTCGGTGATGCTGTCGGTGCTGTTCGCCGTCACCGGCGCACTGCTCGGACTCAAGTGGACCGGCACCGACCTTTCGGTCTACGCCCAGCTCGGCTGCGTGATGCTCATCGGCCTCTCCGCCAAGAACGCGATCCTGATGGTCGAGTTCTCCAAGCAGGAGTTCGACAGCGGCGTGGGAATCGAGGAGAGCGCGATGAACGGCGCCAATCTGCGCTATCGCGCCGTGATGATGACCGCCTGGAGCTTCGTGTTCGGCGTGCTCCCGCTCGTGTTCGCCTCCGGCGCCGGTGCCGGCTCCATGCGCGCAATCGGCATCTGCACCTGCTTCGGCATGCTGGCGGCCACGTTCGTGGGCATCGTCTTCGTGCCGGCGCTCTACGCATTCTTCCAGCGCCTGCGCCACAGAAGGGGTTAGTGTCATCATAGCTACGTAGTTGACAAGGAGTGCTACCTGTGTCATCTAGTATTCCACGTCCGACATTGTTGGTGTTGATATCTGGAGCGTTTCTGGCCACCTTTTACGCCGGCGGGAAGCTTCGTCTTTCGCGGAGTGGATTGCCGACGAGATCTGGCGGTGGTACAATGTCGGTCCATGACGATGCGCCGGGCGATGCCTTCAGGATAAGTTCGATATCCGTGAATTCGAACAACGTCTCGTTGGTGCTGGGCCGATCGGAGGACGTCTCCGACGAGACGAAGTATTTCGAACTTTGCGCCACCACGAATCTTGCCGTCCCCCGGTGCTGGCAGAGCATCGCATACTGCACCTTCCCCGTTGGCACAACCAATATGCCCATTACCCTGTCGCGCGGACTTCTAGGCGGCTACGGTATTTCGAATCTCTGCTGCTTCACCTTCATCGAGTCGGGGGACGACGACGGCGATGGACTCGACAACTGGTACGAGCGTTTCGTTACCTGGACCAGCCCCAATGATGTGGACACGGACCAGGATGGTCTTGACGATGGTTTGGAAGTGTCAATTGGAACAAGCCCTATCGAACACGACACCGACGGTGACGGGCTTTCAGACCAGGAAGAGGCCGGTTGTGTCAATGTCATGCCGGAATTTGAATGGTACGACACGTCTGGTCTGTCCACCGAATACGGAGTGCCTCCACCAAGCGGAATAACCGGGTATTCAGGAGCCAGCGCGATATACTATTTCGACGAGCCGGTCTACATCTGGGGGCTGCCGTGCACGTATCTTATCGCCTTTGATACCGGATGTCTTTCGCTTGTCACCCCATACGATTTGATGTGGTGGGTGTTCCCGCAGACCTGCTATCCTCTCGATATAAACTACTACAACACCGGAAGCTTCTGGGTGGCCCCCTATTGGCGGTTTGGGCACGCAAAGTATGGTGACACCAATTCTTTCATCAGGGTCGGTCGGCCGTCAGGCTCGGACGTGACCGTCGTCGAGTACAGGAACATCCGGGAATCCATCTTCACCGAGCCGTCAGCAACCTACCAGGTCATCATCCCCGACGGCAACAGCAATGTCGTTCGCGTCAGTTATCTGCGCTCTGACTATCCGCTTGACGGGTCGGACACCGTGGTCGGGATACAGAACTCGCGGGTATGGAATTCTACGGACGGTTGCTACAATCTGACCTGGAATTTTCAGGAACGTGGCCCGATCGTGCCACCAGTGACGGTTCAGTATGTGTTTGGCGAGGCGACGGATCCATTGAAGGCGGATACCGACGGTGATGGTCTTGACGATGGTTACGAACTTGATGTTTCGCTTACCGACCCTTTGTATCCAGACTGCGATGGAGATGGCCTTGACGATGGTGCGGAGATGTCCCTTGGAACGGATCCATGGTCGCGCGACACCGACGGCGACGGGCTTTCGGACAAGTGGGAGGTTGACAATCAGATTGACCCCGTCGACGCGAATGGAATACATGGCGCGTCCGGCGACTACGACGGCGATGGCCTCACTAATCTTCAAGAGCAGGAGCTGGGAACGGATCCGCGGGAACGCGATTCGGACCATGACGGCCTTGATGATGCTGACGAGCTGGCGGCGGGGACAGACCCGCTCAATCCCGACACCGACGGCGATGGACTGTCCGACGGTTGCGAGGTGAATTCCGTTCTCACGAATCCGCTGGTCGCCGATACCGACGGTGACGGTCTCCCCGACGGATGGGAGGATGACTATGGACTGGATCCGCTTTCGACGAATGGCGTATATGGGGCTGAGGGCGACTTCGACATGGACGGACTGGGCAACTGGCAGGAGTATGCGCTGGGGACCGATCCCGGCAACGGCCATACGTTCGATCCCGTTGTCGGAGATTCCGCGTGGGTGGCCAACGGATTCTGTGCGTTTCCGCCCGCCGACGCGGTTTCGGTGACGGCGTCGGTTGGAGATTCGAGCGGAAGTGAATCCGAGCGGTGGATGATGCTTCTGGTCGATTCAAGCGACGGTGGTCGCATGTTCGCTCTCGCCAGCGACAGCTATGGGCGCGTGGCAACCACGTCGTTCGGACTTGAGCGTGGGCGGACATATGTGGGATCGCTGGTACACCTCGGCACTGTGCCTACTGCTGACGACCCGGACTATGACTGGGAGGCGCACATGGACGATATGCCGTCCAGCACCGTGCTTGCCAGCGGTGCGAAGCATGATATTCTGAATCGGTTGCTGGTGCTTCATTCGAAGAATGTCATGATCGACAATGAGGACGGGCTTCTGGGAAACTGTGATCCGTATTTCGATGACGTGGACAACACGATCGGAAAGACCTTTACGCTCACAGCCGTGAAGACATCCATCGAAGGAGGCGACCGCATCGTTCCCGTGTCCTGCCGCGACAATGCCGAGCTGTCGCTTTCCGCAGATTCGACGCAGGAAGCCGATTGGACGATAGAGCCGCTGCTAGAAGGTGGCGCTCGCATTCTCGCAACCGATGGTGAAGGGTTGGGGGCTGCGGAAGTCAGTGGCGCGGCCAAGGTGTATGTGTCGGCCGGCTGGGTGCCGACCAACTATGTCATCCGTGCCCGTCACCCCATTTGCACCAACAGCGCCGATTCAGTGTCGTTCACCGTGTGCCAGGTCAGCGTGAAGAATGTTCGTTTCAATCATGATACGTCCTCCAGCGCATCGGACGGAATCAACATGCGGTCTGACTATTCGACGCCCGGCTTTGACTTTGCAAAGGGCGAATGGGCCGAGAACGGTGATGTGTGCTTCCCCATTTGCTACAAGGCGGGGGTGCAGCCGACTGTCCAGGCGAAGTTCGACATCGAACCGGCCGATATATCATCGGCGCAAGTTTTTGCGCAGCAGATTCGTCCGGGTTCTCCTCTTGGAGGTTTGGTTGACCGCGAGGTGGCCTTCACAAACGGACAGTCGGACTGGGTGACGTTCACGGGCGTATCGTCCATACCTTCTTCCGTGGCCCTGAGTTCCGTCGAGTTTGAGTGGTACGTGCGCGGCCTTGGAGGTGAGACGGTGACACTGACATCGTGTGGACGTACCGGCCCCAACCGCGTCTACGTGGTCCTTGACGATCCGGTCGAGCCCTGGAGTTCGTCTATTGCGTCCAACCAGTGCGCCTGGACAAACGCCCTTGAATTCGCCTGCGGTTGGGCAACTGGTTCCACGACAAAGGAATCTGTTGCGTCTAATATGACACGTACGCTGTTTTATGGTATGGGATATACGTATGATACCATAAATGGTAAGTCACATTATTGCGCAATTGTTCCTGATGTCAGCGATAGTAAAGGATGGAGAATATCTTCGTTTGATTTAAGTGGATATATCGTTTCTAGAAGTGCGTTGGTTAATTGCTACGATCAAGCATTTGGATTGAGTATTATGAATGCATTGATTGGTTGTCATCTGAAAGTGTATTTTACAAGCCCATTTGGATATATTAATTCAGCAAATCTTGTTGGCGTTGGTTTGTGTAACAATCCTTTTTATGGCGATCCCAGATCGCTTCGATGTGGAATGCATATTTGCAATTCAGACGACGTATTGAGATCAAGGTTCGGGAATCACATGTATGCTACTTGGTTTGAGAGCGTGTTTGATGCCTGTGTAGGTCCACATTTGGGATCAATGACACAATCAGATTATCTCTACAATATGATCGATACATCGACTGAGTACGAGAGGCAGAGATCATATTTTTCTTCAGACAACATTGAGGCAATTAACAAGGAGGAGAATATTCATGTTAGGTTGGAATAATAATGCCAGTGCGATTTTAGTTTTAATGTCAAGTATGTTGGTTGGTGTCGTAAGAAGCGATACGAATCAACTTTGGTGTGGACGAGGTATGCCACGAGCAGTTGTAGAGTTGCTGCAAATCAAGAACTTTCCAGTTGATGGTTATGAGTCCATGCCCATCAATTGGTTGTTGCCTTCCAATATAGTGGTTGATGCAACGCATTACGATGTATCTACGAATTATTCTGATTTTAGGATAATCCAAAGCGGAAATGTTATAGGAAAAGGTGTTTATGAAGTTTATGAAAATTACAGGGACGCGCGGATTGCCGCACTGGTGTGCATGACGGCAAGTTCTTCATTGCCATTGGAATTACAAGCCGAACGACTTTTTGCAACATGTGTCAGTTCTAATCTAGTTCATTTTGTTGGGTTGGACGAAACAAATTCTTGTGGCGATGTTTTTTCCGTCTACAAGAATGTGTTCCTAAGACTTTCTGGAATGTCAACTAATAAATACGCGATAGCTGAACAATTGTTAATTGCGGGTGATCATGTTCCGTGACGGTAACTTTTCCGAAATGATGAGATCTTCAAGAAAATCATAGTCCACAAATCGCTTGCAGTCACAACAGTGAAAATGGTATAATGGTGGTGTAATGAAAGCATTCCCTGCCTTGATAGTTAATACTTATTGCGTTCGCGATGCGGATTCCGGCGCTGCCGCTGGTTCCGGGACGTGGTTGGAAGTTACAGATGACAATAAGGTGGGCGATTTATGACACGGCAGCATATAGATACGAGATCCCTTGGTTGACTGCCGATGGTCTTGTTACGACGAATGCAGCTTGCTCGTGGACTCAGGGGACCGCTTCCATGGACAATCCTTTTGGGTGGGGGCCGCAGTCAGTTACCCAGGATGATTCGCCATACGGTACCTTTGCAGAGGACACAAAGAATGAATTCATGATCACTGAAGACGGAACATTTGGAATCCGAAAATTATGTCGTCAGGTCATGCGCTATACTAACGGAGTAATCCGTCTAAACACGGGGTATGTGCGATGAAGAAATGTCTGTCAATGTTGTTTCTGTGTTCGCTGGCTGTGGCTCTAGGGTGCCGAAGATGTTATGAATTCCCTGAATCACTGCGCGCCGACTTTATGTCTATACCAGAGAAGATCCGAAATCCTGAGGGAGTAGATCCATTGTGGTATGCCAGCTCGCTTTTCAATCAGGTTGTCGCCCTGAAAGATCGAAAGGAACAGCTTCGAGTCAGGAAGGCATGGGAGGAATTGACTTATCGTGTGCCGGTGGATGCGAAAGATCTCCGCCTTAGATACAACCAATACAAGGTTTTCTATGAAGTTGCGGTTTCGGCGGCCGCCTGTATTCTCAAAACTGGGGGAACCGAAGAGGCGTATTGGGATAGTCGAATTCGTCTCCACAAGTGGGAACTGTACCAGATTGAGAAGCTTGGCGCAAGACCTGTGCTCGCTCCCGATGACCATCGCCCCAGATCAAGGGAGGAGATTGTGCGTGAAGTGTATTGGGATTTTTTTCATGATTTATACGATTTCCATGTGCGTCGGTTGGAACATGTCTTTAATGTATATACCTGTGGCAGCGTTTCTGTAGAGCGTCAGCAGAACATACGAAAGAAGATAGAGCGAGAACTTGGCATTAGGGTCCGGAGTGAAAAGGAAATATGGGATCAGGAAAGGCGTAGGCGGGAAATGTTAAGACAAAGGGAAGCCGCCAGGAAAGGGACTGATCACGAGATCGAGGTGAAATTTGAAGAATAGTTTCCTTGTTTCAACAAAACCGATCTAAAATTATGAGGTCCGCAAGCGAAAAACGCACGCGAGCTTGGGCGAAAACGCATTTCTTCCCGCGTCCGTTCGACGTGAACCTGTCGCTGCTTCCGAGGTTGAACTGGAGACTTCTGCCAGATGGCGGCGTCGGCATGGAGCTGGTCCTGGTTCTCTGTCCCACCAACGTGTCATTGGCCGGAATCCGGGTCAAGGAACTCGCGACGGACGACGGCGTGGCGACTGGGTACTTTTGCCATCCAGATTTCGCCGATTGGTGCAGCCACACGCGCGTTCAGGGGGCCAATCGAGCCATAACGGTGGGTGTCGCAAACAACTTCTTCGATACAGCCGCGATGGAGGGATCGTGTCCGCCGCTTGCAGGGACAGACGGATGGTCTGTGGGGGATATTACGTGGACGATTCCGACCGTGTGGCGGGAACCCACGTCTTTTTTCATGACGCGTGGATATCGGAATCTGTCGACTGAGCGGCAGGTCTTTACGATCGACGCGGCAGGAACCGTGGGAGTCGAGAAGTTCAGACGCAAAGTGGTAAGGCCATTCGGTGGAACCGCGTCTTGGGGGGTGATTCAATGAAGGAGGTTACGATGATGAAGATGTTTGCCCTTTGGTTTCTCGCCATCTGCTCTGCGGCTGGGTGTTCTCCTCGCGTTCCAACGCTGGACGAGGAGATTGCCAATCAACCAGATGAATGGAGCATGGATTATCGGAGCGGTGCATACTCCAACAACTGCGCACTCCTCGCCCGCGTCGTGGCCGTGGAGGACGTGCAGGAGCGGATCCGTCTCGTCACGGCCCTTCAGGCGCACTTCCGGCATCCGCCCGAACGTCTGCTCGCCGACTGCGGGAAGGGGACCGTCTTCCGGAACGACGCCTTCCACAAGCGGATTTGCTTCGCGTCGTCATGCGCGAGTCGGCTAATCAGTGACAGGAGTGCGGACCCTGCGGCCCTCTTCGCGGGGTGGCGGCTGAGGGCCCTCTGGTTGGACGACCTAGAGCGGCTGATTGAGCTGACCGAGAAGGAATGGAATGACGGAAAGTATATTCCGAAATGGGACGATCCGCAGAGGCTGACAGAGATAAGGGGAATTGCGCTCCAGGTACGAGACATATACAAACACTACTTCACATACAGCATAAATTTCGGAACGACCTACCGTGAACTCCCCAAGTCCGCCCGCCCTGCTTTCGTTGAGCAGATCAAGCGTGACTTCTTCCACCGTCCTGGCATGAAGTACATTGACAGCCCTCAGAGCATCAACTGGAAGTATAGGGCGGTGTTCCCCACGGAGGACGAATGAGTTCGTCAACTGAATTTGGGCTGTGGTTTCAAATTAGTAGTTTGATTGGATTTTAGTGCGGAATGAATTTTGCCGCGATTTCCTACGTCGCTTGCTGCAAAATTACATAAAACGTGGGGATTTGTTGTTGTCTCGTGCGATTATCGCTGATTTTTGTGTTGACTAGGGCGGGCCTTGTTTGGTATAATACCGACCACCTATGATGAATAGAACAATACTGCTGGTGGCGTTGGGACTGTCCATCGCCGGGTACGCCGAGCGCGTGGACGTATATGCCAATACCTTCCGAGAGGGAGGCTGGAAGCTCGACGTCCAGTTCATGGACGTGATGGGATCGCCATACCTGCTCGCCCATGGCCTCGGCTTCAGGGTACCTGACGCCGTCGCCGAGGCGACACTGCCGTCCGCCGGCAAATGGCGGGTGTGGGTGCGCACGCGCAAGTGGGTCGACGGCGCCGGCTCCTTCAGAGTGCTGGTGAACGGGCAGACGCTCGCGCCGGTTTTCGGTAACGGCGACGAGAAGTGGGGCTGGGTCGACGGTGGCGAGGTCGAATGCGCCGCGGGCGTGGTGGAGATACGTCTGCGCGACCTCGACGGTTTCGACGGACGCTGCGCCGGCATCGTGCTGTGCCGCGGCGACGAATCAGCTCCGGTCGGTGCAATCTCGGTCACGGACCGTGCGCCCGAGGTCGCGCATGCCTTCGACTTCGTAGTGGTCGGTGGCGGCCTCCCCGGCTGCTGCGCGGCGGTGGCCGCGGCGCGGCGCGGCCTTAAGGTGGCGCTGGTGCAGGACCGCCCCGTGCCGGGCGGCAACGCGTCCGGCGAGGTGCGCGTGTGGTCGGCGGGCGAGATCCGCTACCCGCTCGTCAACGAGCTGCGCGGCAAGTTCATGAACATGCGCTACGAAAACGCATTTTCCGACTCCGACCGTCTGGCGATCATGGAGCGCGAGCCCAATCTGAAGATGTTCCTGTCCCACCGCGCCTTTGGCGTGGAGAAGAATGGCGAGCGCATCGCGGCGGTCCGGGCGCTCGACGTGGCGCGCAACCGCGTGGTCGAGTTCCGTGCGCCGCTCTTCTGCGACGCCACCGGCGACGGCTGGGTGGGTTTCTGGGCCGGGGCGGAATACCGCTACGGACGCGAGGGGCGCGACGAGACGGGCGAGAAGTACGCTCCCGAGAAGGGCGACCGCCAGACGCTCGGCTCGTCGATCATGTGGCAGAGCTCCGAGGCCGGCTACGACATCCCGTTCTCCGCCCCCTGGGCCGAGCCGTACGCATGCGGGCTTTCGCGCATCAACGGCGACTGGAACTGGGAGTTCGGTCTTCGGCAGGATCTCTTCGCCTCGGGCGAGGAGGTGCGTGACCGCATCCTTCTCGCGATCTACGGCGCATTCTCGAATGCGAAGAAGGATCCGGCCAACGCCCACCGTCGGCTGGTGACCTGTCCGTTCGTGCTCGGCAAGCGCGAAACCCGCCGTCTCATCGGCGACCATGTCTTCTGCGAGCGCGACGTCACGCAGAAGACGCAGTTCGACGACGCGGTCGCCACCGGATCGTGGAGCATCGACCTCCACTACACGATCGACCCGAACGTGCCGTTCCTCACCCGCTGCGAACAGCCGCATTTCGGCCGCTACTGGCTACCGTATCGCTCGCTCTACTCGAAGAACGTGGCCAACCTGTTCATGGCCGGCCGCTGCTTCAGCTGCACTCACGTGGGGCTGGGCAGTCCGCGCGTCATGAACACGCTCGCGCAGCTTGGATGCGCGGTGGGCGAGGCGGCGGCGATGTGCTCGAAGGGCGGCTATTCCCCGCGCGAACTCTACACCCGCGGACACGCCCGCGAGCTGCAGCGCAAACTTGGCGGCGACTTCCCCGGCAACCCCGACCCCGCCAGGCTGAACTGGCGCTATGTGGACGACGAGACCAAGGGCGTCGAACTCCAGGGCAAGTGGCGCTGGTGCTGGAACCCAAGCGGCGGACAGTGCGGCGACGGCAACCACTTCGGTACGCCCGATTCCGTCGCGGTCTACCCGCTGCCGGTGGAAAAGGCGGGACGTTACCGTCTGATGGGCATTGTGCCCCATCTGTTCAACCGGATGGAAATGCCGGTGGTGTCGCTCACGGTGCGCAATGGCGACGACGCGACCACGCTCGAATGGAACCAGTATCCCGAATCCGGATTCTGGCGCGAGATCGCGGTGCTCGAGCTTCGGCCAGGCGCCAAGCTGGAGGTGCGCAATGCGCAGTCAAGCACCAGCCGCGGCGTCATCGCCGATGGCTATGCGCTGGTTCCTGTCGAATGACGCTAAGGAAGGTGTTTGAACGATGCTGTCGCTGATGCTAGCCGCCCTTGTCACGGTGAACCCGCAGAACACCGACGAGGTACTCGTCAATCCCGACATGGGTCTCGTGATGTTCCAGAACTCGAACCGCCCGTGGGCCTACGGCTCGCAGCTCGAGCGTGGCGACACGCTTGAATGGTTCCCGGGCACGTCGACGGTGTATTTCCGTCTGCCCTGGTCGTTTCTCGAACCGGAGGAGGGACGGTATCGCTGGGATCTGATCGACAGCTATGCCGCCGCCTGGATCGCGGCTGGCAAGCAGCTCGGCTTCCGCATCACCTGCTGCGAATCCCGCTACCGCTACGCCACGCCGGAGTGGGTGAGGAACGCCGGGGCAAGGGGATGGTGGTGGAAGAAGGGGCATCCCGGGGCGCTTTCGGGCGAGGTGGATCTGAAGGACGAGTCCATCCTGTGGGAGCCAGACTACGGCGATGGCGTCTTCCTCGAGAAGCTGGAGAACTTCCTCTCGGCGCTGGCGCGCCGCTACGACGGCAAGGACTACGTGGCGTTCCTCGACGTGGGCACGATCGGACTCTGGGGCGAGGGCCACACGCCCGCCTTCCACCTTGCCTACCAGCGGCAGAACCGCGATCCCGACGCCGTGATAATGAAGCACTATGCGCTGCACCGTCGTCTCTTCCCGCATACCACGCTGCTCTGCATCGACGACCAGGCTGGCAGCGAGAACAGCGACCCCGACAACAAGCTCATGCGCGCTGCCCGCGGTCAGGGCATTGGCTTCCGGGACGATTCAATCCTCGTCTACGGCAAGAAGGAGAAGCCCGGCTACAAACATCCGCAGTGGTTCCACGCCGCCTGGGCAAGACAGTTCGCACCGACGCTGCCCGTCTTCGTCGAGCATGAACACTATGCGCTTTCGGTCGACCGGGGCGCATGGAACGACGACCTGCTGGTCGAGAGCGTCGAGGACTACCGTGCCAGCTGGCTGTCCATACATGGTTGGCCGGACGAAATCCACAAACGCTCCGGCGAGGCGTTCCGCAGGGCTGCGCTCAGGGTTGGCTACCGCTTCGAGCTCAGAAGGGTGGTCTTCCCCGACACGGTCAGAGTCGGTCAGAGGATCGCCATCGACTCCACCTGGGTCAACACCGGCGTCGCGCGCCGGTACAAAGGCGCCTTCGCTGCCTGGTCGCTGGTGGACGACGGCGGACGCATTGCCTGGCTGTCGACGGACTGGGGGCACGATCTCCGTGGCGCGGAGCCGAAGCTCGACGGCGCAGAGCATCCCTTCGCCTTCCGCAGCCGCATCGTCTTCGGACATCCGGGCGAGATCGGCAGGATCAACGACGGCGTGCTCGACTACGAGCTCAAGAGCGGAAGTGGACGCGTCCCGCCCGATTTCTCAATCCCGGTACCGGCGCCCGGCGAATATACGCTCTGCGTCTCCGTGGGCGGCGAGGACGGCGTCCCCCAGATCGCGCTGCCGCTCGCCAACGGCAGGAACAGACGCTATCCCATAGGAAGGGTCAAGGTTGAAAGATGAAGCGGCATTCTCTGCTTGCGGCTGCGCTTATTGGCGCCGCTGAACTGTGCGCCTTCACGCCGTCGAGCGGTTACAAATGCGCCTTCGTGCGAGAGCTGGAGGCCGGTCGTAGCCAGACGATCGTCTGCTACGGCACGAGCCTAACCGCCGGACATTACTGTTCCAATCCGCCAGGCCTTTTGCAGAATGCGCTGGACGCGCGGTATCCGGGACTCGCGACAGTCGTCAACTCCGGGCGCGGGGGACAGTCTTCCGTGTGGGGCTCGAAGGCCGCCAACATCCAGGAGAAGGTCCTTGCCTATTCGCCGAACGCCGTCTTCGTCGAGTGGGCGATCAACGACGCAGTGCTGAACTCGACGTACAATCCGGCGACGCAGACCTACGAGACATCGGAGATGCAGGGTGTGTCCTGCTCGCTCGCGACTTCGCTCGCCAACATCAAGTCGATCGTCAACCAGATTCGCGCCGCGCTGCCGAACTGCGAGGTGATCCTGATGACGATGAATGCGGTGGGCGTCAACAACGGGACGAACAACGAGGTGCGTCACCCCAACCTCGAGGCGTACTACAGCCAGTATCTGTCCGCCGCCGACGAGCTCGGCATCCTCTGCCTCGACCATTACGCGAACTGGAAGGCGCTCAAGACGAACGACCTCGCGACGTTCAACTCGTATCTCGCCGACGGGCTCCACCCGAACACGGCGGGCTATCAGGCGGTGATGATGCCGCTCATGATCAGCGGAACCGGCATGGACGCGGCGTCGGGTCCAGTCGTCGAACCCTCGAACGAGAGCGACATCTTCGCCTGGTACCGCTTCGAGAACCTCGGGGCGGCCGGTACGGCGCAGCCGGTAGGAACGGTGTTTGCAAACGAGTTCGGCACGGCGCACGGGCTAGAGGTGTGCAATTTCGGCCGCAATGGCAAGAAGAAGACGGACGGTTCGACGGTTTCGCTGACAACCTCCTCACCGCTCGCCGCCGCCGGCACGGAGAAGTTTGTCCATGCGAGCGAGAACGACACGACTGACTGCGTTAACGGCGGGGCCCTGTCGCTGAAGTACGGCAACGTCAACACGTCGGTTTCCGTCGGGACGGTTCTGCGCGTCGCGGAAGGCGCTTCCGACCGACTGAACCTCAGGAGCTTCACCATTGAGTTCCTCTACAATGCGCGGGGACACGACTTCTCGTCCGCCGCCCACTGGATGGCGCTGATGACGCGCGCATGCGCCTACCATTACGACGAGGCGACGCAGCGTGAGACCGAGTCATCGGGCAGCAAGATCGCGCAGCCGGCCGTCGAACTGGTCTATGACAATTCCACGGACCTGCTCCTGCGCTACACGTCGACGGATGATCCGACGTCGGTGAAGACGATCACCCTTGGCAAGGCGATTCCCGTCGACAGCGACTGGCACCACTACGCGCTCACAGTCGATGGTTCGGCGTCGCCGCCCGCCTACCGTTTCTACCGCGACCACGAGGTGTTCAAGTCAGGCACCCTCGCCGCGCCGATTTACTATGGCGACGATACGCCGCACGAGTACAAGCGCTGGACCTTCGGCGGCAGTTACACCGGCTATGCGCTCCCCGGGATGATTGATGAGATCCGCCTCGCCGGGCGGGTGCTGCAGCCGTCGGAGATGCTTCGCCTGAGCGACGGGATGGTGGCGCCGACCGTGCCCACGGTGTGGTTCTGCGGCGACTCGACGCTCTGCCCGCGTGGGCCGACGGATGAGATCCAGAGCTGGGGCGAGGGGCTGCGGCCGTTTCTCAAGCCCGGCTGGACGATCGACAACCGCGCGATTTCGGGGAAGTCCTCGCGGTCGTTCATGCCGAACTGGACGAACATGCTCGC
>JAZRXT010000060.1:0-12048 GCA_045600365.1 Kiritimatiellia bacterium | reverse complement strand
TCAATGGCCGCAGACGTACAGTCCAGGGCAGTCACAGCCAGGTGCGAAGCACCATCCAGCGAAATGATCAGCTCGTCTTTCAAGGTTAGATGATTAGATGATTGGAGGTTAAATGGGCTATTCGAAGCGCAGTTCGATTTCCTCAAGTGCGCTGAGTACATTGGCGGCGTTGGCGTCCTCAATGCCGTCATTGCCCTGGTCTGGCGCCTCGGCAATCGCGGCGGAGGGATTCTCAAGCCACTCGAAGAACTTCTGGCGCAGATTGGCGAGTCGCCGGACGTGGCGTTCCAGCGCCCAGAGCGCGAAGTGCCAGCGGGGAATG
The DNA here is from genome assembly GCA_045600365.1 of Kiritimatiellia bacterium. Taxonomy (GTDB): domain Bacteria; phylum Verrucomicrobiota; class Kiritimatiellia; order RFP12; family UBA1067; genus RUG572. Next base: position 11,726 of record JAZRXT010000060.1, on the reverse strand, counting down.
AAGCCAAAACGCGGCGGCAATCCTGGATCGAACTCCTCGAATTCATTACGCTGCACGGTGTAGCGCCACTCCATGGCGCGGAGCCGGTGCTCGAAACCGGCAAAGAAGCTCTCGCCGAGTTCCTGGAGCTGGCAGACGGGATGCCTGGCGGCGAACTCCAGCAGGGAACTGGCAAACACCGGCAGGTAGAATCGCGCCACCGCCTCGAGATTGCGGTCGGTGTGCGAGGTGTCGGGCCAGCCAAGCGCACCGCGCATGGAGCAGCACGAGACGGACTGCGGCATCAGCCGCGAGGTGCCCACGTCAAAGCCGAAGCGGTAGATTTCCTTGCCCACTCCGAAGAGGCAGCTCTTCTGCTCGGGCAGGTACTTCTTCATCACCAGATTCTGCGCGGCCGCCTCGCCGGTAAGCGCGGCAAGGGCGCGCACCACCTGCGGATCCTCGCCCGCGTCGGCGCCACCGAACTCGCCAGCCAGCTGGAAGTAGTTGGCGGGAATGTCGGCCAGCGGCTCGCCATCGCAGCGGGTGCGGATGAAGTAGTTGATCGCCGAGCCGCGCTCGCGGGCACGATGGCGCAGCAACCGGTAGTCGGGAAGATCGGCGCCCAGCGACTTGAACGCCTGGGCGCGGGCGATCACGTAGCTGCCGTAGATGCGGCCGGTGCGGGAAAGACGCTTCTCCACCAGCGAAGAGACCAGCGGGTTGCGGTTGGTCTTGTAGACGATTTCGCGCGTCGCCCCCTCGCCGATGGGCAGATTGGCATCCGCATCGTTGGTGCGCAGCTCATAGACATTGGCGTACTCGACGTTCTCGTCCTTGCTGACTAGCGCACGGATGTTGGCGAGCAGCACCTCGCTGCGGGAATCGGTGGTGCTGTGGAAATGCGGGCGGCCATCCACGAAGGTGGCCCCCGGCAGAGCGGTGCGGCGGTCGTCGAAGGCGGGCGTGGTTCCCTCGCTGAGCAGGGAGTATATCTCGCCGGTGAGATGCATGTAGAGCAATGAGATGAACTCGGGGCTGTTCTCGTCGGCAAGCTCCGGTCGCGTGAGCAGCGAGCGATAGATATCCGCCACCTCCACAAACCGGGCCGCCGCCGCCGCATTGGAGATGCGTTTGAGCACAATCTGCTCCATCAGCTTCTCGAGTTCGGGCACGATCTTCTGGATGGCCACGCCGCGCTTGAGACCGAAGAGCTCGATCTCGTGGTGGCCGTGGTACTTGTTCTGGCGCAGGAACGACTCTAGGTGGCCCTCGAACACGCTCGTGAGTTCGCGCAACCCCTCGTAGAACGCCTTGAAGTCCTCCAGGGCGAGAACACCCAGTGCCCGGAAGCCCGAATAGGAGAGGAAATGCACGCCGCGCGAGGCATGGTAGTAGCGGATCGAGGAGGAGATGCGCTTGCGGCTAGCGGCCAGCGCCATTTTCATCTCGTCTTCGGTCCAGGCCAGGGGCTTCACGCGCCATTCCTGCCCACAGCGGCGGAAATGCTCGAGCGCGTCGTCCGTGCGGTCGATCATGACTACATCCGAGAGATCGAATCCGAGCTGCCCCACGAGCCAGTTGTCAATCAGTGCCAGACGCTGCACGGTGACATCGCGCTGCGAGACCTCGAGCCGCCCCCCCACCACATTGGCGCAGAGGATGCAGTGCGTCATCACGTCGCCGCGGTTCTGCGCCTTGACGCGGCAGAGATCCCAGAACAGCCCCTGCAGCAGCGGCAGCGCCGCCACCGAGTGGTTGCCGGTGGTGACGGTCATCACGAAGCCGGGGCCGCCATTGTGGCGCAGGTCGCGCTTGGCGACTATGAGCACCGAGGCGTGGGCGTTGAGGTTCATCCACACGCCCTTTTCGAAGATGAAGGTGTCGTTGCCCAGATCGTAGGCGCGGAAGCGGCGCAGCCGACCCATGGCCCTGGTCTCAACCCGGTTGGGACGGCGCTTCGCCTCGCGACGGAAGCGCTGCAGGAACTGCTTTACCGAACGCTTCATCCTTCCTCTTCGTCGTGGTCGTGGTGGTGGTGGCCAAGCAGCTCGCCGGAACGGGCGCGCTGGCGGTACTCAAGCTCCTCTACGAATCCACCCAGCTCGTCGAGATTCGCCTCGTCCGCCGCGGCGAGCAGATTGTCGAGCGCACGCGGGACGTGGCGGAGGAAGGAACTCTGCCCCACCGAGGCAAGACGCCCGAAGGCGCCGAGCGCCTGCACGAGGCGCTGCACCGCGCCATAGGCAAGATGGCGCACGGGATACAGTTTCGCCAGCGCCGTCCGCTCCCTTTCGCCAAGCGCGACGTAGGGGTCGTACAGAAGCGACGCCAGATCATAGTCGGGCGCGCCGAATCTCATGCCCTGGAAGTCGATGAAGGCAAAGGAGCCGTCGGCGCGGTAGAGGACGTTCGTGCTCTGGAAGTCGCGGTGCACCACCACCTGCCGATCCTCGGTAAGGCAGCGAGCCACCTCCTCTAGTTCAGTTCGCACACCCGCCGGCATGCCGTCGTCAAGGGCGAAATAGCCCTTCAGGCAGTGCTCCTCGAAGAGGTCGCGCTCCCAGCGGTACAGGTCGGGGCCGAACGCAGGTTCAAGCGCGATGTCGTCACGCTCCAGCACGGCCGCGGTGACCTTTTCGTGCATCGCGCGGAGCATCTTCACCACCGGGGTGTAGAGCGCCACGAGGTCGGCGTCCTTCGCGTTTGCCCGATCCTCGAGCGAACCGCACGGAATCTCCTCGAGCGCAATCGCGCCGCGGGCGGGACAGTCGGCCAGCACGCGCGGAACCGCGACGCCGCAGGAGGAGAGCAGACGGGCGTGCGAGGCGTAGCGGGCGTTTTCCGGGCGCTTCGAACAATCCGCCTCGATCGCGATCGCGCGATCGTCGCCATGGACCAGACGCCAGAAGGAACGGTCGGAGCCGCGTGCGCCAAGAAACTCGGCCGCAACGTCGGCGCGGGGCCAGCCAATCGCATCCGCCAGGGCGCCGAGCGGAGCCGCGCCAAGCTGGTCGACGCCGACCAGGGTAGTGCGTTCGAAGGTGCCGCCGACCATGCCGCCAGTGACGACGCAGCCGGCCAAATCGGCCGATTCCACGAGCTTCACGCCGTCCATGATCACGTTGGGATTGGCGTCGAAACCGTCGGGATTGAAGGCGGCGTTCGCCTCAAGGTAGGAATCGAGCGTGCCGCAGTCGGCCCACCAGGCGTCCTCGGGGTCGGCTCCCACGACGAACAGTCCGTCCTCCATCATCGCCTTCTCGTAGGCGGAAACGATTGTGGAGAATCCGGCTGGCGGAAGATAGTCGAGAATCTTCGGCGAAAGCAGCGCCAGCCCGCAGTAGGTGAAGGTCCCCTCGTCACCGGCGACGTCGCTCTTCCAGTTGCAGACGCGTCCCTCGAAGTCGGCCTCGATGGTTCGCGGCCCCTGCACGGAGCTCATCCAGCAGCCGGCGAATCCACCGCTGCGGTCGAAGGCGTCGACCACGTCCTGGAGCTCGAGCCCGTCGAAGGCGATGTCGGAATTGACCAGCCAGAACGGCGAATCGCCCAGAAAGCGCCGCAGCGGACTGAGCACTCCGCCGGTGCCGAGGATTTCCGGCTCCTCGGAGACGGTGATTCTCGCCTTTCCCCTCCGCTTCGCCACGAAGGCGCGGATCTGCTCGGGCAGCCAATGGGCGTTCACGGCGATTTCCTCGACACCGGCGCGCTCCAGCTCGCGGATCACGCGCTCCAGCATCGGCACACCGCCCAGCGGCAGCAGGGGTTTGGGAATCACCGATGTCACCGGCCGCAGCCGGGTACCCAGGCCAGCGGCCAGCACGACCGCCCTCTTCACTTCGTTCGCCTTCATTCCGGCCTCGATATTCGCACTTCCGCCGAGGCAATGCCCGGCACCGTTCCATATTTGCGGATGGCCACAACGACCCGCTCCACGCGCGGATCGACCAGGCACACATCGGCAACCACCTCGGCCGCACGCTCCAGCAGGCGGCATCGCGCGTCCTCGAGCCCCTCGCGGATGTTCCCCACCAGGATGGCGTAGTCAACGGTGTCCGCCAGCCGGTCGGAAGCGCCGGCGGCCCCAAGATTCATGAACAGCTCGACGTCCACCAGCACCTTCTGCTCGCGCACGCGCTCTTCGGGCAGATCGCCGAGGATGCACTCGACCTCGATGCAGTTGATCCTGAGAGAGTCCATAATTCAGTTCCCGCCGTTTACCGCCACTGCATCCGCTGGCGCTGCTGATGCACCTTCGGCTCCTCCAGCTGCAGCGCGTACCACTTGTCGCCCAGCGCGGTGTTGGAGAAATGCGCCACGCGGTTGTTGGCGAGATGCTCGCGATTGGTCTTCAGCACCTGGTCGTCGCTGTTCGCGAGCGCGGCATTCAACGCCTTGAAGGCGGCGTCGATGTTGCCGCGCTTGACGAGGATCCACGACCAGGTGGCGGCGAGCAGCACGTTCTGGTTGTAGCGCAGGCGGCGAACCGCCTTGGTGTACACCTTCTCCATCGCCTCGACCGGCTCGTTCTTCATGAACATCCGCGCCAGGCGGATGGCGCTCATGGTGGGATCGAAGAAGATTGCCGACTTCATGAGCTCGTCGACCTTGGCGAAATCCTTGATCATCCAGCAGAGATTGAGCTGGGCGGTGGCGATCTGGCGCTTCATCATCGGCATCCAGAGATCGTATCGGTGCAGATCCTCGGTACGCGCGAGCGCCTCGAGCACGAACACGCGGGTGTCGCGCATGACTTCCATCTGCGCCTCGCGGATGGAGCCCGGCGGACGCATCTGCCAGCGCGCCATCTTCTGCTGGAGGCGCTTCTGCCCGTCGGCCATTATCAGCTGGATTGCGTCCATTCCCGCCTTGACCTTCTTCTGCAGGATGCGCCCAACCACGATGTTGGCGGTCACAAAGGCGAGGACACCGAAGAACGTGCTCCATCCCCAACCCATGACGCCGGTGAATCCCAGTGCGCAAGCCGTCGCGGCGCCGGCGAGTGCGGATATCAGTAGCGTAAGCATTCAGTCATTCCTCTTCAGTGTCGCCAAACGCGACCTTTACATCCAGTTCGGCAAGATCGTGCACCATCCAGGCGCATCCCGAAAAATCCTGTCGCACCGTCCTGCAGCGATCCAGCCCGACCACCTGCATCCCGGCCGCACGGCCGGCGGCGACTCCCGCCGTCGAGTCCTCGACCACCACACACTCGCTGGAATCAACGTCAAGCATGTTGGCCGCCTTGAGGAACCCGTCCGGGGCCGGCTTGCCGCGCCCGACGTCCTCGCACCCAAGCACAAAGGCGACCTCTTCGACGATGCCAAGCATCTTCACCGCCGCCTCGACATCGGCATGGGGCGAGCCCGACACGATCGCGCATGGCGCAATGCGGGCGCAGCGGCGCAGAAACGCCACCGAACCGGGAATCACGAGCGAGGCCGGATCGGCCACCACGCGGGCGTAGTAGGCCCTTAGTTCGTGCGCGTCGTCAATCGGCGTCGACGCGCCCAGCACCGGATAGGCGGCATGGAGCGCGTCGTGGATGTCGATCCAGCTGCGGCCGATCAGCAGCGGTGCCACCGCCCCGGGGGAGGCGGACGCACCATGATCGGCCAGCCAGTCGGAAATTGCCCGTGCCCATGCGGACTCGGTGTCGACCAGCGTTCCGTCAAGGTCGAACAAAAAGGCGGCAGGCCTCATTTACCCTTCCCGCAGCACTTCTTGTACTTCTTGCCGCTACCGCAGGGGCAGAGGTCGTTGCGCCCGATCTTCGGCTCCTCGCGACGGTAGGGCTCGGTGTTCTCGATCTTGCCGTCGATGAAGCGCCAATCCCCATCGATACGCTTGAAGTAGGAGGTCTCGCGGTGCTCGCACACCTGCTCGCCGGAGGTGTAGTGGGCAACGAAGGACACCACTCCTTCGTCGTCACCGGGGCCGCCACGCTCGGTGGACAGCACCTCGAGCCCCTGCCAGGTGGTGTTCTTCGACCACTCCAGCGTGTTCTTCTCGTCGAAATCGGCACGGGTTTCGGGACCGGATGAATTGTAGAGAAACTTAACATCTCCCACCGCATAGGCGCTGTAGCGCGCGCGCATGAGGGCGGCTGCGGTTTCGGCCTTGGCCGAACCGTCAAGAATCGGCCCGCAGCATTCGCCAAAGAGCTTGCCGGAGGCACATGGACACTGTTCGTCTTTTTTCATACTCAATATTCTACCAAAAGTGCCGTTCACTGTGAAGCGGCAAAATGAAAAAAAATCACGATCTGCGATTGCAGATGTGGTCGACCGCGGAGGCAAAGTTGTCGGCCCCGCTGAGAATCTCGATATCCACCCGGAGATAGTAGCATGGAACCGGGGTGGACTCGAGAAGCGGAAAGCGCACGGCGTCCTTCTCGGTGGTGATGAGGGCGTCGGCGTGCAGATCCGCCGTGCGATTGAGGGCGTGGATGATCTCGGAGGAGTCGTAGCGGTGGTGGTCGGCATAGCGTTCGCACCAGATCACCTTCGCCCCCATGCGGCGCAGCGAGTCCTCGAAGCCCTGCGGGACGGCGATGCCGGAGAGCGTGGCGAGGGTCTTGCCCTTCAGCCACTCCAGCGGCAGCTCCTCGCGGCTCCAGACGTCCTTCAGCAGCCGCGGGGCGTGGCGGCACTCGATGATTTCGGCCTTGCTGTTGTACTTGCGCACCTGATCCACCACTTCGGCGGCGTTGCCGTCCGACTTGGTGATGAAGATGAAGTCGGCGCGGTCGATGTGGCTGGCGGGTGCGCGCAGCACGCCGCGCGGCAGCATGTTGCCGTTGCCGAACGGGTTGGTGCGGTCGACCAGCCCCACCTCGAGCGAATGCTTGAGCCGCTGGTACTGGAAACCGTCGTCAAGGATGAGCGTGTCGCACCCGAGGCGCGACACTGCGTACCGCCCAGCCTTGACGCGGTTGCGGTCCACCACCACGCACACGCACGGTAGGTTGGAGGCGAGCATGTATGGCTCGTCTCCGCCGACCGCCGCGTCGGCCAGGATGCGACGCCCGTCCGAGACGACAATCGGCTTCTCATACGTCTGCTTGAAGAGGCGCGCCAGCCATCCCGACTCCTTGCGGCGGTAGCCGCGGGAGAGAATCGCCACCTTGCGGCCCTGGGCGTTGAGCTCACGGGCGAACTTCTCGGTGACCGGGGTCTTGCCCGTGCCGCCGGCGGTGACATTGCCGATGGAGATCACCTGGCAGCCAAGCGGAAAGCGCCGCAGGATGCCGATGCGGTACAGGTAGTACCGCACCGCCACCACCGCGGCGAACACCTTCGATATCCCCTTCAGGATCGCCAGCGTCACGCGCATGCCGCCAACCACGTTGCGGTCGGCGCCAGGCTGCTGGATCACCTTGACGAGCGAATGCTCAAGGCGCTCGAAGAAGTTTACCTTCTGCTTCTGCAAGGTAGACGCACCCTTCGTGGACGCACTACATCAGCGAGCGGTAGAGCTTCGCGATGGTCTTGACGTCGCAGTCACGCGGATTGCCGGGACGGCAGGCGTCGGCGTAGGCGCTCTCGGCGAGGAACTGCACGTCCTCCTTCTTCAGCACGCCCTTGAGATCCGGCGGGATGCCAACATCGGCGGATAGCTTCTCGACTGCGGCGATGGCGGCCTTGCGGGCCTGGGCGAGCGTCATCTTCTCAACGCCCTTCACCCCCATCGCGATGGCGATGTTGCGGTACTTGGCGCCGGTGGCGGGAGCGTTGAACTTCATCGCCGTCGGGAGCAGGATCGCGCACGCCTTGCCGTGCGGCATGTCGTAGAGCGCCGAGAGGCCGTGCGCCATCGAGTGGTCGACGCCGAGGCCGACGTTGGAGAAGCCCATGCCGGCGATGTACTGGCCGAGCGCCATGCCCTCGCGGCCGCTGGGCTTGTTCGCCACGGCATCGCGCAGATGGAGGGAGATGAGGCGGATCGCCTCGAGGTGCATCATGTCCGTCATCGGGCAGGCGGCCTTGGTGATGTAGCCCTCGATAGCGTGGGTGAGCGCGTCCATGCCCGTGAAGGCGGTGAGGCCCTTGGGCATCGTCGCCATCATCTCGGGGTCGACGAACGCGACGACGGGGATGTCGTGCGGGTCGACGCACACGAACTTGCGCTTCTTCTCGACGTCGGTGATTACGTAGTTGATCGTCACCTCGGCCGCGGTGCCGGCCGTCGTGGGAACGGCGAGAATCGGCTTCGAGGGGTTCTTCGTGGGCGCGCAGCCCTCGAGCGCGCGCACATCCGCGCACTTCGGATTCGCCATGATGATGCCGCCGGCCTTCGCGGTGTCCATAGAGGGTCCGCCGCCGATGGCGATGATCGAGTCGGCCTTCGCCGCCTTGAACGCCTTCACGCCGTTCTTCACGTTCTGGATCGTGGGATTCGGCTTGATCTCGGAATAGACGGCATACTTGACCTTAGCCGCGTCGAGGATGTCCGTCACCTTCTTCGTGACGCCGAACTTGATGAGGTCCGGATCGGAGAATACGATCGGCTTCTTCAGCCCGCGGTGCGCGAGCTCGTTGACGATTTCCTTCACGGCACCGGCGCCGTGATAGCTGGTTTCGTTCAGGATGATACGGTTCATTGTTGTCTCCGTTCTGGTTTTTGTTCGCCGTCCCGCGAGGGACGGACACTTGAAGTCACTTTTCCGCCGCCTCCCCGCCCGAGGTGAGGCGAGTGGTAATGCGCACCATCTCCATTGCGTCGTGGGAATAGGCGTCGGCGCCGATGCGCGCGGCGAATTCCGGCGTGAGCACCGCACCGCCCACCACCACCCGGCAGCCTGGCAGCTCGGCATGGACGAGCCGGATGGTCTCCTCCATCGCGCCCACGGTCGTGGTCATCAGCGCCGACAGCCCCACCACGCCAACGCCGCTGCGCCGGGCCGCCTCCACCACCGCCTCGGGCGCCACGTCGCGTCCGAGGTCGATCACGTCGAAGCCATAGTTCTCGAGCAGCGCCCGGCAGATGTTCTTGCCGATGTCGTGTACGTCGCCCTTCACCGTGGCGAGCACAATGCCAGGTCCATGCCGCCGCTCCTCCGCGCCCTTCATCGCCGCGCGCACGCGCTCGAATGCCGCCGCCGCCGCATCCGCCGCCATCAGAAGCTGCGGCAGAAAGGCCCGGCCGGTCTCGAACGCCCTGCCCACATCCTCCAGCGCGGGCACGATGGCACCGTCAATCAGCCCCAGCGGCGCCTCGCCGCCCGCCAGCAGCGCGGATGCCGCCTCGCCGGCATCCGCGGCAAGCCCCCTGCGCACCGCGTGCGCGAGCGCCTCACGCCCGCCAAGCGGAGAGGCCGCCACCGTCGCCGCAGGAGCGGCCTGCGCCGCCATGGCGATCCATTCGCCGCAGTCGGCGTCAAGCCCGGCCAGAGCGCGCCATGCGCGGCGCGAACGCATCATCCCGCCATCAAGGGGATTCATGATCGCAACCGAAAGACCAGCCGCCATCGCCGCCGTGTAGAACGCCGCGTTCAGCGAAGGACGGTCGGGAAGACCAAAGGAGATATTTGACACCCCCAGGCAGGTACGGCAACCGAGCTCGTCGCGCACACGGCGCAGCGACTCGAGGATCACGCCCGTGGCAGACTGGTCGGCACTCGCAGCGAGGCACAGGACGTCAATGACGAAGTCGTCCTTCCCCAGACCGTATTCGCGCCCCCGCTCGAGAATCCGCCGTGCGACGGCCACCCTTTCCTCCGCCGTGGAGGGAATTCCCCTCTCGTCCAGCGTGAGCGCCACCACCACTCCGCCATACTTCGCCGCCAGCGGAAACACCGCCGCCATCGACTTCTCGCGCCCATTGACGGAGTTGATGAGCGGCCTGCCATTCACGTGCCGCAGCGCCCGCTCCAGCGCCGCCGGCGATGCGGTGTCGATCTGCACCGGCAGATCGCAGACTCCCTGCACCGACTGCACGGTGGCGTCGAGCACGGCGACTTCGTCGATCCCCGGCACCCCGACGTTCACGTCAAGCGCATCTGCGTGCGCCTCCGCCTGGGCCACCGCCTCGCGCAGCACGTACGCGGTATCGCCGCGCTCCAGCGCCTCGCGCAGCTTGCGCTTGCCCGTGGGGTTGATGCGCTCGCCGATCACGTAGGTGTCGCCGGGCTTGATCTCCAGGGCGCGGATGCCAGAAGAGACAACGCAGCGCCCGCGCCGTTCGCGCGTCTTCGCCACCTCGACGCCCGCCAGCGACCTTGCAAGCTCCCGGATGTGGTCTGGCGTGGTGCCGCAGCATCCGCCAACGATCGCCGCCCCGTTTTCGACCAGAACACGCACATCGCCTGCGAATTCGGCCGGTCCAGCCGGAAACACGGTACGACCGTCCACAACCCTGGGGAGACCGGCATTCGGCTTCACAATCAAAGGGGTGGATGTAACCTCGGCAAGACGACGCAGATAGGGCAGCATCCGATCCGGACACAGCCCGCAGTTGAATCCCAGCGCGTCGACGCGCAACCCTTCGGCCAGAGCCGCAAAGGCGTCCACGTCGCCACCGGTGAGCAGCGTTCCACCCTCGCCGAGAGCGACGGTGGCGAACACCGGCAGCGAACAGTTCTCCTTCGCCGCCAGAATCGCGGCCTTGAGTTCGTAGAGGTCGCCCATCGTCTCGATCGCCACGAGATCGGCCCCGGCGGAAGCACCGGCCCTGATCTCCTCGGCGAACGCCTCGTACGCGGCATCGAACGAGAAATCCCCCACCGGACGCAGCAGGCGCCCGGTCGGACCTACGTCAAGCGCCACCCTGGCGCGTCCGGCCACAGCCGCCCGCGCCAGCTCCACCGCCGCGCACACTACCTCGCCAACGCTGAAACGCCCATGGTACTTGGCCGCGTTGGCACCGAAGGTGTTGGTGCAGACAACCCCCGAACCGGCATCCACGTATGCGGCGTGAACCTCGCGCACCGAATCGGGATGGAGCAGGTTCCAGTCCTCGGTCGACTCGCCAGGCTGCAGTCCGCGCGCCTGAAGCTGGGTGCCCATGCCGCCATCGAGCAGCAACACTCCTTCCTCGGAAAGGATTTCCGAACCGTTGACGAACGCCGCCATCGCTCAGTCGTACCTTTCGAGATGCCTTGCGAGCAGCGGACGAAGGCGGTTCTCCAGCCAGGGGACGACCTTCCAGTAGTCGCGCAGGTCAAGATATTCGGCAACGGTGGCGCCCTGGCCGGGCTTCACGCCCCATTCGGCACGAAGCATGATGTTGCGCGCCGTGGCGTCGGCAGAGACAAACTCCACCACCTGGGTCTTGAACCCGAGGATGCGCAGTATCATGGCGCGGAAGGAATCGGTGAGGATGTCGCAGAGGCGCTCGCGCAGGATGCCATGCCTGAGGACGCCCGCGAAGGCATCGCCGGCGTGGTCGTGTCCAAGCGTTTTCTGCAGCTCGTGCTGACAGCACGGAGCGGAGAGGATGTAGCGCGACTTCCACTCCACTCCGCGCGCAAGCGCCTCGTCGGTGGCCGTGTCGCAGGCATGGAGGGAAATGGTCATGTCGGCACGGGACGCGCCGGCGGCGGCAAGATCGAAATCGGCAAGGTCGGCGCAGACGAAGGAGGTGTCGGCCGAGACATCGAGTTCGGCGGCCATCCTGACGGCGGCGTCGATGACGTCCTGCCGGCGGTCGACGCCGATCACGCGCACCTTCTCGATTCCAAGCGACTGCACCAGGAAGAAGCGCAGAGCTATGGTGAGATACGCCTTGCCGCAGCCGCAGTCGAC
>JAZRXT010000059.1:0-4271 GCA_045600365.1 Kiritimatiellia bacterium | reverse complement strand
CGGAAAGGTGGGTGGTTGGAAAGATGGGGGGCGGGAAAGTGGGTGGTTGGAAAGATTGAATCTTGTGTCCGTAAAGAGGAAGGTCAGGGGCCTGGCAGGAAAACGGAAATGCCGAAACGCGCCAGCAGAAAATGGTTGCGGTCGGCACGCTCATTCCCAATTTCACACTTCCAATTCCACATTCCTCATTCTCACAGTACATTTTACTTGCTTTTGGAAGAAGGATATGCGATAATATTCGCATGTCCGCACCTATCACCATGAAAGACCACCGCTCGCTGTTCCGGCAGCTGCTGGCGGGGATGTACGATGCCGTCCTGATCACCGATCCGAGCGGGCATCTGCTAGAATTGAATCCCCGGGCGAAGGAATTCTTCGGCTACGAGACAGAAGAGGTGATGGACAGCCCCATTGGCCGTTTCATTCCCGGCGTGACGCCGGCGATCGTCGACCGCATTCGCGACGGTCTTGGCCAGGCACGGCACATGATGCTCGATGCGAACTGCATGCGCAAGGACTCTTCCACGTTCTTCGCCGAGGTCACGGTGTCGATGATTGATCTGCTGAATCCGGGCGACCTGGTGTTCACGGTGCGCAACATCGAGCGCCGCCGTCGCCAGCTCGAGCTCTTCCGCAGCGAGGAGAATGCCTGCAAGGTGGCGCAGACCGCGCTTTTCGCCTGCGATTCCGATGGCCATTTCCGCTTCGTTAACGATTCCTTCGTGGCGTTGTTCGGCTTCGCCGACCAGGAGGAGGCGCTCAAGGCAAGCTATTCCGAAGTGCTTGACGACGCGCCGCTCGCGGATCTCTTCGAGCGCGCGCTGGCGGGCGAGACGGCCTCGCTGCGCCTCGCGGCGCAGGAGGACGAGGAGGGCGAGCGCGACGTCGAGGTGCAGCTGGCACCTGACGTCCACGGTCGCAAGACGGTCGGTGTGGTTGGTTCCGTGTTTAGGGGTTGATGATGCGTTCCTTTGGTACCACCGCGCCGCGTCCGATGGCGGATATGGAGTCGCTGCTGGTCGTCCGTGCCGACAACGGCAAGCCGCTGCAGGATTTCCTTGCCGCCCGTTTTTCGCTCTCCCGCCGCGCCGCGAAGGCGCTGATCGACGCCAGGAGCGTGTGGGTAAACCGCCGTTGCGTGTGGATCGCCCACCACACGCTCAAGACCGGCGACCGCGTTGAAGTTCCGCGCCGCACCGTCAAGAGCGTGCACGCGCAGTCGAAGGCGGTCGCGTCCGCCGCCGCGCCGGCCGAACGCACCCATGTGCGGGTGCTGATGGAGACGCCCGACTACATCGTGGCCGACAAACCGGCTGGAATCGTAGTCTGCGGCGAGGCGAAGTCGGTGGAGTCCATTCTGCGGGTCCAGCTTGGCGAGCCCAATCTGCAGGCGGTGCATCGTCTGGTCCGCGACACCACCGGCTGCCTGCTCTTCGCCCGCCGTTTTGCGGGCTTCCAGGCGGCGGTCGAGGTGTTCAAGACCCATGGCGTCGCCAAGACCTACTATGCAAACGCGGTCGGGAAGTTCGAGCACGCGCACGAGCTGATCGATTTGCCGATCGACGGCCAGCGCGCGGTCTCGCGCGTGACCCGTGAGGCGGTGGGCGACGAGGCGTCGTTCCTGCGGGTGAAGATCGATACTGGGCGCACCAACCAGATCCGCCGCCACCTATCCTCGATCCGCCATCCGGTGGTGGGTGACAGGATGTTCGGCCTCAAGAGCGCGCGCGACGCGCGGCTGATGACCGTGCCGCGTCAGATGCTTCACGCCGCCACCCTCGAGCTGCCGGATCCGCTGCGCAAGGGAGAGAAGATAAAAGCCCACTCTCCGCTGCCGGCCGATTTCCGCGCCGCGCTGCGCCTCTTCGGCATGGGGCGCTGAACGGAGGAACTGCGGCCTTGGCGAAGACGTCCCGCAGAAAGATCGATCCGGCCATGTTCATGGACGATCCGGACTGGTTTCTCGCCATTCCGGAGGCCGAAGTCGACAATCGCAAGTGTCGCCTGCCAGCGCATGAGGACTGTACCCCGCTTGACGTCGAGGCGGTTGCGCACCATCTTGAGAAGGGTGGTCTGCTGGGCGCCATGGACGACTATGAGGAGCGTCCCGGCCAGCTCGACATGCTTCGGGCCGTGGTTCGTGCCTGCAATGACCGGTGCCACCTGATGGTCGAGGCGGGGACTGGCGTCGGCAAGTCGCTGGCCTATCTGGTGCCGGCCGTGCAGTGGAGTTTCCTCAACGACACTCCGGTGGTGGTGTCCACCGCGACGCGCAACCTCCAGAGTCAGCTGATCTCGCACGATCTGCCCCGTGCCGCCAGGACGCTGGGGGCGGACGCGCCGAAATTCCGCGCCGCCGTGCTGAAGGGCCGCACTAACTATCTCTGCCTGCGGGCGCTGGGCGAGTACATGCAGGGTGGATACTGGACGCTGACGGACGACGAGCGGGAGGACTTTGTCCATCTCGTGGAGTGGCTGCAGCAAACCGAAGATGGAGACCTGGATACCCTGGGCTGCGAGGATCTGCGTCGGCATCTGTCCTGCCCTGGTGAGGACTGCTATGGGCGTTCCTGCCGCTACCGATCCCGGTGTTTCATCGCCAAGGCGCGCGACCGAGCGCTGAAGGCGCATGTGGTGGTGGTCAACCATGCGCTCACGATCACCGAGGCCGCGAATCCCGGTTCGGGTCTGCTTGGCGCCTACGGACGGCTGATCTTCGACGAGGCGCACAATCTCGAGGACGTGGCCACGGAGCTATTCTCGTTCGAGCTTTCGCGCCCGGCCCTGCTGAAGCTCACGGGCCGCCTGGCGCGCGTTTCCCAGACGCGGCGCGGACCCGCCCGTACCCGTGGCCTGCTGGGCGCGGTGGACCGTCTGCTCCAGCGCGGGACGGTGGCGGACGGCAACGAGGTCGAGGCGGTGCGCCGCCTGCTGGGCCGCGCCCAGGTGCAGCTGCGCCTGGTGTACCGCGACGGCGATGCGCTCTTCGACGTGCTGGCGCGTCTGCTCTCGCCCGCGCCCAAGGCGCAGCTGGTTCGCTACCGCCGTCCGCCCACCGGCGAGACGATGCCGAGCGGCGAGCCGGTGCTGGGTCCGCGCCAGTACGCGCTCAAGGGCATTTTCGCCGACTACAATGCCGACCAGTGGGACGAAGCGGCGCTCATCGCCGTGGCCACCGCCTTCGAATCCTCGCTCGCGAAGCTGCAGGAGACCCTGGTGGCGCTCGCCGAGACGCTGCAGGAGCTGGTTGACGAGCTGCCTACGTTCGGCGACCTCGCCATGCAGTCCCGCACCCTGGCGGATTCGTTCACCGACTTCATCCTCGAGTCGAAGTTCGTACTCGCGGCCTCCGACCCGTCAAGGGTCTACTGGGTGGAACGCTGCGAGGACCGGCATCATGGCAAGCCGGTGAAATATGTGCGCCTGGTGGCGGCCCCGCTGTCGGTGGCGGCGGAGATGAACCGATGCTTCTACGACGTCAAGGACACGGTCGTGCTCTGCTCGGCCACTCTGCGGGCGGGTGACCGTTTCGACTACATGGCGCGCAAGCTCGGCGTGGCCCTGGTTCCGCCGGAGCGGGTGCGCAAGCTGGTGGCGGCTTCGCCCTTCGACTATCTACGGCAGGCACTGGTGCTGGCGCCGAAATCCCTGCCCGACCCCGCCACAAGCCCGAACGAATACGTGAAGGCGCTGGCGCCGTTCCTGCGCGATCTGTTCGTTGTGACCTCCGGCAGAGCGCTGGTGCTCTTCACCTCATACGAAATGATGCGAGCCGTGGCGGAGGAGATACGCCCGATGCTCGATTCGGCGGCGCTGCGGCTGTTGGTGCAGGGGGACGGTCTCTCCCGCGAGGCGATGACCGCCGAACTGCGCACTTCCACTGGATCCGATGCGCCGGGCATTGGCACGGTGCTTTTCGGCGCCCAGTCGTTCTGGGAGGGGGTTGACGTGCCGGGCGATGCGCTTTCGTGCGTGGTGCTGGCTCGGCTCCCGTTCCCCCAGCTGGGTGAACCGATCACCGAGGCGCGCGGCGAGAAGGTGCAGGCGGAGGGCGGATCGTCCTTCCGCGACTATCTGCTGCCCGAGGCGCTGATCCGCTTCCGCCAGGGATTCGGCCGCCTGGTGCGTACCCGCCGCGACCGTGGCGTGGTGGTGGTTACCGACTGTCGGGTGGTGGCCAAGAACTATGGCTCCCTGTTCCGGCGGGCGATCCCCGCCACGACGCATTCCTGCGAGGACATCGATTCCACCATCGCCAGGATCAGGGAATT
>JAZRXT010000058.1:0-24359 GCA_045600365.1 Kiritimatiellia bacterium | reverse complement strand
TCGCGGCGTCCCCGAGAAGCCCGGTACGCCGTCTCCCTCGCGCGATACCGATCCCGAGCGCAACCTCAAGATCTTCCACGAGATGCGCGACGGCAAGTATGCCGACGGCGAATGGTGCCTGCGCGCGAAGATCGACATGGCCTCGCCCAACATCCATTTCCGCGACCCGGTGATCTACCGCATCCGCCATGTTAGCCACTACCATCTTGGCGACAAGTGGTGCGTCTATCCGATGTACGACTTCGCGCACCCGATCGAGGACGCGCTCGAGGGCGTGACCCATTCGATGTGCACGCTTGAATTCGAGGTGCACCGTCCGCTCTACGACTGGGTGGTGGACCGTCTGGACGAGATGGGCATGCTGCCGGTGCGCAACGGTGTTAAGATCCGCACCCAGCAGCGCGAGTTCGCCCGGCTCAACATCACCTGGACCGTGATGTCGAAGCGCCTTCTGCTGCAGCTCGGGGCCGAAGGGCACGTGGATGGCTGGGACGATCCCCGCATGCCCACGGTCTGCGGAATGCGCCGCCGCGGCTTCACGCCCGGCGCCATCCGCGAGTTCTGCGACCGCGTCGGCGTTACCAAGGTTGAGAGCGAGAGCGATCCCGCGCTGCTCGAGTGGTGCGTGCGCGAGGAGCTCAACCGCACCGCGCTGCGCCGCATGGCGGTGCTCGATCCGGTGAAGTTGGTGATCGAGAACTGGCCCGAGGGTACGGTGCGCGAGGTCGAGACGGTCAACAACCCCCTCGACGAGAGCGCCGGCTCGCGCCGCATTCCGTTCTCGCGCGAGATATGGATCGACCGCGCCGACTTCCAGGAGAACCCCGAGAAGAAGTTCTTCCGGCTCGGCCCCGACCGGGAGGTGCGCCTGCGCGGCGCCTGCATCGTCAAGTGCGTTGGCTTCGAGAAGGATGCGGACGGACGCATCACGCTCGTGCGCTGCACCTGGGACGAGGGGTCCTGGGGCGGCAATGCGCCCGACGGACGCAAGGTCAAGGGCACGATCCACTGGGTCGACGCCGCCACCGGCGTCAAGGCGAAGGTCCGGCTCTACGACCGCCTCTTCTCGGTGCCCGATCCGATGCGCGACGGTCCCGACGGCTTCCTCAAATATCTGAACCCGGCCTCGCTGTCCGTCGTCGACGCCTTTGTCGAGCCATCGCTCGCGGCTGCCGTTCCCGGTGAGCGCTTCCAGTTCGAACGCACCGGCTACTTCGTTGCCGACGAGAAGCTGCATTCCGCATCGACGCCGGTGTTCAACCGCGCGGTTACGCTGAAGGATTCCTACAAGCCGGCGTAAGAGGGGGCCAGACGGCAAGTCGGGCGATGCGATGTCCGAAGAGGACAGGTATGGCGGCTATACGCCGCGGCGCGCCACGAAGTTCTACGTGCCGCTGCTGCTGCAGGCGTTTTCGCAGTCGCTGACCTATCCGCTTGTCGCCTCGATCGTCACGCATGGCGAGTGGGGGGTGAACACCCTTACCGCATTCGCCCAGGGACAGTGCGTGATGTTCATGATCGGGGCGTTCGGCGGCGGGTTGGTGATGACCGGGATGGTCTTTGCCCGCACGCTTCGCGGCTACCGCTCGTTCATACGGATGAACGCCGCGATGATGACCGCACTCCTGCTGGTGCAGGTCCTCGCCGGCATTCATCCGTTCGACGACTGGATATTCTCGCGGATGCTGAATCTGCCGCCGGATCTGGCCGTGGTCGCCCGCAATACCATGCTGTGGGGGCTCGTCATGCAGGCCGGCTTCTTCCTGCGTAACGTCCCGCTGGTGGTGCTCTTCAACAACCGCGCCAGCTTCGAGGCCAACCTGGCAACTGCCGCCCGCATTCTGCTCACTGCGGCCGCGCCGCTGCTCTTCCTGCGCATGGGCTGGACAGGCGCTGGCTGGGGCATGGTGGCGATGACCATTCCGTGCATGCTGGAGCTGCTGGTGACCTGGCTGTTCGCCCGCCCGTATGTGCGAAAGCTCGAACGGGATGACTCCGGCACCGACGACGCGGCGCTTTCGTCCGTGCCCCGCCAGTTCCGCTTCACAATGCCGCTTTCCGTGGGTGGGTTCCTCCTGGCGATGTCGCCGTTCATGGTGGCCGCCTTTGTCGGACGCACCGAGGACGCGGTGGCGATGCTGGCGATCCACTATGTGACGATAGGCCTGGCGAACCCCGTCGGCTACGCCGCCTGGCGGATGCAGCCGGTGGCGATCCAGTTCCCTCCCGAATACGCTGGCGACAGCGGGGTGGTCAAGTATGCGGTGTGCGCAGGAGCGGTGCTGGGACTCATTCCGCTGCTGTGCGCGCTGCCCGGGATTTCCGACTGGTACTTCCACGTGGTGCAGAATGTGCCCGGCGAGCATGTCGGGCTCTGCCGCATCGTGATGTGCGGCTACGCCCTCTGGCCTGTCCTGCAGTGCGTTCGCGGCTACGCCGAGGGCTATTCGGCATGGCGGAAGCGCCCGACCGCAGTGCTGTTCTCGCAGTTCGCCTACCTGGCCGCGCTCACAGCCGCCCTGGCGCTGATGACGGTGATCGGACTGCCGGGCTGGACGATGGGCATCGTCGCGATCTTCGTCGCCACCATGTCGGCGATATCGACATTGGCTGGCTACCATCGGATAAAGAAATGAGATTTGGCAGATAGTGACAATGGCAGCAAGGAGATGAAATGACAGTCGAAGAAGCATTGAAGTTTGCGTCGGACACCAAGGCATGCCTGATCGGCGATGGAGTTCTGGCCAAGGTGCAGACGGTGTTCGCGGAGCAGTTCCCAGGCAGTCGGTCGGCGATTGTCATCGCCGATCCGCGCACCTGGAAGGCGGCGGGCGAGAAGATGGAGGCGATGCTGAAGACGGCGGGCGTCGCGGCCACGCATTTTATCGTCGAACCCGACGGGCGTATCTTCCATGCCGAGTATCACTACGTCGACGACGTGCGCGAGGCCATCCGTCAGTGCGGCGCGGCGGGCGTTTTGCCTGTCCCCGTGGCCGTCGGCGCGGGCGTGATCAATGATCTCACGAAGCGGGCGGCGGGCGAGCTTGGCGTCCCCTACATGGTGGCCGCGACGGCGGCGAGCGTGGACGGCTATTCGAGCTTCGGCGCCTCGCTGGTGTCGCCGGAGGGCGCGAAGCAGACGTACCCGTGCCCTGCGCCGCGCGCCATTCTGGCAGACCTCGAAGTGATGCGCACTGCGCCCAGGGAGATGGCGGCCTACGGTTTTGCCGACCTGATGGCGAAGGTGCCGGCGGGGGCGGACTGGATTCTAGCCGCCGAGATCGGCGCGACGGAGTGGGACGACAAGGCCTGGCACATCGTCCAGGATGGCGTTCCTGCCGCCATTTCGGGGGCGGACGGCGTTGTGTGCGGGGAGTCTGTCGCGCTGACGCGCTTTGTCGAGGGCTTGATGATGAGTGGCGTCGCGATGCAGGAGATGCAGAGTTCGCGTCCCGCCTCGGGTGCCGAGCACATGTTCAGCCACATCCTCGACATGACGCACCACACCTACCATGGCGAGCTGGTCTCGCATGGTGCGCAGGTTGGCGTGTACACTCTGTTCATGACGCGTTTCCACGAGGCGTTGCTTGCGTTCGACATGGCTTCGCTCGATGTGGACAAGTGCGTCGCGGACTGGCTGGAATGGGAGGCTGGCGGCGAGCGGCTGCTGCTGGATATCTTCAAGGACTCCCCGTTCCCGAAGCTCGGGGTTGAGCAGTCGAAGCCCAAGTGGCAGACTAGGGAGCGGCTTCGTACCACGCTTCTCGATGCGAAGGCGCGCTGGCCGCAGATAGCGGCGCGGCTGCGCGCTCAGCTGATTCCGTCCGCCGATATCGAACAGCGCCTGAAGGCCGTGGGTGCCCCGTCGTGCCCGGCCGACATTGGTGTCGCCAATGACTTCGCGATGCGCCAGATCCGCTTTGCTATGTCCATGCGCAACCGCTACAATGCGCTCGACTTCGCCTTCCGCATCGGACAGCTCGACGCATTCGCCGCCGCGGCGTCCGCACCGTGGTTTCGCGCGTGAGAACTGGGATGCGGAGGTGACGGAATGAAGGCCTGGATTCAGCGGGTGACCGAGGCGTCGGTGACGATCGACGGCGAGAGAGTAGCCGAGATCGGGAAGGGGTATCTCGTTCTGCTGGGCGTAACCCATACTGACAGCGAACGGTCGGCGGATGAAATCGCGGATCGCATCGTGAAGCTGCGCATCTTCGAGGACGAGAACGGAAAGACCAACAAGTCCATTGAGGACGTCCATGGCAGCGTGATAGTAGTCTCGCAGTTCACGCTCTACGCCGATACGCAGCACGGGCGGCGGCCAGGATTCTCCAACGCGGCCCGTCCGGAGCTTGCCATTCCGCTCTACGAGCGCGTGGTGGCGAATCTTCGCTCGGCGCTGGGCCCAGAGCGTGTCGGCACCGGTCGCTTCGGTGCCGACATGAAGGTGCGCCTGCTAAACGACGGTCCATTTTCGGTGGAACTGCTGGCAGAGTGAAGAAGGCAAGTGAATATGCACTATACTGTGCCAACGGGCAAGGTGCCCGTTGGAAATCTATCCGGCGACAAAATTTCGTTGACGCTGGTGAAACGAAATGATATAATTCGTTATGTTTGATTTCAGCACGGGTGGGTTTGTGCTCCGCCTGGTGGCCGCGTAGGCGGTGTCGATCTTTGATTGAGCGGGTGGGCACAAGGTACCCGCAACCGGTCCGAGGGAATGGTGGTTTCGATGAAACCACCGCCACCTTTGGGCAGAACCCCGGTAGGGGCACACGTCCCGTGTGCCCGCAATGGCAGGGCGGTTTCGATGAAACCACCGCCAAATCGGGGAGCCAGTAGCCCCACAAGGGCCTGGCAAGTCCTCCGTAGCCGATGCGTAAGCATCGCGAAGGAGGACGACGTACGCAATCCTGCGTATTTGGCTTCACCTGAAAACCGCCAAACTTTTCGAGAGAGCCGAATATGTGAGATGCGTTGCGTGTTACTCACGTGGCGTGTCTTCTATTCGTTGTTTTCTCATGGCGCTTGGCGGTGCCTCAGGTGGAACATTGATGTGAGGGCACGCCACTTCTTCTTATTAGGTGCCGGGATCTGGCTGTGCGTTGTCAATTGGCACGGACTTTGATGGGCAAGAAATGAACAGACGTTCGATTGTCAAGAAGATCGTACTAACCATGTTTGCGATGGTTGGTTTGTTGGTTTTTGCAGCTCCCGTGTCGCAGGATGAGGCGCAGGTGGCGGCGGCCAATTGGATGCTCGAACAGAATGTATTTCCATCGGCCGGAGGTGTATCGTCGGTGGATACCTTCTGCGAGAAGGGAACCAATGTCGCCCACCTTGTCCGATTTCAGAATGGTGGAACAATTGTAACCTCTACCGATGATCAGCTGGAACCGGTTCTTGCATACGTTAATTCAGAACTTGACTCCGTGGACCGTGATTCTCCCCTGGCGGCACTTCTCCTTGCGGATAGACGCAGCCGGCTCCATGCCGTAGAGGCGGAAAAGATTGCATCAAGCGGCCCTCGGTTGCAGTTGGCTGCATCAGGGCAGACCCAGACGTCCTTGGCGGAATTGAACCGCCAGAAGTGGCAGGCATTGCTTGCTGAACCCGACATGAAGCCAATTAAGCTTTTAGCCACATCTGGTAGATCAAGTGTTTCGACCGTTATTGTGAATCCCTTGATTGAATCCACGTGGAATCAAGGAAGTGTCGGAGGAAGCTATTGTTATAATTACTATACTCCAAACCATTCGGTTTGCGGATGTGTCGCCACGGCGATGGCGCAGATCATGCGCTTTCACAAGTTTCCGCAGAAGAGTGTACGGGCACGAGAAAGAGAATGCACGGTAGATGGTAAAAAGCAAACGCTGAAAATGATGGGAGGTGTCTATGATTGGTCTCAGATGCCGCTGAAACCATCCTCGCCGACGACGGCACAGCGCCAGGCGATTGGCAAGTTGGCTTATGACTGCGGTGTGGCGGTGAACATGCAGTATACTTCAAATTCGTCTGGAGCATATATGCGAGATTTACGAAGTGCATTTTCTGAGGTCTTTGGGTATGAAGAAGCTCAATACAAAACGGTAAATTATGATCTGACTCCCTTTTTCAATATTGTACAATCTGAATTGGCACAGAGACGCCCTGTTGCAATTTCAATTTTAGGGGATGGCAAGCACTGTGTCGTCTTAGATGGTTATGGTGCTCAGTCGGATGTGGATTACTACCATCTAAATATGGGGTGGGGCGGTCAGGAGGACCTATGGTACAACTTGCCAAATGCAGGATATTACAATGTGGTTTGCGAAGTCGTTTATGGAATTCGCCCATCGGCTGAGGATTGGGTTGATCCGTTATCCGAGGGAGTGGACAACTTCGATCTGCATTTCACGACTGGCGGGGATGCTGACTGGTATCTTCAAACATCGACCACCCATGACGGCGAGGATGCTTTGCGTACCGGAAAGATCGGCAACAGCAAATCGACTTGGCTTCAGACGCAGGTGGACGGAAGTGGCATATTGACGTTTTGGTGGAAGTGCGACACGGGCAATGCCCTATGGGGAAGTGACGACTACAAGTTCCAGCTTGACGGAACGACAAAGTCGACAATCCACGGCAGCGAGAGCTGGACTAAAAAGACATACCGCATCAAGGCCCCGGGCACTCATATCTTGAGATGGATATATATCAAGGACTCAAGTGGCGCTGCAATTGAGCGGGCCGACTGTGGATGGTTGGATGAGGTGACGTGGACGCCAATGGTGACTGTGACTCTGGATGCGAATGGCGGAACGGTTTCTTCGAATGAGCTGTTCCTGGTAAAGGGCGGACAGTGCGGCATATTGCCGGAACCGACACGAGAGGGTTTTACATTCAAGGGATGGTATACGGCATTGCAGGGCGGTCAGAAGATAACCTCGTCGTCAATTCTGACAGGAGATATTCTTCTTACTGCACAATGGCTTCGCGATGAAACGACATTTTATGACTGGGATAGCTGGATGACGTTTGCGACTTGGGGTAAGCAGACTTGGAGCAATGTATGGGCCTATGATACTCTGTACACCCGGGATGGTGGATACTATGCCTTCCGTAGTGGCGCGATTGACCATCAGCAGGAGAGTTCGCTTGGACTTACGGTGGAAGGTAAGGGTTTTCTGACCTTCTATCAGCGCATTTCGAGCGAAGAAGGGTATGATAAACTTTCGCTGACGATTGACGGAGAGCAGAAGTATTCGATCTCCGGTGAGATAGCCTATTGGGATTACTATTGTGAAATATTGGGTGCTGGAACGCATGAGATAGTCTGGACGTATGCAAAAGACAAGGCCAAGGTTGGCGGTGACGACTGCGCGTGGCTTGATTGCATTGAATGGCATCCTCTTCTGACGATCACGCTTGACGCCAACGGGGGAAATTTTAATTTGAATCGGCAAACGTATGATACTACTGGCTATGAACGAATGGGGTGCTATCTTGTTTCCGCCCGTGTGCCGGAAAGAGAAGGATATGTATTCAATGGATGGTTCACGGATCCAACCGAAGGCCAGGTGATTACCAAAGACACGCTACTGACACGAGATCTGACGCGTTGGTACGCGCACTGGGTTAAGAAGACGGACTTGAATGACGCGTTGGATACTGATTTGGAGATTGTAACCGGGGGTGATTCTCCGTGGTTCGGTCAGGAAGAACAGACATTTGATACCATCGATGCAGCTCAGAGCGGATTTATTTCCCGTACTGGCGAGAGTTGGCTTGAGGTTGTCACGGATGGAGCTGGTTATTTGTCCTTCAAATGGGCGATTGACGGGGGATATTCGTACTACGGAAGTGCCTACAACGACGTCTTGGGCTACTGGCGCGATGGTTGCAAGGTTGATAGTGTCGAAGGGACTCGCGGCTGGGAGAGTTGTGAGTTCTGGTTGCCTGAGGGTGTGCATACGAATCGTTGGATGTTTGAGAGGCATTCATCTGATTCACTTGCCAACCGGCGGGCATGGCTTGACCAGCTCGAGTGGCATCCGCAAATGCAGGTTTCGTTTTGGGATTGTCTTGCGGAGAACGAGGATCCCATACAGACCACTACGTGCTATGAAGGTTTCCCCGTTGAATGGGGAAGTGTTCCTGTCCTAACGCGTGAAAATTATATTTTCCAGGGGTGGTATTCGGCTCCTGAGGGTGGTGAACTCCTAACTGACGGCGCTGTCTATGACAGGATGAAGTCCAATTGGTATGCCCATTGGATACCAGATATCGGCATGGTTGAGAAGTTTGCCGGAGTGGGATTCGTAGAATATGGTGGACAGGGGTGGAAGGTGACACTCACAAATGAGGTCGATGGACCGATTGAAATTCCTGACAACCTTGGCAAGGTGACGATAGATCTAATGGGGATGGATCTCCAGGGTGAGCATGGAACTGAGGGTAACGAGAATATGAGTGGTGGCAATGGCCTACCCGCTATCAGGATTGTTCATTCAGATGAGGATGGAGAGCCGACGGAGCTTACGATCGTCAATTCAGGAAAGACAGGTGGAGCGGTCGCAGGTGGCGACGGTGGCGCGGGATGTCCGCCTGGAAATGGCGCGGCTGCGATTTCTGTAGCCGGTGATGCAAGGGAAGGCGTGATTGTCAACATCGGCAAGGATGTGGAGGTGTCTGGCGGCAATGGGGGTAAGTGTGCGTCCGGTATTGTTGGGGACCGAGGTAAAGGTGCCGTTGGCATTGAAGGTAATGTCGGTTCGAACGACGGTACGATTTCCGGTGGAATCGACGGATATTCGGACGGTGTCGCTGAATTCATCAAGGCAGAGCTTACGGCAAACGAGAATTCCAATGTCGTCGTGCGCGTGTGGGGGGGCAATCTGAGCCGGACGAGTAGCGTGAAGGTGTATCTTAAGTATTCAGGTGCGGCGGCACCGGATCTCGATCTCAAGAAGACGCTCGTCAACGGTGCTGCCGTGAACGCGAAGAAGTTCAAGTTCCCCGTCACGCTCAAGTGGGCGGCGGGCGAGGTCGGCGAGAAGACGATCACCCTGAAAACGAAGAAGGATTCGCTTGCGGAAGGCGACGAACTGTTCACCCTTCAGCTCGGCGGCGAACTCGGGGTGGCTCTCGGCGAGCAGCGTGTCGCGTCCGTGACGATCCGTGACGTAGGCGCGAGTAACCTGAAGGTGTCGGTGAAGAACCCGAAGAAGACCAAAGGTGTCGCGAAGATGCAGGTCGAGGTGTTCTCCGCCGATGAGTCGGCCGGTATGGCGGTTGGGACCGGATGGTGGTACAAGGGCGCGAAACTCACCGTGAAGGCCAGGGCGAAGACCGGCTATGCCTTCGCGGGGTGGTACAACGTCGCGACGGGCAAGAAGGTGTCGGCGAGTGCGAGTTATACCTTCACGGTCAAGAGCGACATTATGCTTGAGGCACGTTTCTCTAAGCGGTACTACGTGCGGGCGCTCGCTGATCCTGCGGACGGCGCATCGGTGTCCGGCAGCGGCTGGTTCGCAAGCGGCAAGGTCGTCACGCTGAAGGCCAAGACCGCCTCGCACTTCAAGTTCCTCGGCTGGTATGCCGCCGTGGCGGGCGATCCGAACTTGCCGGATATGGCGGTGAAGCTTTCGGGTTCTGCCACCTACAAGCCGGTTGTCACGAACGACATGACGGTCTACGCCTGTTACCAGAGCGAACCACGGCTGGAACTCTTCAAGACCTCGGGCGGTACGGTGAAGGGCGCGAACAAGTACGCGACCGGCAAGACGGCGACCCTGACAGCGAAGCCGTCGAAGGGTTATGCGTTTCTTGGCTGGTTCGACGCCGCCGGCAACCGTGTCTCGCAGGCGACCACCTACAAGTACAAGATGGGTGGGGAGAACACGCTTTTAACCGCACAGTTTAAAAAGGAGTCTGCGCTCGTGGCGCCTATTCTCAACTGGAACGCGGCGACGAATCTAACGGTGTACGTGAGCTATTCGGCGACGCCGAAGGTTTCTGGCGAGGCTGCAGTGAAGATCGTTTCTGTCACGGGACTTCCGAAGGGGCTCAAGTACAATAGTGGCAAGGTGTCGGGTGTTCCGACAGTGGTGAAGACGTACACGGTGAGCGTGAAGGTGGCGCTCAAAACCAACACGAAGAAGACCTGGACGCTCAAGCAGAAGCTCGTCGTGGGGGCGCTACCAGCGTGGGTGAAGGGGGGGACGTATGTGGGAGGAGGCGCGGAGGAAACGCTCACCAACCAGGTGGCGCTGACGGTCGGCTCGACAGGCAAGGTTTCGGGCAAGATAAACTTCGCGGGTAAGGTCTGGACGTTCACGGCGGGCTCGTATGCGGCGCTGGATGCAGAAACCGGCGCGATCAAGGCAACTGCGGTCAACGGCAAGACGAAGAAGTCGATCGTCATCAATATCGGCACAGATGAACTTGGCGGCTGGGCGGTATGCGAGACAGCGGGTTTCGCCTTTGAGGCGCGGCAGAATCTCTGGCGCACGGACGAGACCTGGAAGACCGCGGCGGCGGCGCTCGTCGGAAGCGTCTGGACATCGGATGACCTCACGGTGACGTTCACGGTGAATGGTGTGGTGACGGCGAAGCTCAAAGACGGAGCCAATACCTTCAGCGCCTCGGCGACACTGGTGCCGACCAGGATGCAAGGCGAGCAGGTCAAAGGTGTGCTCTTTGTCTACTTCGCGCCCAACACGAAGAAGAAGTTCAAGGGCGCGGTGCGCGTGGTAGATATTGAGTAGACTTCATTCCGTATACTAACCACAGATTGCACGGATGACTTTCGCTAACGCTCGGCATGCAAGTGTTAGTGCAGTCGATCCGTGTTATCCGTGGGTCTGGTAATTTTAACTGCGGATTGCACGGAGGCATGAAAGCTAAAAGCCAGAAGTAGAAGCAATTTTTTGATGCTACCTGCAACTTGACACCTATTCGGATAAAGTGTATAATGTCCCCACTTACAGCTACTTCATAAGGACGCTAATGACAAGTTCTGCTATTGGGGATAATCCAGGGTGCGGGAATGCATTCTGCAATACAAGACGCGAATTTCTGAAGAACGTCGCCTTCACTGGCGGCGCGGCTGCACTTGCCGGCTGTAGTTGCCCGTTCCGTGGCGGAAAGGATGGGCGTGTGCCGTATGGCGACACGATCGGCGACCGCCTGTGGATGTGGGGCCACCACTCGATGTCCTTCGCGGCGCAGTTGGAGAAGAAATGCAACTACAACCTGCCGCTCGACCGCCGTATCGACATGGCGGCGGCGTGCAGGGAGATGAACATCCCTGGCTGCTTCGTCGTCCGCTGGTTCAATCTGCCAGAGAAGGCGGAACTCCCAGAGTACATGAAGCAGTTCAAGGACACGAAGCGCGTCGGCT
Organism: Kiritimatiellia bacterium; assembly: GCA_045600365.1. GTDB lineage: Bacteria > Verrucomicrobiota > Kiritimatiellia > RFP12 > UBA1067 > RUG572. The sequence goes on along the minus strand of JAZRXT010000058.1, from coordinate 12,976 downwards.
TCTCGATCACCGACAGCGCAGTAGAGACTTTCGAGGAGAAGGTGCGACTCGGGCTTGAATACGCTGGTCTGATGCCGAACCTGACGACGCTCATCATGGACGATTTCTGGTGCGGGGCCAATAACTCGAAGCTCGAGCAGATCTACCGCGCCAAGGAGGAGATCGTGAAACGGAACCTGCGGCTTTCGATCGTCCTCTATTCGGACCAGAATGGTCTCAAGAGCGAATACAGCGAGGTGCTGAACCTCTGCGACGAAGTGACGTTCTGGTTCTGGCACGGGAAGAACGTGAACACCATCGAGTCGCAGGTCGCCAAGCTCAAGGACCTGGTCGGGCACGAGAAGCCGATCCTGCTCGGACAGTACATGTATGACTTCGGCGGCAAAAAGGAAATGCCGGGCAAGTCGATGGAGATCCAGCTGGAGCATACCTCCCGCCTCCTCTCGCAGAAGGCGATCGACGGCGTCATCTTCCACTGCACGCCGCTTGTCGACATGAATCTTGACGCGGTGAGAGTCTCCCGTGCCTGGATCAGGGAGAACGCTACCAGGAAGTGGGGAGCATAGCATGGCCATGAATCATTCGCTCGCGGCCGCAGCGATGGCCGTATTCGTCGCCAGTTCGCTTATGGCATCTGGCGCAGAAGAGCCGATTCCGGCGTTTCTGTTCGGACAGAACCTGGAGCACACCCGCTCCGCCGTCCAGGGTGGCATTTCGGCGCAACTGGTGCGGAACCGCAAATTCGCCGGCAAGCCCACGCACGACGGCGTAACGATAGAATGGACCGGCTACGGCAAGCGGGCGGTCTTCGACAAGCTGCACAACCGCGGCTTCGTCCACCACGCAGTCGAAAACGGGATGTTCAAGAAGAACGAGATCTCCAGCCAGTTCATCTCTTCGCTTGATGCGGACGGCGAGGCCGGCATCCGCCAGACGGGCCTAGCGCTGCGCGGCGGAATCGGATATGGTTTCCGGGCTGTGGTCAGGACCCTGAATGGCGATACGGTTCCGTTCGTGGTGCGCGTCACCGCAGGAGGGACGACAATCGCCGAAAAGGTGTTTACGGTCAGATCGGCGGACGAGAAGGACTGGCAGCGGCTAAAGTGGTCGTTTGAGACAGTGACGAATGTCACGGCGGAGCTTTCGCTCGGTGTTCGCGGTCGGACCTGCCTCGTCATCGGCGCCGTTTCGGTGTTGCCGGACGACAATTTCCACGGTTTCCGGCGCGACGTCATCGAGTGTTTGCGCGAGATCGGCACGTCTGTCATCCGCTGGCCGGGCGGAAATTTCGCCGGCGAGTACCGCTGGCGCGACGACTATATCGCCGACAGCGACGAGCGCGCCCCGCTCCAGAGCTACATGGAGATCGAGACGCACCCCTATACCCACGGTTACGATCAGAACGACTTCTCCACTGACGATGTGATAGCCCTGTGCGAGGAGCTGAAGGCCGAGCCGTTCTTCACGCTCAATGCCTTCTGGGATTCTCCGGCCGATTCCGCAGAGTGGGTCTCCCGCTGTCGCGGCAGGGTGAAGCTGTGGTCGCTAGGCAACGAGATGGGCTATGGGCACATGGAAGGCCCGAAGGGCCCTGCGGACTATGTACGCCTGGTGCGTCCCCACGCCGAGGCGATGCTCAAGGTCGATCCTTCGCTGCGGTTGGTCTCTTCAGGACTTTACCCCTTCGAGGGCAAGCGGTGGATGGAAGGGTCGGGCAAGCCGCTTGCCGATGTCGCGCCGGAGGTCTCGTATCACCAGTATATGTTTATGGGACTGCCCGATTTCACCACTCCCGCCCGCATAGACGCGTACTATGCCAAGGCTTCGGATAACGCGGATAGTCTGTTCGCGAAGCTCCGCTGGTTCCGTGATCTCACGCCCAGGGAGATTTCCATCTCGGTGGACGAGTGGAATCTGTGGTATCCGTGGTACCGTGACGATGGCATTTCTGAGGGCCTGTTCGTCGCCAAGTCCCTGCACCGGTTCATGCGCGAGTGGAAGGAACTAGGCATTAGCTGCGTTTGCTATTTCCAGGCGGTGAACGAGAACGCGATTCGGGTCGGTCCGTTTTCCAGCCGGTTGACCTCGATTGGCGAGGCCATGCGGCTCATGAAGGGGCATGTTGGCGGAATCCCGGTCGCTCTTGCCGATCAACCCGTCGAGGTCTTCGTCACCGATGCGAAGGATGGATCTCGCCTGGCAACATTCTTCAATTTCTCAACCTCCGCTTCCAGAACCTTCCGCGTGCCGGTTGGGCCTAGCCGCCCCCGATGCGACGGGGAGGTGCTGGTGCCATCGGGGCTTGAGATTGGCTACCGCTATTCACGTCAGCCGCTGCAGGTCGTCCGGGACGGCGATGACATTGTCGTAACGCTCCCTCCCGCCTGCATGGCGGCGGCAAGAGCGGGAAAGTAAAAGTAATGGAAAGAAGGAATTAGAATGCGTAAACAAGGTGCTATTGGGTGTGCGGCAGCGTTTTGCTGCGCACTTTCGCTGGGTGCGGTGAACTGGGACGACGCGCTTGTCGTCGGCCACACTAACGGGGACAAGTGCTTCTACAAGTCTGGCGAGGAGATGGTCTTCACGCTCGAGCTGAAGGGCGTTAAGGGCGAGATTCCGCTCGGCGAGTTCTTCCTCGACTGGGAGCGTTCGGCGAATGATGGCAAGACCGAGCGGGGCCGTGCCGAGGCGTCGCTTTCGAAGCCGCTCGTCATCCGCACGAAAATGGACGTCCCCGGCTTCGTGAAGATCGAGGCGAACCTCGTTGACAAGACGGGGAAGCGCGTTCCCAAGAAACACATGTGGGAGAAGCGCGTGTTCTTCCAGGGCGGAGCTGGCGTCGACGTCGACAAGATTCCGGCCTGGCCCGAACCGAAGGACTACGATGCCCACTGGACGGCCAACCGCAAGCTCATCGACGCGCTGCCGCTAAAGGTACTCGAGCGCACGCCGATTCACTGCGACAACCAGAAGCTCAATCTCTGGCGCATGAAGCTCAACGCTCCGGACGGGGTGCTCCCCGCGACCGGCTATCTCGCGATTCCGAAGGCGGCGACGGCGGCGAATCGTGTGAAGGCGACCGGCATTCTTTCGGGCTACTACAACTTCGCCGAGCGTTGCCCGAGCTGGCTGACCAACAACGTCGACGGCATCAAGATGTACATAAACCGCCATGGCTGCGAAGTCGACCAGCCGGACGCCTACTACCAGCAGTTCTTCAAGCCGTGGCCGTATCCGCAGAAGCATTTCCGCGACATGGCGCTTCGAGGAATGCAGATGTTCCGCTATCTGAAGACGCTCCCCGAGTGGAACGGACATGACCTCATCGCCTACGGCAGCTCGGGCGGCGCGATGCAGACCTTCTGGATGGCGATGGTCGAGCCTGCGATTTCGAAGGTCGACGCTACCTCGGCGGCAAACGCCGACGTCTTCGGCTTCAAATATGGTCGCGCGACGTGCGGTCTCGCCCAGCGCGACGAGTCGCTCAACTACTACGACATCTGCAACGCCGCCAAGCGCGTGAAGTGTCCAGTCGTGATGAACGCTGGCCTTGGCGACTATACGTGTCCGCCGGCGGGACTCTCGATCGTCTACCGCAACTTGAGGTGCAAGAAGCAGATCACCTGGAGCCAGGGCTGCACGCACGGCTGGTGGCCGGCCGGAATGAAACGGGAGACGTGGTCGTCGGGCCCGGCGGAGGCGAGCCGCGCGGGCGTCGAGGAGCTGACCGCCGGCACCGGCGGCACGGCCGATCCGCTTGGCAAGCTCAGGCCCCCGACGAACGAGGAACTTGCGAAGCTCGTCGCCGACGATGTTGCCCAGCCTGTGCGCCCCGGGGGCGTTGGCGGCCAGCCGTTCTGGAACTGCAACTCCTATCTCTTCATGTATCCGCCGGCCTTCGACTTCAAGCCCGTCGCGGGGGCCGTCAAGTACCGCTTTGTCGCGATTGACGACATCCACCGCTCGCACGAAATGACGGTGGAGAAGCCGACTTCCACGCTCGCGCCGATGTGGGGTAAGATTCCCGCGGGCGGACTCGTCACGGTCATCTGCGAGGGTCTGGACGCGAAGGGGATCTCGTGCGGACTTTCCGGGATGCGCCGCTTCTGGAAGACGGTGCCGTTTCGCCCTGGCACGTACAAGCCGGCGGTGCGTCCGTACGCCGACGCGGCGGCGCGGGCGTGCGAGTACATCTGGAGCCTCCCTAATACGAAGCGGCTCCTCGAAAAGGGCGAGCCCGATCCGGGCTATTCGCTTAACAGCTATCCGGCGAAGATGAACGCGGCGGTCGTCCGGGCGATGCTCAGGTACGCGAAGCTCCGTCCCGAACGCGCGGCCGATGCGCTCAAGGTCGCCCGAGCGGCGGCCGACTACCTGATCGGCATTTCGCAGCCGGAGGGAACGCCGCTTGCGCACTTCCCGCCGACCTACCGCGGTACGGCCAACACGGCCAAGGACTACGCGGGCCAGAACATGCTCCTCTATCCTGCGACGGCGGCGCTTGCCTACCTTGAACTTGCGGAGGCGTCTGGGGACGCGAAGTACCGCATGGCGGCCGAGCGGATCGGCCGCACCTACCTGAAGCTGCAGGGCTCGGACGGCACCTGGCCGCTCAAGGTCTGGGAGAAGGACGGCAAGGCCGTGCAGGCGAACCGCGCCTTCCCGATGACGCCGATGGAGCTTTTCGAGAAGCTCTACGCGCTCACGAAGGACTCCGCCTGGCGCACGGCGGCCGACCGCGCCTTCGCGTGCATCGAGAAGGGACCGCTCGCGAACTGGAACTGGGACTGCCAGTTCGAGGACGTGAACCCGCAGACGGCTTACAAGTCGCTCTCCAAGCACAATGCGTGCTCGACGGCGATCTACCTCTTGAAGCGCTTCCCCGGCGACGCGAATCGCCTTGCCCAGGCGCGCGAACTGCTGCGGTTCTCGGAGGACCAGTTCGTCTACTGGGAGAAGCCCTGCCGGCTTGACGGCACGGGGCATCGCACCGGCACGCCCGAGGGCCAGGGCATCAGCGGCTGGCTCTGGGACTACCGCAAGTGGCACACGCCCGGCGTCGGCGAGCAGTACGGCTGGGAGATGCCGATCGACGCCTCGAACGACAAGCTCATCCGCACCTACCTCGCGATCTACGAGGCGGAGCGCAATCCCCTCGACCTCGCCAAGGCGCGCGCTCTCGGCGACGCGCTCGTCAACATCCAGGACGCGAAGGGCTGCATCCGTACGCATATGCTGCTCAGGCTCGATGCCGACAGCATCTGGATCAACTGCCTCGGCGCAACGGTTGACGCCCTCGATCTACTGGCGGAAGCCAAATAACGGTGATCGTGACCACGGTGAACACAGCCGACGCAAGGTTTGTGGATTTGGAATGCCAATGAAATATTTGTGTCGTTTCGTGGTTTCCGAAAATCGGTTTTTGGCGATTGTGGTTTTTGGAACGATGGCGGCAATGACGGGGTTGGCGGCGCTGCAGCCGCTGCCGCCCGGCAGGTTGCCGCCGAGCGCGGACCTGAAGATCAATGCGGGGCGGGTGATCCCGTTTGAGAATCCGTTGCCGCGGATGAGGTGCGGCGGGCGGCAATGCGGTACCTACAACAACTGGGAGCTGGCCTGCCCTGGTTTCCTCAACACGACCAGCGCCGATTTCGGAAATGTGCTCTGGCATTTGCGCAAGGTCGTCTGGGCCGACCGGCGGCAGGTGTTCGTCGATGGACGCGCATTGACCTGCCAGCTCAACTGGATTCGCGACCACGTCCACCAGTCGAAGGGCTTCTGCCACTGGGAATACGACCTCACGAGCTTTCTCGACTTCATTCTCGACACGCAGCGCACCGACGGACAGTTTTACGAACTCGTCAAACAACTTGACGACCTGCACTGGACGTTCGTGAACCCCGACTGCCGCGTGCTGTATCCCGATGACAATCAGGCGCTCGTGCGGCTGGAGCTTGAGGCGGACGTCGAGTACCTGATGGTAGAGGGCTGCCTGCAGACGTGGCGCGTCACGGGCGACGACGGTTGGCTCCGGCGCGCGCTCCCGCGGCTGGAGAAGGGCATTGACTATCAGACGTCTAACCCGAAACGTTGGGATTCAGCGCACGGACTCTGCAAGCGCATGTACACGATCGACACGTGGGACTTCACGGCCGATCCGCTGTCGGGGCAGAACCGGACAATCCAGCCGGACGAGCCGATGGCGATCATGCACGGTGACAACACGGGCGTCTACCAGGCCATGTCGCAGCTCGCATGGATCAACGACCGTTTCGGTAACGCGGAGCGGGCCGCCTCGTGGCGGACGCGGGCGGCGACGCTCCGGGCGAACCTGATGAAGCATCTTTGGAACGGTCGTTTCTTCTGTCATCAGCTGCCGATCAACTGTCCGCCCCAGGACGGCAACGAGACGAACCGCCTCTCGATGAGCGACGCCTATGCGCTCAACCGCGGCGTGCTATCGCCGGCGGAATGCCGCACCGTCATCGACGCATACCGCGCGCGGCGCCCGACGGCCGGCACGTTTGCCGAGTGGTTCACTATCGATCCGCCCTACGAGAGCTTCGGGCCGAGCCCGAACCACCGCAAGGGCCAGTACGTGAACGGCGCAATCTGTCCCTTCACGGCCGGCGAGCTCGCGAAGGGGGCGTTTGAGAACGGCTACGAGGCGTATGGCTGGAACATCCTCGAGCGCCTCGCGAAGATGGTGCTTGAGGACGACGGCAAGATATTCTTCCTCTACCATCCTCAGACGCGTGAACCGCAGGGACGGGGCCCGAGCGCCTGGGGCGCGGCGACGATCCTGAGCGCGGTCGACCAGGGCCTTGCGGGCGTGCAGGACCTCGACAAGCAGTATCGTCATCTCCGTTTTGCTCCGCGCTGGGCGGTGACGCCGTTCCGCGAGGGCCGCTACCTGACCGGCTACGAGCTGCCGAGGAAGTTCGTTGACGTGCGCTATGTCTTTACCGAGAAGGGTTTCCGCTACAATCTCCGTTCGCCGGCCGATCGGGTCACGGCCCACCTGCTCGTGCCCGTCGGCAAGACTCCGCGCCACCTGCTGGTGGACGGACGCGAGACGCCGTTCGACTTGGGCGACGTCTTCGGGTCGAAATATGTTGATGTTGAAGTTAGACCGCAGGGCGGTGTTGTTGACTTCGAGGTGCTTTATTGACGAATGAAAGGTGAGACGATGTTGAAGTATGGTCTGTTGGTGATGATTTTGGGCGGCGCATTCATGCCGCAGTGTTCGATGGCGGCGGCGAAGCCGTCCGCGTCCGGCGATGAGATTGTTCTCTTCGACGCGGCGTCGGCGACGGTGAAAGACGTGCGGCCGCAGGACGGCGCGACCTTTGCGCTGAAGGACGGTCTCCTAACCGTGACGACGAAGCCGTCCGACAGGTATCCTGGCGTGCGCTTTCCCGGTGCCTGGGACCTCTCGCAGCTTGGCCGTGTCGAAGTCGAGTTTGTGAACGGCGGTATCTGGGGCAAGTACACGCTGCGGCTTCTGAACGCTGGCGGCAATCCCGGCAAGGGCACGGGCTGCTGGATCCAGAAGCTCCCGATCAAGGGCGAGAAGGCGATCACGCTCGGTGCCGATTTCGCGCCGAAGCTACCCGAATGGGAGAAGGTGCTGTCGCTCCTGACGCGTGTGCGGACGTGGGCGCTCCCCTACATGATCTGGGCGAAGAATACGGGCGACATCGCCGTCTGGAACCATCCGGCCGCAGGGCACGGCGTCCTCGACCGCACGGCCGTCCGGGAGGTCGCCGTGTATATCAACCAGCCGAAGATGCCGCACACGTGGAGCATCCGCCGTATCGTTGCCAGGGGTGCGCCTAAGTCGGCCGGGGATGTACCGAACTTCGCGAAGCTGCCGCCAGAGAAGTTCTTTCCCTGTATCGACGAATACGGACAGTTCAAGCATCGTGAATGGCCGGGCAAGGTGCATTCCGATGCCGACCTCCGCGCCGCGCGCGAGGCGGAGGCGAAGGATCTTGCCGCACATCCCGGGCCGGCGGGCTGGGACAAGTGGGGTGGATGGGCGGCGGGTCCGCAGCTTGAGGCGACGGGCGGCTTCCGTACCGTCAAGCTCGAGGGCAAGTGGTGGATCGTCGATCCGGATGGCCATCTCTGGTGGAGCCACGGGCCGGTGCGCGTGACGCCGTCGGGCGGCATCACGCCCCTGGACGGCCATGAAAGCTGGTTCGAGCGTCTGCCGAGGGCGGACGATCCGGAGGCACTCTTCTACACGACGCGCGACGAGCTGCTTTATCCCTACTACGGCAAGCGCGGGCTCAAGAAGACCTATGACTTCTCGGCCCAGAACATTCGCCGCAAGTACGGCGAGAACTGGTTCGAGACGTGGGCGGACCTTGCCCACCGGCGGCTCCGCAGCTGGAGCTGCAACACGATCGCAAACTCGTCCGACAAGCGCATCTGCCTCATGGGGCGCACTCCATACACCGAGCGTTTCGAGATCCACGCGCGCCCGATTGCCGGCCACAAGGGCGGTTGGTGGGAGTTCTGTGACCCGTTCGATCCGTCCTTCCGCGCCGAGGCACGACGCCAGATCCAGGTATACCGCGAGGAGTTCGAGGACCCATGGTGCCTCGGCTTCTTCGTCGACAACGAGCACCATTGGGGAGAACCCCACACGTTCGGCGTCTCGACGCTCAAGTCGCCGGAGAACCAGCCCTGCAAGCGCGAGTTCGTGAAGCGTCTCCAGGCGAAGTATGGCGACGTTGCGAAGTTGAACGCGGCATGGAAGGCGCGGTACGCGAGCTGGGAGGAGCTCGTCAAGCTCGCGAAGGAACCACCTGACATCGCGGCCGCCAAGCCCGATCTCGAGGCATTCTCAATGGAGATCGCCGAGGCCTACTACCGGACGATCCGCGAGGAGCTCAAGCGCGCCGCGCCCGGCAAGCTCTACCTTGGATGCCGCTGGGCGGGCGGCGCGCCGGAGTTCACGGTGAAGGCCGCCGCGAAGTACTGCGACGTCCTCAGCTACAACGTCTACAGCAAGGAGATGAGCGGCTTCAAGCTGCCTGACGGCGTAGACGCGCCGGTACTCATCGGCGAGTTCCACTTCGGCGCGCTCGATCGTGGGCCGTTCTGCCCAGGCCTCATCCTCCTGAAGGACCAGGCAGAGCGCGCGGCGACCTACCGCAACTACGTGAAGACATCGCTCGAGCACCCGCAGATCGTGGGCGTCCACTGGCACCAGTTCTCCGACCAGTCTACTGCGGGACGCTTCGACGGCGAGAACATGCAAGTCGGCTGGACCGACGTCTGCGATACACCATATCGCGAAACCGTGGAGGCGATCCGTGACATCGGTGCGAATCTCTACCAGATCCGCTATGGCGGCAAGCCGGCTCTGGACGTCTCGGTGCCGTTCAACCGGATCAGTACCGTATGTGCGCATGGGCACCCGTGCTCGATTCTCTTCGAGGATGATCTTCATTTCAACGGACAGCGCGATCGTGCCAACGACAGTTGGACGGGACCGTGCTGCTACTGTCCGCTGCACCTTAAGAAGGTGGCAGAGAAGTGCGGTCGATCCTACACCCGCGAGGAGTTGATCGCCGCGATGAAGGGGAATGGCGAGGAGAGCGTGAAGGCGCGGGCTGCCTTTGCGGAGGCGAAGACCGAATCGATGATCGCCTTTGGCGCCGCGATTCGCAAGGCGGTGGACGCGGTGTCGCCAGACATCACGATGGGAATGAGCGGGAACGGCGATGTCAGCCACGGCCGAAGCGACGCCGTCGAATAGATGAAACTGACGAAATGGAGCCAAGATGAAAACACGTGACGCAATTGCGATGATATGCATCGGGGCGATGTCGCTCGCCGCCTTCGCCGAGTCGTCTCCAGCCGCATGGCAGCGGCCGGCTACTTCGCGGCGCTACCTGCAGGGACCATTTTCCGAGCGCCTGATTGTAAGTTGGCGCGAGGGCAAGGTGACGATTGGCGAAGTTCGCCATTGGCATGACTGGAAGAAAACCAGCTACTACCAGGCCGAGACCACACCGGCCGCCTTTGGCGCCTGGCTTGTCCATGGCGAGGCGGACGAACCATTCGACTTCAGAACCGCGAAGATGCGCGTGGAGCGGGACGCCGTGCCGATTCACGGCCAGTCGTGGACGATTGGCGCCATGACGGTGGATGTTGAAGCGTGCGTGCCGTTCGGGCGCAGGCCATCGGCGAATATGCGCCTTCGCGTGTCCAACGCCGGAGTTACCAACATCACCTGCTCGTTCGCGGTTCTGCTTCGTTCCGCCAAGGAGCGGGAGTTGGTGTTCAGTGCGCCGGATGGTTATTTCCCCTATGCTCCGGTTCTCACGCAGTGGACGAAGGTGCCGAAAACATGGAGCCGGCGCTCAGAGAGCGTCTGGGGCGACGGAGAGCGTTTCTTCGCGGTCGACCCCGGAATCGGCGCCACGTGGGACGACGCCGTTGGTGCGGTGCGCTTCACTGTCAAACTCGCCCCTGGCCTGGCGCGAAACGTCGATTTCGTTCTCGGTGAAGGGGAGGTTGAGCAGCCGCACTATGAAAGGGCACGTGAGCAGACGAGCGCGGACTGGCGGCGCGAACTTTCGCGTGTGACCGACCGTCCGTGGCTCATCCGCCGGATGACCGTCGAGATGCTCCAGTGCTTTTCCCGCCCGATCGGCGCAGAGTACGCCCTGCCGCGCCAGGGCGGTCTCCAGCGCTGGGTGTGGCCGGGAGACCAGATGGAGGTCTCGCAGGCGCTCGACATGCTAGGGTACCGCGAATATGTGGAGGGGGCGCTCGATTTCTACTTCGGGGAATATGCGAACGCGAACGGGGAGATAGGCCCGTTCGGCAACAGCTGGGCGTGCAACACCGCCTGCGTGCTGCATATGTTCGCATACCATTGTCTCGGTCCCGATGCAGATGGGTGCTGGAACCGGTGGCGCGGTGCGGCGGTGAAGGCCTTCGATTGGATAAGGGCCAAGCGGCGCGAGTCGGCGGGTAGGGATGGCTGTGTGCCCGGCCTTTTCCCGCCGATGAAGGCGACGGACGCCGCCGGTGCCTTCCAGTCCTGGGGCCACACCGACCTTATCAACCTCATGGCGCTTGAGACATTCGCCGCCGCGGTCGAGAGGCGTTCACCGGCCGAGGCGGCGCCGTTCCGCGCCGAGGCCGCCGACTATCGCCGCGTTATAGAGGGGATTGTCGCGCATTGGCGCAAGGACTCGGAAGGCCAGCCCTGTTTCCATCTTCCGCTCGATCCGCTTGGCAAGGAGGAGGATGCTCTGCGCAAGCGCAATTACTTCTACTGCCATCCTGGACGCTTCGCCATGATGGGATTCCTCACCGAGGACGAGATGCTGCGTCTGCGCAATTGGCTCCTGCGGGAGGGATATGCCGACGTAAGGGGTCTCTACCAGCGCCATCCCACCCGTACGTGCTGGGATATGGGCTTGCCGATTTCCCCTGAAGTGGCGGAAAACGTATGGTACACAACATTCTCCGAGCTAGGATGGTTTACGGCCTGGAAGACGGTCGGACGCGATGATCTCGCAGCCGAGATCCTAGACGCGACACTCAGGTATTCGGTTTCCGAGGAGGGGTGCGTGTGCGAACGCTACTGCGCAACCGACCCATGGTTCCACCCCTGGTCGCCAAATGCGTCCGGCGCTGGACGGATCGTGATGATGGCGCTCGGATGTGGATCCCGTGTCGCAAGGCAGAAATGAAATAGATGATGAAGGAGATGTGCATGTACAGAAAGACAGTCATGACCGCGATTTGCGCGGGATTTCGTGCAAGGGTTGCCTTCCTGCTGGTGGCGGCCCTGACCGCCTTCAGTGCCGTGGCAGAGAAGCGCCCAGCTCCAGAGTACCTTAAAAGAGCAGTCGTCTACCAGGTGGTTCTGCGCAACTTCACGCGCGATGGCAACTTCAAGGCGGCGGCGAGGATGCTCGATCATGTGCGCTCGGCCGGAGTGGATGTGGTGTATCTCGCTCCGTTCGTGGAGATGGACTGCGACATGGACGAGAGCGGCTGGAGCGAACGGCAGAAGAAAAGCGGCTACGGTTCGCCCAAGAATTCCTACCGCATTTCGAACTACGACAGGATCGATCCAGAATACGGCGGGGACGATGACTTCCGGGCCTTCAACGACAGGGCCCACGCCCTCGGCATGAAGGTGTTCATGGATCTCGTGTATCTCCATTGCGGACCGAACAACGTGATGAAGGAGATGTTCCCCGACGCCTTCCAGAAGAATGCGGACGGCACGGTGAGGACCACCATCTGGCATTTCCCGCACGTGAACTTTGAATCCAAGGCCGTGCGCAAGTACCTCATCGACTCCATGCTCCACTGGATCGGCCTCGGCTGCGACGGGTTCCGCTGCGATGTTGGCGACCAGGTGCCAATCGACTTCTGGGTTGAGGCGGTTACGGCATGCCGGAAGATGAAGCCGGATCTCGTCATGATCAACGAGGGCACGAAGCCCGAGTGGCTGGAGAAGGCGTTCGACGCCTGCTACGCCTGGCCCTGGAGCTTCACGATCCGCGGACTGCTTTCGCCAAAGGCGGTTTCATTCGGGCACGTGAAGGGGAAGACGCTGCCGGAGAGAATGGACGCCGTGAGGGTGTATGAGAGGAAGATTCCGTCCGACTCGCTCATGTTCTGCTTCCTCGACAACCACGACACCGCGACGGACGACTGGGACAACCGCTTCGACCGCATTCGTCCGGTCGAGGCCGGCAACGCGGCGTTTGCGCTTACGTTCCTCCGTCGTGGTCTGCCGCTCCTCTTCAACGGCAACGAGATCGCGGACAACGCGCGCAATTCGTTCTTCGCGCCTGTGGAGCATCCCGCGCGTGCCTACAAGACCGTGGACTGGGCCAGGGCCATGCAACCCGACGGGCGGAAGCGTCTTGAGCTCGTGCGCCAGCTTGCGAAGATGCGCCACGAGGATCCAATCTGGAGCGAGGGATCG
>JAZRXT010000057.1:0-2986 GCA_045600365.1 Kiritimatiellia bacterium | reverse complement strand
CACGGAAGGCGATTCGAAGAAATACGCTTCGCATCTCCATCGGCCCTTCGCGCCAATACTATGCGGGAGGATCGCCAGTTGCAGACCCGAAGGGGGATTTCTCAAACTGCCTTTCGCGTCCCGCCCGTTGAGGAGTGGGTTCCCAACGGGCAAGATGCCCGTTGTCCCAGTTCCGCCACCACCGAACATGCGACAATGCCAAGATTTATTGGGGGTCTGTCCCCGGCGATTTCGCGCCATGCCCTTTTACGGGCGATCCGACATCGTGAAGACAAGTTCGCCGCCCGCGAAAATCTCCTCGTGGCGCAATGTCGGCCGTGCGAGCGGCCGGTCATTCAGCGCAACCGCCTTCACATACTTGTTCTTCGCCGAGAGGTTGCGCGCGACGATGGTGAAACGTTTTCCGCCCGGAAGTGCGAGCGACACGCGCGGCAGCTGCGGCGCGCCGAACACGTACTCGCCACCGCACGGATTGAACGGATAGAAGCCCATCGCCGAAAAGACATACCACGCGCTCATCTGGCCGCAATCGTCGTTGCCGCAAAGCCCATCCGGCTTCGGCAAGTAGAAGCGATCGAAGATCTCGCGGATGCGCTCAGCGGCGCGATCTGGCCGTCCAACGAGCGAGTAGAAGTAGATCACATGGTGGCTCGGTTCATTGCCGTGCGCGTACTGCCCGATGAGACCGGTCACGTCCAGGACGGATCCCGCACCCTCCACCTTCTCGGGTGCGGAGAAGAGCTCGTCCAACTTCCGAACGAACGCCTCGCGCCCGCCCATCGCGGCCACGAGCTCCTCCGGGTCCTGCATGACATGCCATGTGTAGTGAAAGGCATTCCCCTCCGTGAAATCGTTCGCCGTGCCCGGGCCGTGGCCGAGCTTGAACGGACTGAAAGGCTCGCGCCAGTTCCCCTTCGTGTCCTTGCCGCGCACAAGGCCGATCTTCGAATCGAAGACATTCTTCCAGTAGCCGGAACGGCGCAGGAAGAAGGCGGCGTCTTCCGAGCGGCCGAGCTTCGCGGCGAGCTGGGCCGCGCACCAGTCGTCGTAAACGCACTCGAGCGTGCGGCTCACGCTCTCGCCGCGGATTTTGTCGAAGGGATAGTAGCCATAGGCATCGAGGAGATCCCAGTTCTCCTTGTTGCGGTTTCGGTGCGGCCTCGTGAGCGTCTCCTTGATCTGCTCGAAGACGGCTTTCGGATCGGCGCCCTCCGGGAAAAGTCCCTTGAAGTACGCATCCACAATCACGGGGATCGAGTGCGTGCCGACCATGCACTGGTTGTCGCGACCCCATAGCACCCAGACCGGCAGAAAGCCCGTGCGGCGACCCTGCACAAGCATGGAATCGACGAATTCCGGCACCCTGTCGGGCGTGAGGACCGTGTAGAGCGGGTGCGCCGCGCGGAAGGTGTCCCAACAAGAGAACGTGGAGTAGAACGGCTTCGCACCCGCGTCCGCGATGTTGTTCGGCTGCACCAAGAGATGGTAGAGCGAGGTGTAGAAGCTCGTCTTTGCCGCCTCGTCGCCCTCGGCCGCCGCACGACCGAGGAGAGCGTTCCAGTCCACCCGCGTCTGTGCGCGCACGGCATCAAACGTCATGCCTTTCGTTTCCGCCTCGAGGTTCTTCCGAGCGACCGTCTCATTGCCTTCGGCGGAGAGCGCCACGCGCACCTCAAGCGCCTCACCCGGCTTGAGGTCGAAGTCAAAGACGTAGCGCGGGGCCTTCTCGCCTTGCGCGCGCGGTAGTTCCGTCATCTTCGCGTAGGGCCGATCGAAGGTCATCGCAAAGGAATAGGTGCGGGCCACCCAGCAATGACGTTCGATTGAACCGGAAATACCGCGCCTATCGGCTCCAGGCGTCACGTCGGCTCTGCGGAACTGCCACCGCGAGCCACCGAGGGCGCTCTGGCAGTCGACCAGCAGACGGCGCGGACGGTCTCCCCCATAGGTGAAACGATAGAGGGCAGTATGCGGACGCACCGTGATCTCGGTACGGATCTGCGCGTCCTTGAACGTCACGGCGTAGTATCCCGGGCTCGCCGTCTCGGTCGCCTTGTCGTGAACCTGCGGCACCGGTTTCCCGTCGCGAAACGGCAGAATCGGCAAGTCGCCCAACTCAATGACCCCCGTGCCGTTGGTGTGCGTCTGCGAGAAGCCGCAGATCGTCTTGTCCCCCCAGAGGTAGCCGCCGCAGTACTGCCAACCGCTCCTACCCGTATCCGGCCCCGCCTGCACCAGTCCAAAAGGAGCGCATGCGGCGGGCGTGGTGTGCCCCGTGCCGGCCGTTCCGATGAACGGGTTGACATACGCCGCGAAATCGGGCGCAGGTGCCGCCGTGCCTTCGGCGGCTTCAGACGTCATGACGATTCCACACCTTGCAACCACCAGGGCTGCACCAACGGTTAAGTGTTTGATGTTCATTTTATTCATCGATCTTTTGAAAAGGCGTCAACGGATGATAACGCACATGCCGCGCACGAAGAGAAGGCCTTCTGGGGTTCTAATGAATTCACCACCCAACCCTGCTGGCGGCTTGAACTTGAGCGTCGCGAGATTCGCCGGCTTCGTAGTCGCATCCCAGGCCACCACCATGTCGCCGGATTTCAGCTTGCGCTCCCCGACATCGACGATGATGGTCGCATTGTCCTCAAACGTCACGGTCGTCTTGGTGAAAGCATTATTACTGGTCGGCATGAGCTTGCCTTTGACATTCCACGCCTCCGTGCGCGTGGAGAGGTCGAGCGTCGTACCGCTCTTCAGCACGCAGCCCCAGAAATAGTCCGTGACAGGCTTGAAGCGCTCGTACACGTAAAAATCGTTAGAGTTGTACGCAGTGCTGGACGTCGACTGGCAGATGTAGGTGCCGATATGGGCATCCGCTGCAAGGACAAACGACCCGCGGACGTCAAACGTCGTTTCTCTCCCCACGAAATCGCCGTTGTAGAACCGAACCAGCCCATTGAGGACCATCGTTCCCTTTGTGGCC
>JAZRXT010000056.1:0-4134 GCA_045600365.1 Kiritimatiellia bacterium | reverse complement strand
CGAAAGAAAGGACGAGATTACAATGAACGGAATGATCAGGGCCGAGATTCTTGCGGCAATGGTTGCGGTTGGCATGGCCGGCACCGGCCTCTCCGCTACCTATCACGTGGATTCCATCGCCGGCAACGATGCCAGCAGCGGACTCTCCCCTGCCGAGGCTTGGAGATCGCTGGACAAGGTCAATGCCGCCGATGTGAAGCCCGGCGACCGCGTGCTCTTCCGCCGCGGCGGACTGTGGCGAGGGCAGCTTCTGCTTAGGAGCGGCGACGAGACGGCCCGCACGTACTACGGCGCATACGGCGAAGGCCCCAAGCCCATCATCCAGGGTTCGCTCGACCGTAGCCGCCCCGAGGACTGGTACGAACTCAAGCCCGGTCTATGGTCCACCCGCCGCGCCAAACCGCGTGTGACGGGAACGGTCCGCGAAGGCCAGTCCATGCTGAACTGGGGTGGTGGGTTCATGGACGGCTCGAAGGGGACCACCTCGCGTATCAAGGACCCTGATGGCGACTTCGTGCGCTTCGCCTGCAGCACCGAACCGCCGGCCCATAGCGGCTGCAACGTGCAGTGCTGGGGGCCGAAGCTGGAGGGCGAGTCCACCTCTCTCCTCATGCATTTCCAGGTGCGCGGCGACTTCGCGCGCAACATCGAGATCATGGCGAACACGCGGGGGTGGCTGCGGTATGCAACCGGCGGCGTCAAGCTCGACGACAAACCTGGCAAGGGGGGCTGGCGCAATGGTTCGGTGCTGTTCAAGGGAGATGGGCGCACAATCGGTCCGAATGGCACGATGCACCTCTACCTGGGCGACGTGGTGAAGGCTGGCAAGACGATCGATTTCCGTCCGCTCTCCCTTGAGCGGGTGGAAGTCGACGAGCGGATGTCCATCGGCAAGGATGTTGGCAACCTCCTCCTGGGTGATGAATCGGCTTGGGGATTCAAAAAATGGAGCATCGACCAGCTTACGCGCGAACTCGACTACTGGTACGACGCGGCGGAGGACGCCGTGGTCGTGAAGCTCGACCGCAACCCCGCCGAGGTCTACGGCAAGGTCGAACTCTGCCGCACGATGACCCTCGTGCCGCACAGCGCTCGCCACGATGTGACGGTGGAGGCGTTCACGCTGCGCTACACGAGTGGATTCGCCTTTTCGGGTGGTGGGGCGAGCCGCGTCACGGTGCGCAACTGCGACATGTACTTCATCGGCGGCGGTCTCCAGTTCTGGCGCGACCAGAAGACGCCCGTCCGGTACGGCAACGGCATCGAGTACTGGTCGCCCGCGAAGGACTGCCTCGTCGAGCGCTGCCGCATCTGGCAGGTCTACGACGCGGCGCTCACGCCCCAGCAGAGCGGCAGCGTGAACGGCTTCGACAATATCGTGTTTCGCGACAACGTGATCTGGCAGGCGGAGTACGCCTTCGAGTACTGGAACGGCGTGACCAATTCGCACTCCTACGGCGTCATCTTCGAACACAACACCTGCGTTGACTCGGGTTACTGCTGGAGCCATTCGCAGCGCCCCGACCCGAACGGTGCGCACATGATGTTCTACGGGCACAAGAGTCTTATGAAGGACCAGCACATCCGCAACAATGTCTTCTGCCGCTCGTCCGAGCGCGGGGCGCGCTACTTCACGCCTTTCTGGCAGAAACAGCTCGACCTCGACTTCAATCTCGACTGGGAGCCGCTCAACGCGCTGAGCGAGTACCATGCCGGGCCCCAGTCGTTCCGCATCGGTCCTGGCGCGGATGAGTTCCGGCGCTATCAGAAGCGTACGGGCCTTGAGCGCAATTCGATCTACGCCGAGCCGCAGTTCATCGACCCGCTGAAGCGCGACTACCGTCTGAAACCCGGAACTCCCGGTGCCGGCGCCGCCTCCGACGGCACCGACATGGGGGCGCGGAACATGCCCGGCCTCGACCGCGACCAGTCGCTTTGAAGAATTGGCGAAACGACTGTTGGTTTGACTTTCTCGCGGATTTTTGCGATAATATATAGCATTGTGATTATCCATAACTGTCAATTCCAACTGACATGAAGAAAACGATAGAGCTTCTGGCGCTGCTTCTTCCGGTGGTCGCCTGCGGTGCCGGCTATACCGTGCGAAAGACGATCAACTCGTCCACGCCCGCTAATACCCTGCTTGACGGCAATGCGATCTACACGGTTGAAGGCAGCCCCACCATCAACGCCGGTAGCGGCAATCCGGCGTTACGCCTCAATTCCGGCGACTCGGCCGTGATCTACATTCCCAAGGGGCAGACGCTTACCCTCAACGGCTCGGATGGAAGCGGCACCACCGGCGCAGGAGCTGGTTTCCAGCTGCCGCCGGGGGCCACGCTCTACATCACCGGCGAGGGTGCGCTCAAGGCGAATGGCGGAAGTCCTGCCGTCGGCAGTGGCGGATATAGTGGTGAAAAAGGATACGTGGCCACCGATGACAGTAAGGACGGATATGGCGGCAGCGGCGGCAGCGGCGGTAGCGGCGGCGGTGGCGGCGCGCCTGGTATTGGCGGCAAAGGTGGTAGTGGCGGCGGCGGCGGCGGCGGCGGCGAAAGAGTATATTGCCTTTCCGATGATGATGATTTCTACGGCAATGGCAAACCCGGGGCTGGCGCCGCCGGTGGCAGTAGTGGTACCGGTTGCGGAACCGTGTACGTACTCGGCCAGGTGAAGGTGCAGTGTCGGCGCGGCCAGACTTCCAAAGGTGGTGGAGCAGGTGGAAGCAAGGGCGGCAGTGACTGGGAAGGAGAGGGTAATGACGATCTGCATGCTGCGGGCGGCGGCGGAGGAGGAGGAGGAGGAGCCGGCGCTCAGGCACCATACGATATCGGTCCCGGCGGCCCTGGTGGTGGCGGGGGCGGGGGCGGTGGGGGTGGCTTCTGCTTCGTGCTTGATGACAAAGAGGCGTATTTGAACATCTCTGGCTGCGGAGGCGGTAAGGGCGCAAGCGCGCAGTATGACGCCTCCTGTACGGTATATCAGGCCGAGAATGGCGGGCAAGGCGACACCTCGGGGAATGCAGACGCAGAAAAATCGGGTTGGTACTACGGTGGCGCGGGTGGCACGGGTGGCGCGGCGGGTGTCTACGATATGTCGCGCCCGACGGTGAGATGTGCGCCGTATGCCTATCTCGATGGCGCGGGTGGCGAAATCTACACGCAGCTGCCCGAGTGCGTTTCGTACCTGATTACGTTGAAGGACGGCGATTCGACGTTCAACAGCGTCACCGCCCATACCGGCTATCCGCTTTCGCTGGTACCGGTACCAAGCCCGAAGGCGGGCGTCATCTTCAATGGATGGTGGACTGCCGCCTCGGGGGGCGAGTGCATCTACTATGCGGATGGCCAGCCGGCGATCACCGGCGCAAAGTGGACTCAGAACATCACGCTCTATGCCCAGTGGACCACGAAGAACGACCAGTGGCTGTCGCTTGGCACCGGTATTGCGCCCGGGACCGTGCTCGAGAACGGGCGTCGCTACCGGGTCACGGGCAATCCTGTCATTTCCGCCGGGCCCGGACAGTCTGCTCTCGAGGTGCATGGTGAGGTTACAATCGACATTCCCCGCGAGTGTACACTCACGGTGGAGGGCGGCAGGGCGTCCTACGATCTTCGCGAAGGCGGCGGGGCTGGCATCCGGGTGCCGAAGAACTCCAAGCTGACGATTACCGGCGCAGGACGGCTCATCGCCCGCGGTGGCGCCGCCGGCAACGGGCGCACAGGCTCGCCAGGCCGCACCGGATTCGTCGGATACTCCACCTCCAATGCCAACTACAACTGGGGAATGGGCGGAAGAGGCGGCTTCGGCGGCGCAGGAGGCGGCGGCGCAGGCGCGGCAATTGGCGGCGTCGGCGGACGCGGTGGCCTTTCCCGTGATTCCGACATTGCCGAGAACAACGGATCTCCGCGGCGCAAATGCGAGCAGACCACCTTCGCCGGCAACGGATTCAATGGTAGCGGCGGCAGCGACGGCTCGGCTGGCGAGGATGCAGGCACGGTGTACATGCTGGGCTCGCTGACGGTCTACGCCTGGGGCGGCGAGGCAGGCAACGATGGCATAGGCGGCAAGAAGGGCGCAATTGCGTCAAGCCAGGGTTCCTCGTGGGCTAATGACTGGTCGGCCGGTGGTGGT
>JAZRXT010000055.1:0-21242 GCA_045600365.1 Kiritimatiellia bacterium | reverse complement strand
ACCTCGCTCGCGCAGGTGATCAAGCTCGTCGGACCAAACGTGACGCTGCAGATCTTCGCCGGCGCCCGCGGCGTGGTCACCGCGGCATCGGTGCGATTCCTCGGCGAAACCATGAAGGTGCCCTTCTCGCACGACCTGCTCGGACGCGCCTTCACCGGCTCCTGCGAACCTCGCGACGGCGGGCCCGCCATCAACGAGAATCTCATTCCGATCGGCCAGCCATCGGTGAACCCCGCGAAGCGCATCATGCCCAACCGGATGGTGCGCACCAACATTCCGATGATCGACCTGTTCAACTCGCTGGTCGTGTCGCAGAAGCTGCCGATCTTCGCCCGCGCCGGCGAACCCTACAACGAGCTGCTGGCCCGCATCGCGCTCCAGGCGAACTCGGACGTGATCGTCATCGGCGGCATGGGCCTCAAGTACGACGAATACCTAAAGTTCCGAAACACCCTCGACAGCTCTGGCGCGCTCGCCAAGACCGTGATGTTCGTGCACACCGCCGCCGATCCCACCGTCGAGTGCATGCTGGTGCCGGACGTGTCGTTGGCGGTGGCCGAGAAGTTCGCCCTCGAGGGAAAGGACGTGCTGGTGCTGCTCACCGACATGACCTCATTCGCCGACGCCATGAAGGAAATCGCCATCACCATGGAGCAGATCCCCTCCAACCGCGGCTACCCCGGCGACCTCTATTCCCAGCTCGCCTCCCGCTACGAAAAGGCGGTCGACTTCGACAGCTCCGGCTCCATCACGGTGCTCGCCGTGACCACCATGCCGGGCGACGACGTGACCCACCCGGTGCCGGATAACACGGGCTACATCACCGAAGGCCAGTTCTATCTGCGCAACGGCCGCATCGAGCCGTTCGGATCGCTCTCGCGCCTGAAGCAGCAGGTCAACAAGAACACCCGCGAGGACCATCGTACGATCATGGACGCCATGATCAAGCTCTACGCCTCCTACAAGGAGACCCTGGAGAAGCAGTCGATGGGCTTCCGCATGAGCGAATGGGACGACAAGCTGCTGAAGTACGGTGCCGCCTTCGAGGCGGGAATGATGGATCTTTCCGTGAACATCCCGCTCGAGGAGGCGCTGGATCTCGGCTGGAAGATTCTGGCCGACTGCTTCGAAAAGGGCGAAGTGGGCATTCCCTCCAAGCTGTCGGACAAGTTCTGGCCCAAAAAGTAATTGTCATTTTCCGCTTGATTCCCGCGCCAAAATCGTGTAGATTATACGGAAACCATTTCAACAACAAAAATCCAAGGAGCAAATCATGTTTTCAGGACCCTGGCAGATCGTAATTCTCGTGGCCATCATCGTCATTCTCTTCGGCAGCAAGAAGCTGCCCGAGCTTGCGCGCGCACTGGGCAAGGCAAAGGGCGAGTTCAAGAAAGGCACCCAGGAAGGCGAGCAGCTGCTTAAGGAAGAGGAAGAAGCCGAAAAGGCCAAGCTCGAAAAGAAGGAAGCGTAGTATCAAGCCCCGAAGGGCAGTTGCTTCCACAGCTAGCAGCCTACAACCTTCTTCAGTTCCTCAAGCGTGTAAGGCTTGGCCAGGAACTGATCGAAGGGCTGGCTAGCAAATATCTCGTCTATCTGTTCGCGCACGGAGCCTGAAGTGACGATTATCGGCACAGTAGGGTCGCACGTGCGGAACGCCGACATCAGCATCACCGAGTCGGTCTCGCCCAGATGGGCATCCAGCAGCACGCAAGCCAGACGCGGCGAATGGCGTCGATAGGAGTCAAGCGCGTCCTGGCGTCCGTTTGCCGTGATTGCGGTGCGCTCAAGCACCTTCAGCAGAATCGACGTGGTCTTCACGATCGACGGGTCGTCGTCCACGATCAGCACCATGTCGCGATTTCCGATGGTTGGCGAGATCCCCTTCTCGTCGTCCACCATGACGCCATCGGCGACTGGTAGTGTGGACTCCGGGAGGAATATCCTGAATACAGATCCGTGGCCGACCGCCGAACGAACGGCAACGCCACCCCCATGCGCTCCCACGATCGTCATGACGGTTGAAAGGCCGAAGCCGCGACCAGACGACTTGGTGGAGACGTAAGGATCGAAGATGCGGCGACGCATATCGGGAGAAATCCCCGGGCCATTGTCCGAAACCGAGAACATGACCCCCTTCCCCGGCGTCAGCGGACGCGGCGAGATGAAGTCGAGCGCGATATCGGCCGTCATCGCGAACGGCTCCGCCGCCACCACCACCGTGCCGCTGCCGTTCATAGCCTCGGCCGAATTCTTGACCAGATTGAAGAACACCTTCCATATCTGATCACCGTCGGCGTCCACAGCCGGCAGGCCTTCCGGAACCTTGAAATCAAGCACCACGTTGGCGCCGACGATGCCACCTACCAGGCGGCGGACACCATCAATCAGACGGGCCGGATCTGAACGCACAAACGTCATGCGGGTCTCGCCGGCGAAGGCCATCAGCTCCCGAGTCATCGAACTGCCTCGCTTGACCGCGTCGCGGATAGTGTTCAGAGCCTCCTTCGCCTCCGGGGAGCTGTCATCGAGCCAGAATATCTCGGCGGTGTTGTTGACCACCGAGAGGATGTTGTTCACGTCATGGGCAATGCCTCCGGCGAGCTGGGTGAGCGATTCCTGCTTCTGCGCGTTCGCCAAGCGGCTCTCAACCGCCAGCAGACGCTTGTGCTCAACGGTCTCGGCGGTCACATCGCGGAACACACCGAGCACGAACGTGCCGTCCATAGGCGAAAGACGCAGTTCGAAATGACGGTCGTCCTCCTTCTCGGCTATCACCAGATGCAGACGCCCCACATCGCCGGTGGCGATGACAGCCTTCAGCACCAGATCGAATGCACTGACATTGTCCGCGCTCCACACCGCGACGTCCGGCGTCTTTCCCTCCGAGATGCCGGGCACCGGAATTCCGTCCTCCATCTGCTTGATGATGGACAACGCCTTCGCGCTGCGGTCGAAGACCACCATTGCGTCCGGCAGACCCTCGATCAGCGCCTTCTGGCGCGTCTCGCTCTGCGCCACCGCCAACGTGCGCCTCGTCAGGGTCTCGAGCATCGAGTTCACCGACATCGCCAGAAGCGCAAACTCGTCCTTGCCCTCCCATTGCACGCGGGGGCAGTCGATGTCGTCATGGTGCTTCTCCACGTCCTTCACCATACGGATCATCTTAGACAGCGGATTCAGCAGCAGCTGATTCTGGAACCAGAAGATGGGCAGGATGAGCAGAATCCCGACCATGGCGATGAAGAACGTAAGTCGCCCGAGCGCCATCGTGGTGACGTTGGAGAAGGTTTTCGGCAATGAGATCGCGATCATCGAAACCGCATTGCCGGCGATATCGCGCATGGTGAACACGGCCTCGAACGGGCTGTTGCCTAGTTCCCAGAAACCGCCGGAATAGAAGTTCACCGCCTCGGAGAAGAGCGGCACAATGCCGAACTCGCGCTTGATGCGGGAAGGACGCGCCTGCGAATCTGGTGGGTGCGCGGTGACCACGATGTCTCCGCGACGGTTGGTGACCTTGACCTCCAGCCCGGAAAAGGCATCGTTGACCTGGTTACTGAAGGCATCAGAATCGAATGGCGTACCGACAACGACGAACCCGGCTTCTCCGGGGAGATGCGCTATCGACACGTAGTGCGTTCTGCCATGGAGACGCACCAGTCCAACCGCAGTGGCGCCGCCGACCGTGGCTATGTTTCTCGACCATTCGGGGATGCAGCCGGAATAGGGCTGCAACTCGCATGACTTGAGCAACTCGACCTCGCCGGAGGATCCCAGCACGGCACCCTCGGTGAAACTGCCGACGGTGTCGAGCATGAATACGATCGAGGGCGCCGGTGTCACGCGCCCGTCGAGCAGCGACGATGGAGCAAGGCGTTCCGACGCCGCACCAGCGGCAGGCCATTCGGCGGCGATCTTACGCGCAAGGCGGCGCGCCTGGTCGGCGTTGCGGTAGCTGAGGCGGGCGATGTCGCTTCCGATTTCGCGCACCTGGTTCTCGGCGTCGCGCACAAGATGAACCAGCACAATGCGTCCGCCAACGTAGAAGAAACCCAGCGCTATCAGGAGAAAGACGGCGGTGAGCAGGGAATAACGGGTACGGATGGAATGCAAGGCGAACGAAAAGGCACACTGCCGACCAGACACCTTGGAATCTCCTTCACGCTTCATCTCGCTCCCTTCGCAATGATTGCCGTCAGTCGCCTGCCTGGAGGGCAGGATTCACATCCACTCGCATCGCGTCCTCGCCGATGACTGCGCGTCGGTAGTACGCCAGGGCGGCGATCATTGCCGCATTGTCGCCGCAGTACTTCGGCTTGGCCAGCAGAAGCGGAGTTCCCGTGAGCGAAGCAATCTCCGCCAGCCTTGCTCGGAGGCGTCCGTTGAGGGAGACGCCGCCGCCGACTATCAGCGCCTTGTATCCACCGCGCCTCAGGGCGGAGAGGGTACGGTCGGCTAGGGCGCCAACGATCGCTTCCTGATACGCGGCCACCAGCGCGGCCTTTTCCATGTCATTGGCGGGGGGGGACTTCTTCACATGGTACAGTAACGCGGTCTTGAGCCCGGAGAACGACACGCACAGTTCCGCGTCCAGTCCGGCCAGCGCGGCGGTGCCCTCGCGCGGACGGCCCTTGGGGAAATGCGGCATATCCGGGGAAAGTCTGAGCCCGTGAGGGTAGGAAAGCGCCTTCAGAGCGGCGGCGTCCGAGAAGTCGGTCGTCCCATTCCAGTAGCCCTTTGCCCATCGGTCGATGACGGGTCCGCCGGGATAGCCGAGCCCGAGCAGCTTGGCGGCCTTGTCGAATGCCTCGCCGGCGGCGTCATCGAGCGTCTGGCCGATGATGCGATACTCGCCATAGTTCGGCATATCCACCCAGGTGGTGTGTCCGCCGGAGACCGCCAGCCCCAGGGCGGGAGAGACGGCGGCGGGATCCGGCACCGTCGGCGTCTCGCCGGAATCGTAGAGGAAGGGAGTGTGCAGATGCGCCTCGATGTGGTTAACCCCGATCAGCGGCACGCGCATGGACATGGCGAGCCCCTTCGCCGCGTTCAGCCCAACCAGCAGGGAACTGGCGAGCCCTGGTCCATACGTCACGGCAACCGCGTCGATTTCGCCTGCCCCCTTCATCGCCTCCGACACCACCCCCGATATCTTCTCGATATGGGCGCGGCTGGCCACTTCCGGTACCACGCCACCGTAGGGTTGATGCAGCGGAATCTGGGTGTAGACAACATTGGAGAGCACCTCGCGACCGTCCCTGACGACCGCGCACGCGGTCTCGTCGCAGCTGCTTTCAATTCCAAGAATGTTCATTTGGTCTCCAAGCTCCCGACGGCGCGCTCACCAGAACTTCCACCATGCCTTCTTGACCGGCTCGACGCCGCCGCCCTCCCGGTAGAGCTCTCTCACGCGCTCGGCGCCGGCGACGTCGGGATCCAGCATCATCTCGTGTTCATGAAGCTCAAGGTCCTCGGGGATGCTCCAGAACACGGTGCGGATGAAGGAATCCTGGGTTGCGCGATGCAGAACCACCACCTCGCCGGTTGGCAGCACGGAGAGACGCGGGCGGGTGACACGAAGGAACTGACCGAGGTCGGCCGTCCACCACTGCTTCTGCGAATGCCCGTGGTCGCGGGCTCGCAGGAACAGATGCTCGACGCGGTCTCGCGTCCAGTGCAGCAGCTCGAACTCGCGGCGGAGTCCATCAATATGGGAGAACATCTGGAGCGCGCCGCCACACTTGAGGCCTGGAACCACGTCGAAGGTACGCAGGGGACTTTCGAAGCGCGTACCATCGTGCACCAGCACGGCGCGAGCGAAATAGCGGGTTGCTCGATCGAGATGGAAATGGTCGCCCAGATACACCTCGAGCTTCTGCCCCTCGCCGGAAAGCAGTGCGAACGGGGCCGTGAACATGCCCTGGGACGCCTTGTCGAACTGGTACTTGTCGCTCGCCCGGTAGAGTTCCACCAGCGTTCGGTCGGCGGAATCCGGCCGACGGCAGTCGATCGGGTCGGCGGAGGCGTTGGCCACATCGAACACGCAGCGCATGCGCTCGCCCAGCACGAACACGTCGTGCTCCACCTTCAGATCCACCGTGATCTCGCTTGGCAGCGCCTTCGCCGCCGCACCCAGCGCGCCTAGCGCGCACATGGCGATCAATGGCAATTTTCTCATCTTGCACCTCCAGCTGAAACAGTGAGTCCATCGTATGCCAGGCGCACCCCTCGCGGGAGCGTCCTGGAGAATTCGGCATGCAGAACACTATGGCTCATGTGCGTAAGATACCCACGCCGCGCACCAATCTCCCGTAGCGCGGCCAATGACTTCTCGCGATTGAAATGCGTGGGATGCTCACGCTCGCGAAGGCAATCGAGCACCATCACATCCACACCGCGAACCAGCTTCATGGTTCGCTCCGGAATGGCGATGCAGTCGCTCACATATGCCGCGCGCGCGCCCGCCGCCTCGAAGAGCCAGCCCACCGTGCATGGACCGCCATGCTCCACCGGCAGCGGCGTGACCTTTACGCACCCTATCCTGAACGCCCGCCTCACCGGCTTGAACACGATCAGCGGACGAAACAGCCCGAGCTTGTTCCGATGATTCGAGATGTAGGGGAAGATCGAGTGCATCGACTCGATCGTGGCGGGGGCTGCATAGCAGTTCATCGGCCGGTCGCCGTTGAGGGTGTTGAAGCGCCGTACGTCGTCGAAACCTGCGACGTGGTCCATGTGGGCGTGGGTGATCAACACGGCGTCAACCTTTTTGACCCCGTACTCCAGGCACGCCTCGCGCAGCTCCGGCGGCGCATCGACCAGGATGGCGGTATCACCGCACCGCACATAAAGACCAGACCGGC
Source organism: Kiritimatiellia bacterium (assembly GCA_045600365.1). GTDB lineage: Bacteria > Verrucomicrobiota > Kiritimatiellia > RFP12 > UBA1067 > RUG572. The sequence goes on along the minus strand of JAZRXT010000055.1, from coordinate 14,379 downwards.
GGCGCCGGTCGCGCACGTCGGTCGAGGTGCAGGTCGGGCACCGACAGCCAATCTGGGGGACTCCAACACTGGTGCCGGTGCCAAGAAACTGAAATGTCAGCTTCACTTCTCGTCGTTGTAGAGCGCAAACGCGTCCTTGGCGGTGAGGCCGTCATGGACGACGCCGGCGATCGCCTTCATCATCGCAAGGGGCTTCGCGCTCTGGAACACGTTACGACCCATGTCGACGCCCGCAGCGCCAGCCTGAATTGCGCGATACGCAAGCTCAAGCGCCTGATCCTCGGGCAGCTTCTTGCCGCCGGCGATGACCACTGGCACCGGGCACTGCGCAACCACGGTCTCGAAGCCCTCTTCGGTGTAGTAGGTCTTGACGAAGGAGGCACCATTCTCGGCGCAGATGCGCGTAGCGAGGCGGAAGTAGCGCGCATCGCGCGCCATATCCTTGCCCACCGCGGTCACGCCCAGAACGGGGATGCCGAACTTCTCGCCCATGTCGACCGTGTGCACGAGGTTGTGGGTGGTGATCTGCTCGCTGGCCTTGTCGCCCACCGCCACCATCACCGCCATGGCGCTGGCGTTGATGCGCAGGACGTCCTCGACGTCGTAGACGCGGTTGAGGTTGAGGTCGGTGAGAATCGAGGTGCCGCCATCGGCACGCAGGCACACCGGCTTCGACATCGTGGGCGGAATGACGCTACGCAGGATACCGCGGGTGCACATCAGGCAGTCAGCATATTCGATAAGCGGGTTGATCGTCAGGTCAACGCGCTCGAGACCGCTCGTAGGCCCCATGATGAAACCATGGTCGCAGGCGAGCATAACGGTATGCCCGCTCTTGGGATTGAAGATGCGCGCGAGGCGGTTCTTCAATCCCCAGCCCTTGTTCTCGTTACCCTTGAGGAAGAACACTTCGTTCTTCTGGGGCTTGTCGAGGCCGTATGCCGCGGCCTCCTTGAATCCTTCCATGTCAGCCATTTGATTATAGACCTTTCCTTATTGAAGGGGTTCGGGGGAACCGAGGCTCCCCCGTCCGTTGTCAGACAAAGCATGCCCAGATGTCGGCATTGGAGGCCGAACCGGCGTCGATCGGACCGATGGAGCGCTCGCCGAGATTCTTCGCGCGCCCGAACTTGGCCTGCATTCCGGCAGTAGCCTCGCTACCCGCCTTGGCGGCGGCGGCGGCGGCGGCGAACATCGCGGCCTCCCCTTCCGACGCATGGGCGCCAAGCGCCTCGATGGCGGGGATGAGCGCGTCCATAAACGTCTTGTCGCCCACTTTCGCCTTGGTGGCAAACCCGAGTTCCTCGAGACCGGCGGCAAAGACGTCGGCAACCTCCTGCGCGGTCAGCTCGGTTTTGCCGGCGTCAACCGCATCGGCCATGCCCTCGAAGAGCGTGCCGTAGAGCGAGGACGTGGAACCGCTCACATCGCTCTCCAGCCGCTCGACCATGGCGCCGAGCAGCGACTTGAAATCGGCACCGTCGGCGGCGGCAAGGGCGCGGGTGGCGGCGACTATCGCCTCACCGTGGTCGCCATCGCCGCCGGCGGCGGCGTCGAGCGCGGAATAATCCTTCTCGCGCGCGGCGGTTTTTTCCGCCGCCCGCTTCCAGACCGACTTGAAGCTGTCAAGCGTCATAGTGTTCCGCCTCAGCCGAGAGTGGTCCAGTATGGGGCGTTGGCACGGGCGGCGAGGTACTTCGCGCACGTGTCGCAGCACTTGCAGAGGATCATCTGGAAGCCGGCCATCTCCTGGACGGTCAGCAGCTCGTCGCACTTCCCGGGGAGCACGGTGACGCCCATCTCCTCCAGCATGGCCTTCGCCTTGCGGTAGCAGATGAGCATTTCCATCGTGGTGGTTGAACCAGAACCGTTGATCAGGAGCAGAGCCTTGTCGCCAGAGGCGATCTTGGTGGCCTTGACCAGGGAGGGCAGCATCTTGGCGACGGTTTCGTCGGCGGTGCACATCTTGGAGATGCCGCCGCCGCCCTCGCCGTGCTGGCCCATGCCGATCTCCATCTCGTCGTCGGCGAGCGAGCCGATTTCCTGGCCGTTCTGCGGGTGGGTGGCAATTTTGAGCGCCACCGAAAGGGTGGCGATGCCTTCGTTGAACTTGTTCGCGAGCGCCTCGATCTCCTCGAGAGACTTGCCCTCTTCGGCAGCGGCGCCAACGACCTTGATGAACGGAATCACGCCGCCAAGACCGCGCTTGTCCTCAATCGGAGTGTCAGGGCCCTGGGCGATGTCGTCGTGGATGACGATCTCGACCACCTTGAGGCCGGCCTTCTGCGCCTTGCGCATGGCCTTCGAACCACTCATGCGGTCGCCATTGTGGTTGAGGGTGATGAGCAGCGTGCCGGCATCGCGCTTGACGTAGTCGAGAGCCTCGAACACCTTCTCGCCACCGGGGGCGGCGAAGATGTCACCCGCGACGCAGGCATCAAGCATGCCCTCGCCCACGAAACCGTGCATTGCGGGCTCGTGCCCGGAACCGCCGAACGCGACCAGGGCAACCTTGTTGGCGGCCTTGGGCGTCTTGCGAACCACGATCTTCTCATTGACGAGCGCGAGCGTGTCGGAATAGCACCCGACGAGTCCATCAAGGAGCTCCTTGGTGAGATTCGCGGGATCGTTCATGAACTTCTTCATCGGCATTTTTGCCTCCTTTGCCTTTATCGGTTAACCGGGTTTCAGTCCTGGTAGAACTCGACCACCGGACCATTGTCGATCGACACAAAGGCGATCGCGGTCGTACCGCCGAGAACCATCTTGGGCAGCAGCACCTTGCCGCCGCACTCCTTCACCGCCGCATCGACGTCCGCCACCTTGTAGGCGACGTGCGTTTCCGTGACCATGCGGTAGGCCGCCGGGGTGTCCTTCTCCCAGTAGAGGTATTCGATCGAATAATCGGCGTTGTTGCAGATCCAGACGCGCAGGGACTCCATGTAGTTCATGCCGTCCATCTTCTCGGACACCGGAATGCCGGTGTGCATATAGTTTTTTTCCATTGTCTGTTCTCCGTTGGTTGTTAGATCAGAAGCCGACGTTCGGCACGGTGTAGCGGTTGCAGGCGCTGTCGTGGAAGTTGGCGAATTCGGTGACGATCGCGCCCTCGGTACCGCCCATCATGAAGTGCCAGGAGCCGGTGCGGGGGAGCTTGTGCGCCACGCCGTCGGCGGTCCACTTCTCGACATGGAGCGACTTCAGCAGCGTCGGCTTGTCGCCCTTGTGGTCGTAGAGAAGCGCGGAGAGGTTGGCCTTCGCCTCGGGGAACTTGTCGAGGTTGGGCTCGCCGACCTCGGAGAAGCTATAGACCCAGCCGTTGCGCACGAGCCAGCTCTCCATCTTGGCGGGGATGTTCTTCGTCAGGTCCTCGCCTGTCCAGCGGTCCTTGCAGACGCTCTTGTCGACGGGGTTGCCGGCCACATGGCTGTGTTCGGCGATCGACTGCAGCGGGAGCAGGAAGATGTCGTGCCCGAAATAGCCCTCCTTGAGCTCGTCGACCCAGATGACTCCGCCCATGCCGAACTTCATGAAGTCGCCCTTCGCGAAGTCGGTGGCCCAGAAGCCGAGATACTGGCAGCCGTCCTTGGGATTGGTGAGCTTATCATCGAGGAAAGCCGGGAATACGGGATAGTTGAACTTCTTCATCAGATCGAAGTAGGCCTGCTTGCCCTTGGCCACGTCGAACTTGGCGTTCTTGTAGATTCCGTCCGCGTCGGCAGCGCCGTCGTAGAACTCCTTGTTGTCCATCTTCGTGCATCCTTTCGTACAGCAGCACGTGCCATTGCTCGCGCAGCCGGTTGTCAACATGGCGACGGCCACCGCGGCCGTCGCTCCAAGAATCGTTCTATTCATGGGAGTCATTCCTCTTTCCGTGATTTTTGTTTTAGATAATTGTACCACATGGACACACCAAATGTCAAGACGAATTAAAAGACTCGAGGGGGGGGTGAGGGGGTAAACATCAACACGTCAGACAGACAAGAGACCACATTATCGCCTTTCAAACGGATGGAAGATTTGGTATAATATGGACCATGAAAGCAGACTTGAAGATCACGGGCGTCGAGACTTTCGTAATCGACTGCTACCGCACCAACTGGGTTTTCGTCAAGGTCGTCACCGACGCCGGCATCACCGGCCTCGGCGAGGGCACCCTCGAGTACAAGGAAAACGCACTCGTGGGCGCAGTCCGCGACCTTGAACACGCGATCATCGGCAAGGATCCGTTCGACACCGAATGGATCCAGCACGAGAACTACCGCGACGCCTACTGGCGCGGCGGACCCGTGCTGATGAGCGCCCTCTCGGCAATCGACATGGCGCTTTGGGACATAAAGGGCAAGGCGCTCGGCCTGCCGGTGTGGAAGCTCCTCGGCGGCAAATGCCGCGAGGCAGTGCCCTGCTACGCCAACTGCTGGTTCGCCGGCGCAAAGGAGCCGGAGGAGTTCGCCGAGAAGGCGGCACGGGCGGTGGAGCTCGGGTTCAAGGGCCTCAAATGGGATCCCTTCGGCAAGAACTACCGCCAGCTGCCGCAGGAGGACTTCAAGAAGGCGATGAAGTGCGTCGCCGCCGTCAAGGGCGCGGTCGAGGGCAAGGCCGAGATCCTCATCGAATGCCACGGTCGCTTCGATCTGCCTACCGCTCGGCGCATCTGCAACGCACTCGAGGAATTTGACCCCTACTGGGTGGAGGAGCCAGTCATCCCCGACACCATGCGCGCCCTCGCCGATCTGCGCCACCAAGTGCGCACGCCCATCGCCTGCGGCGAGCGCCTCTTCACTTCGCAGCAGGTCATGGACGCCGTGGAACTGCGCGCCTGCGACTACCTGCAGCCGGATTCTTCGCACGCCGGCGGCATCACCGGCATGACCAAGATCGCCGCCATATGCGATGCGCACCACATCCCCTTCTGTGCCCACAACCCATCCGGACCCGTCGCCAACGCAGTGACGCTCGCGCTCGGCGTATCCACACCCGGATACTGCACCCACGAGACGCTCTTCGACGACGTGCCGTGGCGCCAGGACGTGATCGACGAGGACGTGCGCTTCGTCAATGGCATGATGTACCCTTCCGACCGGCCTGGCCTCGGAATCGAACTGAACGAGAAGGCCGCCGCCGCCCATCCGAAGGCAGACCACTGGCTGCGCCACTACGTGGGCACACTCACCAACGTGCGCCCGCCGGACAGCACCAGCTACTTCAAGCGGGGCTAGGACCGCGCCAGCCCATTCTGGCGCAACAGCGCGTCGACCCTGGGATCACGGCCGCGGAAGCGGCGGAACACCTCCATCGGATCGACGCCGCCGCCAAGCGCCAGGAAGGTGTCGCGGAACTTGCGGCCGAGACGCTCCATCGCCGCCCCGTCACCCGTTCCCGCCTCCTCGAAGGCGCCGAAGGCGTCGGCGCTCATCACCTCGCTCCACTTGTATCCGTAGTACCCTGCGGCGTAGCCGCCGGCGAAGATGTGGGTGAAGGAGTTCAGGAACCTGTCGCCATCGACGAGCGAACCCGGCATATAACGGTCGAAGAGACGGTTCTTCAGCGCGTTGGGATCATCGACGGTGGCCTCGTGAAGGGCAAGGTCGATGTCGGCAAACGCCAGCTGGCGCAGCATGGCGTTCGCAGCGCGATAGTTGCGGGCAGCGCGCACACGCCCGAGCAGGTCGTCTGGAATCGGCTCGCCCGTTTCAACGTGGCGAGCGAACGACTTGACGGTTGCCGGATCGTAGCACCAGTTCTCCATGAACTGAGAGCAGACCTCCACGGCGTCCCAGTCGATCAGGTTGAGCCCCGACGCGCCGGCGTCATCCACGGTGGTGAGCATCTGCTGCAGCGCGTGGCCGAACTCGTGAAATAGGGTCTCAACCTCGGTGAAACGCATCAGCGCGTGGCCGTCCGCCCCTGGCTTCGCCTGGTTACAGCACACCAGCGCCAACGGGATGACAACCGAACCGTCGGCCCGCACCTCGCGCGTGCGCAGCTCGTTCATCCAGGCGCCGCCGCTCTTGACGCCGGGGCGGGCATAGGGATCGAAGTAGAAATGGGCGAGCGGCGTTCCATCCTCACCGCGCACCCGGTAGAATCGCACGTCCTCGTGCCAAGTGGGCGCAGCCCCGTCAGCAGGTTCGATGGCAACGCCGAAGAGCCGCTGCGCGAGCTCGAAGAGGCCATGCGTGACCACGGGAAGATCAAAGTACTTCGAAAGTTCCTCCTCGGAATAATCGAACTCCCGCTCGCGTCGCCGCTCGGCCCAGTAGGCGCGGTCCCACGGAAGCAGCTCGCCGGCATGGCCGGCCGCGGCCGCGAAGTCCGCCAGCTCCCGTTCCTCGCGCACAGCGGCGGAATCAGAGGCGACGGCAAGCTCGTCGATCATCGCGCGGACAACCTCCACCGAGGGTGCGCACTTCTCGGCGAGGGACAGCTCCGCATAGCTGGAGAAGCCGAGCAGCGAGGCGAGCTCGCGCCGGAGCTCAAGCGTCCTCGCCACCAGCGGCGTATTGTCCATCGCACCCGACGACGCGCGGGTGGCGCGAGCGCGGCAGAGTCTCTCGCGCACCTCGCGGCAGGCGGCGTGCTTCATGAGCGGGGGATAGATGGAATCGTCGATTCCCGCCTTCCATGGCCCCTTCTCCGCGTCGCCATCTCCCGCGAGCGCGGCCTTGAGCCGCAACGGCAGTCCCTCCACCTCGTCCTTGCGGACAAGCTCGAGCGAATACGCACCGGTGGCGTCCATAACGTGGTCGCGGAAGTCGGATCCGAGTTTCGCCAGTTCCGCCGAGACCACGTTGAAGCGTTCCCGCCGAGCGTCGTCCAGACCAACACCCGCCAGTTCCGCACTGGTCATGCTCTTCTCCAGAATGCGGATGCGCACCCGGAGCTTCGCCTCGTCGGCGGGATCGACGGCAAGCGCGGTACGCATGCGCTCCAGCAGCTTGCCCGTCATATCGTAGAAGCGCCTCGACTGTCCCAGCCGCAGAGAGAACGCCACGATGTCGTCGCGATACTTGTCCTGAACGTCGCGCCATTCCTTCGTGTTGCAGACCGACAGGAGATGCGACACTATTCCCCAGGCGTCGAACAGCGGGCGCGTAGCACCTTCGTGCGCGCGCATGAAGCCATCCCACTCGCACGGGGCATTCGCCTCCAACGCATCCACGCTCCGCTTCGCCTCGGCGATGAGCACGGGGAACGCCTCGTCGGCGGCGGCCGGCGTCATGGCGGGGAAGTCGGGAAATTCGGCAATGGGAAGAAACGGATTCACGATTTTCAAGCTTCTGGTTTCAATGTTCAGGAACGAATGGCGCCGTCGCCACACACGACGTACTTGTAGGTGGTCAGCTCCTCAAGACCCATGGGCCCGCGGGCATGGAGCTTGTCGGTGGAAATGCCGATCTCGGCGCCCATGCCGAACTCGGCACCGTCCGTGAAACGCGTGGACGCATTGTGGTAGACGGCGGCGGAATCCACGTCGCGCAGGAAAAGAGCGGCCCGCTCGGCATCCTCGGTGACGATGGCGTCGGAATGGTGTGAACCATGGCTGTTGATGTGGGCGACCGCCGCTGCGACATCGGCGACAATGCCGACGTTCATCTCCAGGGCGAGGAATTCGCGTCCCCAGTCCGGTTCGCTGTCTGGCCCCGCCTCATGCAGCAGCACACCCTTGTCAGCCGCCCAGGCGCGGACCATCGGCAGGAAAAGCGGCGCCAGATGCTCGTGCACGAGCAGGCACTCGAGCGCGTTGCACGCGCTGGGGCGCTGCACCTTGGCGTTGTCGATGATCGCCAGCGCCATCGGCAGCGACGCCTTGTCGTCGACATATACATGACAGACGCCCTTGTAGTGCTTGAGCACCGGAATGAGCGCCGCCTCGCACATGGCGCGGATCAGGCGCTCGCCACCGCGGGGGATCGCGACATCGACAAGGCCAGTCGCGCGCACCAGCGCGGATACGGCGGCATGGTCCTGGGTCTCGACCATCTGGACGGCATCAGCCGGCATTCCTGCCGCGGCCAGCCCGGCGCGAACCGCCTCGTTCAGCGCGCGATTGGAGCGCTTTGCCTCCTTGCCGCCACGCAGGATGATGGCGTTCGAGGTCTTGAGGCAGAGCGCGGCGGTGTCGACAAACACATTGGGGCGGCTCTCGAAGACCACCGCCACGACGCCGAACGGTTCGCGCACCTTGCGGATGGATATGCCGCTATCGCGGTCACGAGTCCACATGCACTCGCCAACGGGATCGGGCAGCGACGCCACATGGCGCACGCCGTCCACCATGGAGCGGAACCTCGCATCGGTGAGCGTGAGACGATCCACCATCGCCTCGGGAAGTCCACCTGCCCGCGCGGCCTTGACATCCTCGGCGTTGGCGGCGCCGATTGCCGGCTTGGCCGCCTCCAGCGCCTTCGCCATTGCCTCCAGTGCCGCGTTCTTCTGCTCCGTGGTGCGCCGACGCAATTCCGCAGCGGCGGCCCGGGCATTCAGGCCCAGGGCATTAACCTCTTCCTCTACTGTCATCTTCCCCTACCTCTTTCATGTCGGCGCGCCGGCTCCCTGCGGAAGTACGGCTCCGCAATTTCAAAATCACCATTGCAGCGGCAGTCTACATCGAGAACCGCCGCCGCCGCCTCGGGCGGCACCTCCAGAGCACGCTTGGCGGAACGCCTGCCATCCCAGTGGCGCTCGCCGATGGTCTCGCCGCTGGCGGACACAAACCGCATGCATGCCGAAAACGAGAAATCAAGCCGCTTGCCGGGGAGCGCAGGCGTCAGCAAACTCACCACAGTATACAGTTTAGGCGGACGATCAAAAAGCTCGAGGCGCTTCTCAAAGCGCATCACCGCCTCCTTTGCATGGTGAATCCGGAACGAGGTGGTTCCGAAGCGGGAGTTGCCATCCACCTTGACGCGCTGGTCGGCAGGCGATGTGCGGTAGGCCACCCACTCGCCGCTGAGCGGAATGGAATCAACGAAATTCGAGGCGGATTCGTGCACCACCGCCGGGCCAACCGCGGCCGAGGCGACCTTGATCTTCGAAACTGCCTCGATTTCACGAGCGGTGGGTCCGCTGCGCAACATCTTGAACGTACACCACACCCCGGATGCGGCGACGATGACGGCGGCCAGAATCATCGCCGGAGCATAGTTGCGCCGTTCGCCCGGCATTGCGACAGCGCTCGCAACTGGCACCGCAACCGGCGTGACATGCACCTTCCGCCCACCATCGCCACGCTTCGTCTTCGGCGCGGCGGCAAAATCCTCCCTGCCGCGCACATCGGCCGCAGCTCTTTCCTGCGAGCGCTCGACCATCCACGGCGCCTCGTCCAGACCCAGCCGATGCATTCTGGCCGCATAGCCCTCGAGGTCGAACGGCAGCGTACGGAACTCCACCCGGCCGGTATCGCCATCCCAGACGCAATACACGCTGCGGCAGTCGCCGCTGCGAGGATAGCCGACGCTCCCCACGTTCACCAGATAGCGCCAACCCACCTCCGCGGTGAAGGAAACGGCGTCACGCCGCTCCACGGCGCCGGCGGGCGAAAGCGCATAGACGCACGGCCTGTGGGTATGGCCCACGAACAGGAGCGGCTCCGGCCGCGCGTTGAACGACTCCATCGCCTCCGACTCGCTAATCACATAGTCGAATTCCTCAGGGATCACGAACGCCCCGTGGGTACAGGCGAAGCCGGGGAATTCGCAGACATACGGGAGATGGCGCAGCCAGTCGACCGCGTCCGATTTAAGCAACGGGATCTGGCGGCGCACCGCAGCGGCGGCGAAGTCGTTGAAATCGTCGAAGGAACGGCGTCCGCACACGGCATCGTCATGGTTGCCCGCCAGGCACACGTGCACGCGGCGATACACCAGTTCCAGTGTCTCGACTGGTTCAGGTCCATACCCCACAACGTCGCCCAGGCACACGATCTTGCTGCATCCGGCGTCAGTTGCATCCGCCAGCACGGCGCGCAGCGCCGTGGCGTCGGAATGGATGTCGGATATGATTGCGTATTTCATCGCTATGGTCCCCGGCGGAAATCAACGCAGAAGAAGCTCGACCTCGCGGTATTCCTCCTCGGGATCGGCATACGCGGCGGCGAGTATCAGCGTGGTGTTGGAAGCGGCGAGCCTGCAAACCATCTCGCGCAGCTTAACGCGGTCGGGTCCACTCGTCCGCACAACCGGCAGGTCATGACGCCACACCCCGCCGTTGACGCCGTCAAATTCGCAGGCAGCGATGATCCAGCAGTCGGCTTTCTCGCGCACTGCGTCGTCGGGAGCCATCCGGCCCGCAGCGTGGAGAGCGCTTAGCGTGCATGCCGCCTTGCAACCGGGGAATGGCGTCGTGGCGGCTGCAGAAGGCGCACTCACCAGGAGCTTGGCACCGATGGCGGCAGACTTGTCCATCAGCGCCTGGCGGTCAACGTGGGCGTCGCGGACGATCACCACGACCCTGACGCCAATGTCCGCAAGCCGGCCCCCCTCGTCAGCAAGGCACTCGCGGGAACGAACCGCGAGATAGCTCCACTCGAGCGCAACCCCATCGAAATGGCTGGAGAACGTCGGGCGCGCCAGCAACTGCTCGATGACTGGGGTCTGTCCCCGCAGGGCGAGGAAGCACTCGGCGGTCCTGGGATCGCGGTGGATCGGCGGCTGGGTGAACGGATGGAGGGCCGCGTCGCGGAATATTCCGTCAAGCAAAGCGCGCGTTTTCGTCGACAGGGGAAACGGCGTGGGGATGGCCTCGCCGTCGGCGCACTTCACCGGCAGCTCCAACACGGGCGTCTCATGAAGTCCCCAGGGGGTGTCAAAGCGAGTCACACGCCCGACTCCGGCAAAATCGTCGGTAGCGCGTTCCCAGGTGACGGCATTGCCACCCGGGAGCACGAGATGCCCGCCATCGCGCAAGAAGAGCTTCAGCTTCTTCTCCAGCTCCTTCGAGGGGCGAAGGCGCCCGGCCAGCACCACGACCGCGTACTTGCGCATGACGGCGAGCGGAATGTCGGAGGTGAAGATGTCGGCAATGTCACCATACGGGGCATGGGAGAAAACTCTGCCGGCGTCGCCTCGATCAATGGCGTCGCGATATCCGGGATAGAGCAGATCGAGCACGGCGTCGGTGAAGAAGTCACCTTCGTCGTACGGGATTGAATCCCACACGCAGTAGCTCACACCACCTGCGCGGCGGCGGGGCGGACGCCAACCGCCGAAGACATCGACCACAAGCGCCACCGAGGCGACGCGGTTCGTCACGCCAGCTGCGGCCCGCGCGCGCTCCAGCAAGCTGGTGGCGGGAACGAACGCCTCGCGGACCGTGCTGGTGCCATGTCCGGAAGCGTCACGAAGATACGCCTCAAAGCGGGCGTTGGCCGCCGCGGCACGACCAACGAACACATCGCCACGACACGGCGCGGACAATGCGCAAATCAAAAGCCCAGCGCGGATCGCCGCCGAAGCGAACGATCCGAACGCCGGGCCTGTGTGGAAGAACGCCATCTTAGCCGTTCTTCTTCTCGAACTCCTTCATGAAGTCGACCAGGCAGTCAACACCCTCCATCGGGAACGCATTGTAGATCGAGGCGCGAATGCCGCCAACGCTGCGGTGACCCTTGAGCGAACCCATGCCGGCGGCCTTGGCCTCGGCCACGAACTTCGCCTCGAGATCCTCGCTGGGCAGACGCCAGGTGATGTTCATGTTGGAGCGGAACTCCTTCACTGCGGTGCCGCGATAGAAGCCCGAGGAGTCGATGACGTCGTAGATCTTCTTCGCCTTCTCGGCATTGAGCTTGAAGAGATTCTCCTTGCCCATCTTCTTCACCCACTTCATCGTCTCGCCGAAGATGTAGATCGACCAGCAGGGCGGGGTGTTGTAGAGGGAGTTCTCCTTGATGAACGTGGAATAGCGAAGCATCGTGGGGATTGCAGGATTGCCCTTCTCCGCGAACTCCTTGCGGATGGCGACGACCGCCATGCCGGAAGGGCCAAGGTTCTTCTGGGCGCCGGCGTAGAACATGGCGAACTGGTTGTAGTCGCGCTCGCAGGAGAGAATGTCGGACGACATATCGCAGATCAGGGGCGAACCAGACTTCGGGAATTCCTTGAGCTCGGCGCCGGAGATCGTCTCGTTGGCGCAGATGTGGCTATAGACCGCGCCGGGCGTCCACTTCCACTCGTCGGCATTGGGCATGCGGGTGGGAATGTCCTTCTGGCAGTTGGCGACGACATTCACGTTGCCGAGCGCCTGGGCCTCCTTGAGAGCCTTGTTGGACCAGGTGCCCTGATTGGCATAGTCGGCAGTCTGGCCCGCGCCGAGGAAGTTCATCGGAATCATGGCGAACTGAAGTGACGCGCCACCCTGGACGAAGATCACCGACCAGTCGTCATTCAGACCGCAGAGCTCCTTGAACGTGGCAACCGCCTCCTGGTGGATTGCATCGTAGTCCTTGCCGCGGTGGCTCATTTCCATCACGGACATTCCACAGCCCTTGTAGTCAACAAGATCGCGCTGGGCATCCTGGAGAACCTCAAGCGGCAACACCGCAGGACCGGCAGAGAAGTTATAAACACGAGACATTTCTTTTTTCCTTTTGTTTGTTTTATTTTTGTTTACCGTGGAACGAAATTAGCCTGAAAAGTGCATCTAGGGCGATGGCGAGGCACTTCCATGTGCCGCCCTACGTTGAAGATCATGCCTACCGCCACCATGGTAGAGAGCAGGCTGGTGCCCCCATAGCTGATAAATGGAAGCGCCATGCCCTTGGTCGGCACCCAGCCGGTGACGACGAGGATATTGAACATCGCCTGGAAGAAGATGAGGCAGGTGAATCCGTAGGCCATCATCCGCCCGAAGCGGTCTGGTGCCCGCTTGGCGATTATGATGCCGCAGGCGAAGAAGGTGACGAACAGAAACAGCACCAGAAGCGAGAAGATCAACCCCCACTCCTCTGCCCCGATGGCGAAGATGAAGTCGGTGTGCATTTCGGGAAGGAAACCACCCTTCTGCTTGCTGTTGAAAAGCCCCGGAGTACCGGTTATGCCGCCGTTGAGAATCGCCTGAATCGACATGTCCAGCTGATACGAAGACCCACCGGCATCGGCATTCTTGGACGCTTCGGCAATGAGGTTAGGATCGATGCCCAGCGCCTGCGACAGCCATCCCGGCAACTGGCCGGCAAGCCGCTTCACGCGGTTGGGAGTGTGCAATACCATCCATAATCCGCCAACGACGGCCGAAAGCGCAATTGGAATGATGTGCCGCCATTTCATCCCCGCAAGGAGAAAGAGCAACGCACCGATGAGACCCAGCACCATGGCAGAACCGTAATCAGGCTCGCAGGCCGCAAGCACCACCGGGAGGGCGACGATGAAGGCGGCAGGGACAACCCCTTTGATGAAGCGCTCGATTCGGCAGCCAATGCGGTCGAGATACACCGACATCGCCAGTACCGTGGCAACCTTTGCGAACTCGCTCGGCTGCAGACGCAGCGATCCCAACATCAACCACCGACGCGATCCCTTCACCGGATCGAACAGGAACACGGAACCAAGCAGAACCAGCACCAGCGCAAAACCAAGCCAGGTCATCCAGCTCTGATCACGCCAGCAATGATAGTCCACGCAATAGACAACCGCAAAGGCGACCAGAGAGATCACCAGCCACTTCACCTGCTTCATGAAGAAGTACATCTCGTGTCCATCTCCATAAAGGTAAACTCCGTTCGCACCGCCGGCCGACATCAAGGTCACGAGACCGACGCCGAGCAGAATGAGAACGGAGATTCCCAGGACGGTTCTCACCACCCTGTTCAAGATACCACCTTACTGGCTGAGCTTGGCGTTGGCGGGAAGCTTGAGCACCATGCCGGGCTTGATCGCGGTGCCGGGCTTGAGATCGTTGGCATCGAGCAGCTGGCTGGGGCTGATGCCATAGGTGATCGCCACCGAGACGATGTCGTCACCATCCTTGACGATGTAGGTTCCGGCACTGGCGACGGAATCAGAGATCTCAGAAGCAGCAGGGGCGGCTTCGGCGGCAGGAGCGGCGGGAGCAGCGGGAGCGGCGGCCTCGGCAGCAGGAGCGGCAGGCTCAGTCGCTTCGGCGGCGGGCGCGGCAGACGCAGCAGCAGGGGCAGCGGGAGCAGCGGCCTCGGCGGCAGGCTTCTCGGCAGGCTGCACGGCAGGAGCGGCGGGCTTAGCCTCGGGCTCCTTCTTCTCGGCCGGCTTGGCGGCGGGAACGTCCTTCTTGGGCGCGGCGGCAACCACCTTCTCGGCCGGGACCTTCAGCGTCTGACCAATGCGAACCATGTCGTTCTTGAGACCATTGAGTTCCTTGAGCGCACGAATGGTGATGCCGTTCTCATGGGCGATCTTGCCGAGCGAA
>JAZRXT010000054.1:0-18545 GCA_045600365.1 Kiritimatiellia bacterium | reverse complement strand
CCGTCAAGCAGGCGACTGACGCGCTTGCCTGGGGCTATACGTCGGTGATGTACGATGGCAGCCGCAGCGCGTATGACGAGAACGTGAAGTGGACGAAGCACGTCGCCGACTACGCGCACGCGCTTGGTGCCACCTGCGAAGGCGAGATCGGCCACGTCGCGCAGGGCGACGAGACTGCTCTCACCGATGTCGGCGAGGCGGTCGACTTCGCGAAGGCGACGGGCGTCGACGCGCTCGCCGTCTCGATTGGCACCGCGCATGGATACTACAAGGCCGAGCCCAAGCTCGACATCCCGCGCTGCGCGGCGATCGCCGCGGAGCTTCCCGATACTCCTCTCGTCCTCCACGGCGGCAGCGGCACACCGCTCGCCGACGTGCGCCGTGCGATCGAGAGTGGCATCGCCAAGGTGAACATCGCCACCGAGTTCCTCGATGGCTACATCAAGTCCACCCTGAAGGTCTTCGGGGATCTGAACGGCGCGTTCGTGCCGCCGGACAAGCTGGCCGATCCGATCATTGACGCCTGCGCGGCCCACGTGCAGCGTCTCATCAAATTCTTCGCAGGTCGTTAAAAGAAAGGAACATGAAATGAAGAACATCTCCAGACGCGATTTTGCCCGTCTTTCCGGCGCGGCCGGTCTCTTCGCCGCCGGTGGCTGCATCGGCTTCCCCGCCATCACCGCCGTGAGGAGTCCCAACGGGCTTCTCCGCCATGCCTCGGTTGGCACCGGCAACATGGCAAATGGCGACATCAATTCTCTCAAGACCCATCCGAAGATCGAGATGGCGGCGTTCTGCGATGTCGATTCCTTCTTTCTCGAACGCAAGCGCCAGGAATTCCCCAACGCACGCTTCTACCGCGACTGGCGCGAGATGCTGGAGGCGGAGGGCGATCGCATTGATTCGCTTAACATCTCGATTCCCGACCACAACCACACGATTGTCGCGGCGGCGGCGATGCGCAGGGGCAAGCACGTCTATCTGCAGAAGCCGCTGTGCAAGACCTTCGCAGAGTCTGCGCTGCTGCGCCGTCTCGCCCGCGAGAACGGCGTCGTGACCCAGATGGGCGCGCAGTACACGGCCTTTCTCGCCGACCGCCAGACCGTCGCCCTGCTGCGCAGCGGCGCACTCGGCCCGGTGGAGTCCGTGTATTTCTTCTCGACCCGCAAGGGTCTTTCCCGCCGCAAGCGCTATCTGCCGAAGGCAGAACCCCCACCGAAGTCGCTTGACTGGAACCTGTGGCTGGGCACGGCGGCGGAGCGTCCGTACGCCAAGGAAGTGTACCATCCGCTGATCTGGCGCGTCTGGCACGACTTTGGCAGTGGCTGGATCGGGGACATCGGCTGCCATCTGATGTCCGCCGTGTGGTGCGGCATGAACCTTGGCGACGCGGCACCGGTCTCGGTGGTCGGCGAGACCATGACCGACGCCACGCCGGAGGTGGAGAAGATCACCTGGCCGCTGGGTTCGCATCTCACGTTCAAGTTCAAGGGTGTCGAGGCCTCGGGTGGCAGGGACTTCACCTTCAACTGGTATGATGGGTGCTCGGAGCCCGACAATCTGGCGCCCGCCAATTTCCGTCCGCCGGCCGAGATCGACGAGCTCTTCACCCGCACTGCAGTCAAGAAGCGTCCGCACGAGGGCAAGGCGATCAAGTGCCGTGACGGCTGGATCCTGCAGCCGCACGCGACCGCCGCCGCCCACATCATTCGCAACGACGGCACGCCGATGAAGGCGCCGGCGCTCGAGAAGGTGCCCACGCACTACCATGAATTCGTGAATGCCTGCCTCGAGGGGCGCAAGGCCACGGCCGACTTCGACTGGTCGACCTGGATGATGGAGACCGTCCTGCAGGGCGAGACGGCCGAGCGCTTCCCGAACCGCACGCTCGCCTGGAACGCCAAGAAGCGCTCCTTCGGCGATGCCGCCGTCGACAACGTGCTCGTCAAGCCCTATCGCAAGGGCTGGGAGCTCAAGGGTATCTGAAACGACTCAAGACAAGGAGAGATCAGATGAAGAAGGTCAAGTTTCTTACCGAGAAGCAGCGCCAGGCGGAAGTGCGCAAGCTCAACGCCCTTGAGGACGACGAGGTGATTCGCCGCGCCAAGGGCCAGCTCATCATCTACGACACGCTGGACGAGGTCTACGACTATCTCGCCGAGGAGATGGTGAAGGAGTTCGCGAAGGCCGCGAAGGGGAAGAAGATCGTCAACTTCATCATGCCGGTGGGGCCCACCCAGCCCTACCGTCTGATGGCGGAGAAGATCAACTACCGCAACCTGTCGCTAAAGAATGTGCGCTTCTTCTTCATGGACGAGTACGACGACGACGAGAAGGACGAGCTCATCCCGATGACGAACCCGCTCTCCTTCCGCGGCCAGATTGGTCCGCTGCTCTTCAACCGCATCCGTCCCGACCTGCTGATGCCGGAGGACCAGATCATCTTCCCGAGTCCCGAGAACATTGCGAAGCTGCCCGAGATGATCCGTCAGGCGGGCGGCATCGAGGTTTGCTATGGCGGCATCGGCATCCACGGCCACGTCGCGTTCAACGAACCCGAGCCGGGCGTCGCGGAGTCCAATCCCCGCATCCTGAACATCAACGAGTTCACGCGCACCATCGACTCCACGCGCCATCCGGGCGTGGGCGGAAATCTCGTGAACTTCCCGCGCCGTGCGATCACGATGGGCATGAAGCAGTGCCTCGAGGCGAAGAAGATGCTGCTCATGACGCGCAACGACATCCCCGGCTTCAACTGGGCGAACACCTGCCTGCGCATCGCCGCGCTCGGCATGCCCGGCGAGGACTATCCGGTCACGCTCGCGCGCTTCCACCGGAATCTGCGAATCGTGTCGGACCGCAATACGCTGCGCAAGCCGAAGTTCGCGATCTGACGCGGCGTAAAATGGGGAGGTTGGGATGAGTCTGTTCGCATTGGCGCTGGCGGCGGAGACGGTGTTTCTCTGGAAGGGGGAGTCGCAGTCGTTGTGGCGTGATTTCACGAACGCGACGGATCGTCTCGCCGTTGTGAAGCCGGCGGCAGATGTGCCATTCGTCCGTACCGGCGTGGCAATGCCGGTGCGCGGCGATGCGGATCGGCTCTATGCCGACCGCGTCGTCTGGGATGGTTCGGCGGCGGTGGCGCCAGGCGCAACTGTGCGCGTTGTCGCCGAGGTGCGCGGGGTGGAGAGCGGGTCGTTCACGCTCCGCACCGCGCTGGGCGACGCCACATACGCCGTCGACGTGGCCGCGCGCGAATTCCCGGCCGCGAAGGACCGGCGGCTGTATCTCGACCTCTGGCAGCACCCCTGGGCGGTGGCGCGGTACTATCAGCTGAAGCCGTTCTCGGAGGGGCACTATGCCCGAATGGAACCGCTCTGGCGTGAACTTGCGTCCGCCGGCCAGCGCACCATCACCGCCACGATCATGTCGCGTCCGTGGGCACACCAGTGCTTCGACGAGTATGGTACGATGGTGCGCCACATCAAGCTCGCGGACGGCGGCTGGAAGTTCGACTACGCGGTCTTTGACCAGTATGTGGAGTTCGCGCGGCGGTGCGGACTTGGTCCGCAGATCCACTGCTACACGCTCTGCCCGTTCCGTCTGAAGCGCTACATCTGGGAGGACGAACGAGGCCGCCGCCAGGAGGGCGACTTCGACGTGGGTTCGCCCGAATGGCGCGACTACTGGGCCGACTTCCTCAACGACTTCGCGGCTCATCTGAAGGCGAAGGGATGGTTTGAGGATACCTACATCGCGCTCGACGAACGCAGCCCAGCCGAGCTCAAGACCGCCGTGGAGCTGGCGAAGGCGAATGGCGGTTTCAAGATTGCGATGGCGGGGGACAGGCCGCCCAGCCAGTTCGACGGCATAGAGATCGACAACTTCTCGATCGCGCTCCAGTACGTGACGCCGCAGTATCTGGCCGAGGTGGGCCCTCGTCGTGCCCGGGGTCGGTTCACCACGGTCTACACCGCAGGGTCAAATCCGTGCACGAGCCTGAAGAATGCGCCGGAATGCATTCAGTGGATCGGCGCCTTCGCGGGCGCGATGGACCTAGACGGTTATCTTCGGTGGGCGTTCTGCTCGTGGCCGGCGAATCCCAATGCCGACGCGCAGTACAATCCATGGTTCGGCAGGTGGACGAGCGGGGGAACGTATCTCCACTATCCGGATGGACCTTCGGTGCGCTATCTCGCGCTGAAGAATGGTCTGAACCTGTCCGAGAAGATCAGCCGCCTCCGTGCCGAAGGCAGGATCGATGCGCCGCTCGCGCGCGTGCTGGCGGAATTTGAATACCGTGGCGGCAAGGCATATCCTGCGCCGGACGTGGTGGCCGAGCTGCTGCGGCGCACTGCGGCGGAAGTGCAGAGGGCGTCGCGATGATCGTAAGGGGGGCGAGAGTCGTCACGCCAGGCCGAGATCTTGGTCTGGTCGACATTGCGATCGACAACGGACGCATTGTCGAATCCGGCGGGGGCGAAGTCTTAGACGCCTCGGGGCTGATAGCCCTGCCGGGCTTTGTGGATATCCACAGCCACGGGCGCGGAGGATATGATTTCTGCGACGCCACCGACGAGGCGTTCGCGGCCATCGCCGCAGGTAAGGCGCGTGATGGCGTGACCTCGTTTCTGGCCACCGGCCTCACGCGTCCGGAGGAAGATCTCGCGGCTCTCTGCACCGCCGCCGTGCGGTATATGGAGAGGCGGGACCGTCGGACGGGGGCGACCTGCCTTGGAGTTCATCTGGAGGGTCCGTTCTTCAATCCCGCCATGGCGGGGGCGCAGAATCCGGATTATCTGAAGGCGCCGGACATCTCGCTCATCGATCGTCTGAATGTAATCGCCCCGGTGCTGAAGGTGTCCTATGCGCCCGAGCTCGAGGGCGGCATCGAGTTCACCCGTTCGCTTGTCGAGCGCGGGGTGGTCGCGTCTCTTGGCCACAGCGAGGCCGACTACTCCACCTTCGAGGCGGCGCGTCAGGCGGGTGCAACGCATCTCACGCATTTCTGCAACGCGATGATGCCAATCCACCATCTGCGGCCGTCGATGGTCACGGGGGGACTGCTTGCGGACGACGTCTTCGCCGAGATCATCACCGACGGGGTGCATCTTTCCGATGCGATGATCCGGCTCATCGTCAGGTGCAAGGGATCGAATCGCGTGATGATCGTCACCGATGCCATGTGCGCCGCCGGCGAACCGGATGGAATCTACTCGCTGGGTGGATTGCGGGTAAAGGTGGAGAAGGGGCGCGCCACGCTCGCCGACGTGCCATACGATCCGAAGGCGGTAGTTTCCAATGTGGCCGGATCCGTGGCACTCTTCCCGCAGTGCTTCAAGCGCTATGTTGCCGCCTCAGGTCTGCCGCTAAAGGAGGCGGTTCGTGCGGCGGGCTGCAACCAGCTGCGTTCGCTTGGAACCCTTGACCGCGGGGAGATCGCCCCCGGTCAGATCGCCGACATCGTGCTGGTGGACGCGGAGCTCGACCCCGTGGCCACCATTGCCAGCGGTGAAGTGGTATTTGATTCACGACACATCTAAACGGGAGACGACATGGAGAACAACGAATCGAAGAACTACAAGTGGGTGATGCTCGGCCTTCTGGCTGTCACCTATTTTCTGATGCACGCCTCGCGGCAGATATTCAATGCCTCGCTGCCGGATATCAAAGCCGCCATGCCAGGCACCAGCGACGCGGAGTGGGGATTCACCCGCACGGCCTTCCTCTTCTCCTACGGGCTCGTGGTGCCTCTCGCGGGCATCGCCGCCGATATGCTAAAACGCAAGTGGGTGGTGGTGCTTGGGGCGCTCCTCTTTTCCGTCAGCGTGCTTGCGACAGGCTTCGTTGACGGCTTCGTGGGCATGCTGTTGATGTACGGGTTGATGAACGGTATCGGCCAGTGCATGATCCCGGCCTCGTCGAGTTCGTTGATCGCGCAGCACCATGTTGAATCGCGCTCGACCGCGCTTTCCATCTACCAGTCGGGTCTCTACTTCGGCATCATCGCCTCGAGTGGAATCGCCGGCTGGCTCGGCAGCATCTCAAAGGACGGTTGGCGCTATGCATTCTGGGGCGTGGGTGCGATCGGAGTGGTCTGGGCGATTGTGACGGCATTCCTGATGAAGGATACCCCGCCGCTCAAGGTCCACGCGACCGACAGCGACAAGGCGTCGTTCAAGGAGGCCGCGCTCGCGATGGTGTCCAAGCCCTCCGCACTTCTGCTCACCTTCGCGTTCGGAATGCTCGTCTTCGGTTCGAACTGTTTCCGCACGTTCATGCCGCTCTTCCTGCGTGAGCCGACTACGGCTGGAGGTTTCGCGATGACGGCTGGGTCCGCGGCGTTCCATGGTGTATTCTGGTTCTATCTCGGCAGCTTCATCGGCATTGGTTCGGGGGCGCGGCTGTCGGACAAGCTTGCCCATCGTTTCCCCGCCATCCGCATCAACATGATCATCCTCGGTCTGGCGCTGTCGGCACCGGCGATGGCGGCGATGGTCTATATGCCGAACTTCACGCTTTGCTGCGTGATGATGTTCGTCTTTGGTCTTGGGGGCGGTTTCTTTGACTGCTCGCTCTACTCGGGACTTTTCGAAGTCGTCGCTCCCCGCTACCGTGCCGCCGCCATGGGCGTGTATCTATGCGGCGCGTTCCTGATCGGATGCCCCGCGACGGCGGTTCTTGGCTACGTCGGCCAGCACTTCTCCTACCAGCACGGAATCGCCATCTTCGGCGGCACCTATGCGCTGGGTGCGCTGGCGGTGCTCGTGGCGCGGTTCGTGTTCTTCCATCGCGACCGCGTGATAGTTAAATGATTAATCAGAACTCGTCCGGCAGATCGATACGCATGGTGCGGTTCTTTGCGGCCTCCGCCATCTTGTCGCCAGTAGTCTGCCGCGGCAGCAGATTGCCAGCGTCGTCGAACTGAATTGCATCGATTCGAATGGTGCGGTTCTTGAGCGCGGAAGGAGTCAGATCCTCTGCTTCCTCCTGAGTGATGATCTCCTTGTTGGAGACGCCGCCAGGCGCATAGGAGGTGCCAGCCTCCGAGTGGTCGGGAACGGTGATGATCGTACCGCACGTAGGGCATTCGGCTTCGTAGCCAACTGTCTCCATCGGCGCAATCACCTCCTGTCCGCAGGTCGGACACTTGAACGATATCGCTTGATCGCCACTGATTTCCGGCGCATCCACGAATTCACGCTCGGGTGCGGGTGCTTCGGCAACGGGTGCTGGCGGCGGTACCGGTGCGGGCGCTTCGGCAACGGGTGCTGGCGGCGGTACTGGTGCGGGCGCGGGTGTGGGAACGGCGGCAGCGGCCTTTTCCACCTGTTCCTTCTTCCATGCTTCGTATTCTTCGGGTTTCATTGGCGTCACGCGCGGCACCACAGTTTCCTTTGCGCGCTTGGAGAGGGTTACATGGAGGGCGTCGCGCGGCGGCAGAATCAGCATTTCGCCGGTGGCGGGGTTGCGGACATTGCGTTCGTTGCGGTGTACGACATCGAATTTGCAGAGACCAGGAAGGACAAAATAGTTCGCCTTGGCTTCGCGATAGGCGATTTCGATAATGGCTTCAAGTACCGCACGCGACTGGTTTTGGCTGATGCCTGCCCGAAATGATAGCTCCTTGACGAGGCGGCTCTTCGTATACGCTCTTTTTTTCTGTGTGTTGTCCATGGATAAACCCCTTTTGCAGAAATATGCAAATTCCATGCCAATAATGTCTTTTGCTTTGGCATTATTTCTGCTATAATACCTCTTGGACAAATTAAGACAAGGTGAAGACATGCTTTGGTTTGGAAAGAAAAAAGAGGAAAAGACAGCAGACGTGGCAGTCGCTGCGGCCGCACCGGCGGCTGCTGTTCCTGCTCCCGCTTCGGCACCAACTGCCGCGCCGGAACCTGCCGTTGCGCCGGGACCTGATACTGCGACCAGCAAGAAGATCGTGCTGAAGGGGCCATCTGGTGCCGTTCCCGCGCCAGCAGAAAAGCCCGAGTCGGTTGCGCCCGCGCGTACGCAGCCTAGCCCCAAGGCGTTGTATTACAACTTGATGAACGCACTCTATGATGCGGTGCTGGTGGTGGACGACAACGGCCACCTAATGGACTGCAACGAACGGGTGGAAGCGATGTTCGGCTATACGCGCGAGGACGTCTGGGACATGCCGCTAACGCAGCTCGTGCCGGCCTTGAATGCCCAGATCTTTGCACAGATGAAGAACGGTCTGCATGGAAATCGTCGGGTGCTCGTCAATGCCCGCTGCCGTCGCAAGGACGGATCTACCTTTCCTGGCGAGGTTGGCGCCGGATTGATGGTGATGCGGGGAGAGAATCTCGTCATTACGATTCGTAATATTGAGAAACGCACTCCGGCCAAAGCCATAATCCGTCCTGCCAATGTGGCGAAAAATTCCGCTGAATAGCGCAGTAGGCACGGTTTCGCATAATTGCGAATGTTTTTTTCGAAGAAAATGAAATTTCTTCCACTTTTGATGGCCGCGTCGATATGCGTATCAACTGGAGCAAGTTGACGATTGGCGCGAAACGGGTCGGGTACCTGCAGCTGTCCGCTGATGGCAAGGTCCAGGTGCGCGAGGAACTGTAATTTTCAGTCTTCAGTCTTCAATTTTCAGGGCTTCAAGGCGAATGCGCTCGTCCCTACGACTGGGAGCGACGGAGGAACAGGACGTTGACCAGATTCAGAAGATAGAAGACGACAAGGGTGAGGAAGAGTCCGCGCAACCCCCAGGCGTCGAGCACCCGCAGCGAAACCTGGTTGCCGACCAGCCCGGCCACGCCCCAGGCGGAAAGCACGGCACCGTGAATCTTTGAGATGTTGTCCATGCCAAAACCATCTGCCAGCACTGCGGGAATCGTGGAGAACCCGGCGCCGTAGCAGGCGTTGATGATGAGCAGCATCACGCCGATCATCACCGGCCACAGCGCGGAGAGTGCGATCGCCGCCGAGATGGCGAGGATTATCAGCAGGATGTCGATACGGCGGGAAAGCCGGTCGCTCCACCAGGCGAAGACAAGACGTCCGGCGCCGTTCATCAGCCCGCAGCCGGCGATCACCGCCGTGACCACCGCCGGTGAATAGCCCACGTCCTGACGGGTCATGATCTGCTTGGCCAGCGGAATGAGCGCCAGGCCGCAGCTGATGTTCAGGAACATGAAGAGCCAGGAGCGCATGAAGCGCATGTCGCAGAGCAGCTTGCCATAGGAGAAGCCGGCCGCGTGCGTGCGGCCCGCCACCAGCGCCAGGGCCGTGGCCTCGCGCACCGCCGAGGCGGGCTTGCGCAGCAGTATGGTGCCGATGAGCATTGCCGGCGCGTAGATCACGGCCAGGGCAACGAAGATATACCGCACGCCGAAGTCTGCACCCATCGACTCTAGACGTGGCATGATCGCGTTGAAGAGCACGGTACACAGCGAGGATCCCAGGCCGAAGCTGATGATCGGCACCGCCGCCGCCACCGCCTTGTGACGGATGAACCACAGCATCAGGGTCTTCACGGGGCTGATGTAGATCACACCGGTGCCGAGGCCGCCAAGGAATCCATAGCCCAGATAGACGAGCGCGAGCGACTTGACATTGACGCCCAGCGCCGTCACCAGCATACCGCCGAGGAACAACAGCGAGCCGACGGTTGCCGAAACGCGCACGTTCCGCTCCACGATCTTGCCGAAGAAGGCGGCGCCCATCCCGAGGAAGAATATGCCCAGGGAGAACGCGAACTGCACCTTTGGCACCGAGGAGCCAATGTAGTCGGCAATCGGCTTGGAGAAAAGCGTGAAGGCGTAGATCTGCCCCACCGCCAGCGCCATCAGAACCGCAGGGGTGACGGCGTTGAACATGCGCTTGCGCATCAGCATCCGATCATGGATACGCTTCCAGTTCGCCTTTGAGGTAGATGAGTCGTTCATTTGTCTCGTTTCTCCCGACGACATGACCGCGCATTAGCAATTCACTAGCAAATCGTTTCTGTACAACGCCCTCACGGCGTCGCAGTCCTGAGTGTGGCCGCTCCTATACGACACGACAGTTCCCACGAATCGATCCGCCCCCGTGAGCGACAGCGCGGCCAGCAAGTCGAGCGTCGCCCGGTGCCATACCGGCTCCAGGAACTTGTCGGTTCCCTCCAGCGGGAACCGCGGCTCGCCATACCAGCGGTGGCGCCCGTGGATCAGGATGTTGTTCTTGTTGTAGCCAAGATTGCGGGTGTCGGCGAAGAGCAGGCCCACCGTCTTGGCAAGCTGGTACTGCCGATGGGTGGCGTTAGTACGGGCTCTTGCCCCATACGCGAAGGTATCGGGCGTGACATCGAAGACGATGCGCTGGTTGCCGATCACCGTGTTCCAGTTGATGGCCACGTCGAGCCGCAGACGGCGGGAGCCGTCATCGGGAAGGAAGAGGAGGAAGCCGCCGCGGCCGCCGCCGAAGGCGAGCGGTCCCCTGACCGTCACGAAGGCCGCGTCCATATCCCGCTCGACGATGCCGGCCTTCCTCACCGCCTCCACCAGCGGCACCGAGGACTCGTCGAAGAGCGGCGGGTCGCCCGAGTTCGTCTTGATCACCACATCGTCGAGCCCCAGGCCGCCCTTGAGGGCGATGATGTGCTCGACCATGCGCAAGTAGTTGTGCGGAGAGCCGCTGCGCAGCACCAGGTTTCTAGCCGAAGTCCAGAGATTCGCGATGTCCACCGCCGTGTCCAGCTGTTCAGGCTGGTCGGTGCGGCGAATCCACCATCCGGGACGGCTGGAGGGCGCGAACGTGATGGTGCGCTTCTCGCGCCCACGGAAGGTGCCCACCCCCTCGACGCTCTCCTCGCCGGCGAGCGTGGTGCGCCGGGCGGACGAGACCGCGCCGGCGCCGGCAAGCCGGGCCTCGTCGACATCCTGCGCGTTGAAACGCGCCAGGGCGGCATCCAGCGAGGCCTGGGATCCGCTGACGAGGCGGCAGGGCGGGTAGGATGGCTTCAGCTTCTCCATCCGGTCATTTCCACTTCTTCTGGTCGTCGGGGTTGTCCAGTATCTTCTGCACGAGCGGAGATATCTGGGGCTCGACGCCGGCCTTGGCCGCGAACAGATCGTTGACCTGCGAGAGCCACACGCCGAAACCACCCTCGGTATCATAGGGAGGCATGCGGAAGAGCAGCTTCTGCCCATCGGACGAGACGCAGATCACGGCGGGGTAGTTGGACAGGTCGGAGTATGTGGGCTCGGGCTTGTTGTTCTGCTTGGCACGAGCGACGGCTCGCTCATCGAGACCGAAGTTCTCGAGGAACTTGAGTTCCGCCTCCTTCATCGGGCGGGTATCGACCTTCTTGCCTTCCTTGTCGCGCTTGAGGCGCAGCAACACGAGCACGAAGTTCTTTGCCGCATAGTCCTTGAGGAACTCCTTGCGCTTGATGATCTTCTGCTCGATGAACTGGGCCGCCACATGGCGTTCGGGCATCATCGCCACCAGCATCGGAAGCCCCGCCTTCTCAGCCACCGGCGCGGCTTCGGAGATCTTCACGTAGAGCGGCTTCTTGTTCTTGCGCGCCTTGAGCTGTTCCGGCGTGGGAGCCTCTGCGGCCGAGGCCTCGGCATTCTCCGCCTTGTCCGCCGCATGGACGTAGATTCCAGGGGCGACCATGATCGCCGCCGCCAGCGCGAGCATCAGCTTTGTCTTCATCTTCTCATTCCCTTTCAGTGAGGTGCTTCGCGAGGAGCGGCAGCTCCGGATCACGTGCACCTGCCGTTACGATTGCGCCGAACGCCGACGCGCGCGTGCGGAGTATCTCCTCCGCCATCTTTAAATTCTCGACCACCGTCACGGGGCAGCCGCCTAGCTCCGCCGCGAGGGCAGACGAATTGATCGACCTGTCGGCCGTGCCTCCGGCATCGTACACCGGCGGCAGCAGCAGCAGATCGCACGGGCGCAGCGTCTCGCGGAACATCGCCGCCAGGGCACCCAGCATCTTTCTGAGCGGCGCATAGCCATGCGGACGCCACACCACCGCCACACCCTTGGGGTATGCGTCCTGCAGAGTTGACAGCATTGCGTGCAGTTTTTCCGGGTTATGCGCGTAGTCGTCGAAAACCACCGGCGCTTCACCTCCGGCGAACACGCCGATCCGCTGCAGACGGCGCACCACGCCGGGGAAACTCGCCAGCGCCCGGCGGATATCGTCCTCCTTCGCCCCCAGCGCAAGCGCCATCGCCGCCGCGTGCGCGGCATTGGCGCGGTTGTGCGCGCCCGGTAGCGGGCAGACCTGGGCGAGATTCGCCGCGAGCCCCGTGGGTGCACCGCGTCTGCCGTCGATGACGGGCCCGGGCACGGCGCGGACGAACGCATCGAAGACCTCGTTCATCTCCTCGAGCGAATAGTGGTCCGCCGAGGCGTTGGTGACAATGGCGGCGTATGGATGGAAGGCGGTAAGCGACTTGTCGCTTTCATCCACTTCCGCCACCGCGTACTCGCCACGGCCCGGCAGCACCGCACCCTTCCAGCCGGGAACATCCGCACCGTTGACGACGAACGGATCAAAGCCGCAAGAGGAAAGCACATGTCCGAGCATCGCGGTGACGGTGGACTTGCCGCAGGTGCCCGCCACCGCCACCAGTTTGAAGCCGGCCAGGGCCTCCGCCAGCGCGGCGGCGCGGTGGACCACCGGAATGCCCAGCTCCCTGGCCCGCGCCAGGCCGCGGTTGGTCGACTCGATCGCGGTGGAGACCACCAACCGGTCGACGCCGGGCACGACGCCGCTGCCATCGTCGGGGAAAAGCTCCACCCCGTCCGCCGCCAGACGCGCCAACGCCGGCGTGAGCGGACGCGATGGATCGTCCAGCAGACGATCCGCGCCCGACACCGTCTTCCCCTGTTCGAGGAAGGCGCGGGCGAGGGCGCTCATGCCCACGCCGCCAATGCCGATGAGATGGAGATGTTCCGCCACCTATTATTTACCGAAGAGGTTGCCAACCTTCTTGAGCGCGTCCTTCGCGCCTTCGCCAACCGCCTTCGCTCCGTCGGCAGCGGCCTTTGCGCCATCGCCCACCGCGTTCACAGCGGCCTTCGCGCCGTCGGACGCAGCCTTCGCGCCGTCGCCCACCGCGTTCACAGCGGCCTTCGCGCCCTCGGTGGCGGCCTTCGCGCCCTCGGCGGCCTTGGCGCCACCACCATTGAGCAGGTCTCCCGCGCCCTTGAGGGCACTAGCGGCACCGTCAGTCAGCGAACCAGCAGCGGCACCCAGGGCGCCACCGACGGACGAGAACTTGTCCTTGACGGAGTTCCAAACCGAATCGCGCACCTCCTCGACAGTTGCGCCTTCGCCATCGTCACCGCCACCAATGTTGGTAAGCGTGGGCACGGGGATCGGCAGCGTGATCATACGGTACTTGACCTTGGTGCCGTTGATGCACAGGCGCTTGATCATGACCTTCTTGCCCTCGGACTTCGACTCCTCGGCCTTCTTCTCCTCAGGCTTCTGCTCCTTGGCCTCCTCGCTCTTGGGAAGGTTGGCGAGAATGCGCGCAAAGTTGTTGGAGCCGGCATCGTCGAAAACATAGCTCACAAAGGGATCCTCGATCGTGATGTCGTTGATGCGGATGCACTTCGAGAACACTGAAAGGAACGACATGTCGACCGAGAGGCTCTTCAGACTGAAGGCCGCCTTCTCGTCATAACCCTTGGGGTTGGAGAGATTGACGCCTCCGATGAAGATCTTTCCGGTGTAGGGATTGAGTTCGAACTTCTCAAGCTTGAAGTCGGTACCGGTTACACCGGGCACGACGCCATTGGCAACTCCCGTAACCACTGGGCCAATCCACAGCGGCAGCGCAAGCGCGAGCAGGATGACGAGGCCGATTACGATGCCTACGATCCACAGCATGATCTTTACTGGTTTTTTCATTTTTGTTCTCTTTCTTTGGTTGTACGTTAGAAAAATCGTCCTTGGTTAAGGCATAATCACAGTTCCTTCAGCGAATCGACCGTGATCTTGGTGCGGTGGCGAGTGCCCAGCGTCTCCACCTCGAGGACCGACACCATCCACTTTCCGTCGAACTTCTTGACCCGGGTTCCCCACAGGCGGCGCACCGACTTGCCGGACGGCCCCACCTGCTCGGCCTGCATCAGGCAACCAGTCTTCTTGTCCACCCACAGCCTGACCGCCTGCAATCCCTCGATCGGGCGCGGCGGCTTGACCAGTATGACCCGGCACACCTGACCGTGCACGCTCTCGCCCTCACGTTCGGTCTCGTACGAGGCGTCGGTCCACCAGAGGAAGTCGAAGGTGAGGTCAAGCCAGGTGACATCGGTGTCCATCACCTTCTCCATAAGAGAGTCGATCTTCTCCGGCTCCTTGCCGGCGCGGGCCAGGGAGATGCTGGGCGCGGAATCGCCACGACGCGCTATGGAGACCATGGCAACCACGTTGGTGGAGCCGCGTTCGAAGAGATGGATCGCCAGCTGGGCGTCGTCCCTGCCCCTGCGCATCACTAGCCGGTAGTCATGCTCGCTCTGGACAATCCCGCGGCGGGAACGCAGGATCAACGCCCCTGAAAGCTCGACCGGGCGCGGCGGCAGCATCGCACGGCAGATGCGCAGCACATCGGGAGCAGACGCCTGGGCCGCCACTGCGGGCGGCGTCTTCGCCTCCGGACGCAGCACCTCAATCTCCGCGGCGGGAGGTTCCTCCACGGCGAACAGCGTCCAGGCGGCGGCCGACGCCACCGCGAAAAACAGACCACGGAACGTCATTTCGCCGCACCGCCCTTCTGCAACAGCTTCGCCTCTAGCGCCTTGTCGGGTGCTCCGCCGCAGGCGCGGCCAATGTCGTAGTATTCGCGCGCCGCCTCCACGCCGCCATCCAGCTTGAGCGCGAGGCGCGCGAGATTGTAGTAGGGTAGCGGCGACTTCGGATGGGCGCGCATCGCCTTTTCGAGTGTGCGGCGGGCTGCGAAATCGCTGCCGAGGCCAGACTGGGCGGCGGCGCGCAGAAGCAGGGCCGTCAGATCGGTCGGGCGCTCCCGCAGCAGTTCATCGAGAATGAGATCAGCCGCCACACAGTCCCCGCCCTTGATCTCCTTGAGCGCGTCGGCCAGTTTCTCTTCGAAGCTCATCTGCGAAGGCTTGGTGGGTTTGGCGGACTCGGCAGGTTTGGCGGGTTTGGAAAGTTTGGAGGGCTCGGCGGGTTCAGTGGGGGCGGCCTTCTTCTTGTCGTCATCCACCTTGTCGCTGGGGAGCTCCAAGCCCTTCTTGCGGCGCCACTTCTTCTGGAGCTCGCGCGTATCGGTAACCGCCACCGCCCGCTCGTTCTCCTCCACCTGGGCGAAGCGGATTGCGTCGATCGCGGCGGAGCAGGTGGCGCGCTTGTTGCGAAGCGGGGCGAATTCCGGCTTCTCGGCGCGGTCGGGATTCTCGCGCTCGATCCGGTCGAGCTCGTCCAGCGCCTGGCGGTAGAGCTCGATCGCCTTGTCGCCCTCGCCATTCAGCGATTCGTCCTCGGCCAGCTCGATGTAGTCGTTGGCCTTCTCCAGCAGACGATGCAGGCGCGGCGGCGCGTTGGTGTCGTCGCTGTCGCCGCCAAATGGCCAGTACCACGAAGCGCTCGCCGAGATGGCGAACACGAACGAGAAGATGCCGAGGAGAGCGTATTTCATCGTGATTCCCCTAGTTCTTGAAACTGTGGATTGGCGCGGGAATGCGACCCTTGCGGGCAACAAACGCGGAGCAGTCGAAACGGTTGACGTCCATCACCGGTGCGTGGCCGAGCAGTCCGCCAAACTCCACCGTGTCGCCGGTGTTCTTGCCGGCCACGGGAATGATCCTCACCGCCGTCGTCTTCTGGTTGACCATGCCGATCGCCGCCTCGTCGGCGATGATACCGGCGATGGTGGACGCGGGAGTGGAACCAGGGATGGCGATCATGTCCAGCCCCACCGAGCAGACGCATGTCATCGCCTCAAGCTTCTCGATCGTGAGCGCGCCGGCCTCGACCGCGTCGATCATGCCCTGATCCTCGGAAACGGGAATGAAGGCGCCGGAAAGCCCGCCCACGTAGGAGGAGGCCATCACGCCGCCCTTCTTGACCTGATCATTGAGCAGCGCCAGCGCAGCGGTGGTGCCCGGCGCGCCAGGATGCTCAAGACCGATCTCCTTGAGGATATCCGCCACCGACTCGCCCACGGCCGGCGTGGGCGCGAGGGAAAGGTCGATGATGCCGAAGGGAACGCCCAGACGGTGCGATGCCTCCTGCGCCACCAGCTGCCCCACGCGCGTGATCTTGAACGCGGTGCGCTTGATCGTCTCGCAGAGCGTCTCGAAGTCGGCCCCGCGGATGCCCTCGAGCGCGCACTTGACCACGCCCGGGCCCGAGACGCCGACGTTGATGATGGCCTCGGCCTCGGTGACGCCATGGAAGGCCCCGGCCATGAAGGGGTTGTCATCGGGCGCATTGCAGAGCACGACGAGCTTGGCGCAGCCAAGAGAATCGCTATCCGCAGTGCGCTCGGCGGTCTCCTTCACGATCTCGCCCATCAGGCGCACCGCGTCCATGTCGAGCCCGGCCTTGGTGGAGCCGACGTTGATGCTCGAGCAAACCCTTTCGGTGACCGCAAGTGCCTCGGGAATGGAACGGATCAGCAGCTCGTCGCTCTTCGTCATTCCCTTCGAGACCACGGCGGAGAATCCACCGAGGAAATTGATGCCCAGGTCACGGGCCGCCCGGTCGAGCGTGCGGGCGATCTCGACATAGTCCTCGCTCGCACGGCAACAGGCGGCGCCGACTAGCGCGGCCGGCGTCACCGACACGCGCTTGTTGACGATCGGGATGCCAAACTCGCGGGAGATATCGTCACCCGTCTTCACCAGGCGCCCGGCATAGCGCAGCAGCTTGGCATAGATGTTCCGGCAGGTGACATCGAGATTCGAATCGGCACAATCAAGCAGCGACACGCCCATTGTAATGGTGCGCACATCCAGGTTTTCATCCTGAATCATCTTGTTGGTCTCGATTACTTCGCTAAGATTGATCATCCGCGACCTCTGAAACTTCCGATCTCTCGACCTATATTCTGTGCATCTTCTCGAATATCTCGGACTTCTGGCACTTGATCTGGAGCCCCAACGACTTGCCCACCTCGTCGAGCGCGGTCCCGAGATCGGCCATTGGGAGCTTCGACTTGGTGCAGTCCACAATCATCATCATGTTGAAGTATTCCTGAACGACGGTCTGGGAAATATCGAGTATGTTCACTCCGTTGTCCGCAAGACAGTTGCAGACCCTGGCGAGGATACCGACAGTATCCCGCCCAACGACGGTAATTATAGCTTTGCTCATGACCGAAGTATTATATCAAACCCTATCCGGAATGTCAATGACTCCTTGGCGGACTTAAATTGCGTACAATCTGAGTTTTTCAATGTGCGTTCCGCATCAAAATCCAACGAGGAATTCCAAGGTTCGTCCAAGGTTGTTATTCAAAGTTGTATTTGACTTTTAGCCAAAATTATGCCATAATCTAGCGCATGGACACAGGAAAGCAGACTTCCGCCGGATGGGAGATGTCAAGGCGGGGATTTTTCGCCGGGGCGGCCGCGTTCGCCGCCTCCTCGGCGGCCGTCGGCGTCACCGCGCCTGGCGCCGTGTCCGTGTACGAGAACGCAGACGGCACCGCCACGGACTGTGTGCTGGCGCGGCGCCTCTATCTCGATCTTGCCGGACGCATCCCCACCGCCGCCGAAGCGCGCGACTTCGTTGGTTCCACCGATCCGGGAAAGCGCGAGAAACTGGTCGACAAGCTCCTTCGCTCCGAGGATTTCATCGACTTCTGGACCATGCGACTTGCGGACATCCTGCGCGTCAAGAGCGAGTTCCCCATAAATCTGTGGCCGAATGCCGTCTACGCCTTCCATCGCCGCATCCGCGCCTTCGTCGCCACCGACGAGACCTGGGACCATTTCGCCACCGATCTTCTCACCTCGCGCGGCAGCAACTTCCGCGATGGCGCCAGCAACTTCTTCCGGGCCCTCAACGACCGCACCCCCCAGGGTTGGGCCGAAAACTGCGGCCGCGTCTTCCTCGGCGAGGACGCCGCGGCCGAATTCCGCGACCAGGACGCCGGGTACTTCTCATCGCTGCGCATCAAAGACACCCGCGAGTGGAAGGAGGAAATCGTCCTGACCGAGGGGGAGGACAAGCGCCCGGAATACGTCGCCAAGCTGCTCGGCCCCCGACGGCGGTGCTTCGAAGACGCCTTCGCCCTCCGCATCAACACCTGGCTCTTCGGAGAATACCACCCCTGCGCGAACGAGGCAGCGCCCGACGTGCTCACCCTGCGCGGACGCCTCCGCGCCCTCACTCTTTCCAAGGAGTACGCCGAGGGATCGGTGACGGGGGCCTTCCCCATACGTCGTCTTGACGCCGAGGTTCTCGACGATGCCCTCGCCGGGCTCGCCGGCTCGCCGCGCGACTACCAGTCGCCCGCCCCCCCGCCCCCCACCTTCCTCCCGCCCCCCCGCCGCACCCCGCGCCCCGCGGGCGGTGCCCTGTCCCGTTC
>JAZRXT010000053.1:0-9641 GCA_045600365.1 Kiritimatiellia bacterium | reverse complement strand
CGTGGTGGTGGAAGGGACGTTCATCGAGGCAGCCACATGGCGTACCGAGAATGCGTCCGACGTGGCGACGGTAGTGCAAGTGGAGCTGGAGGCCGTCTACGACGCGCCCGAGAACCACCGTCAGGATCGCCATGTGTATGGTGTTGGCGAGGACGTGCGCTTCATCATTGCTCCCGCGCTCACAGATGTCAAGATCATGGTGGTGAAGGGGGATACGGGGGATTACCAGACTCCGCATGACACGTTTGACGGACAGTCCGAGGTCGAAGGTTCGGATGTCCAAATATACACATGTCCAGTCGCCTCGACCTATGTTCCTGACGTCACTGTGTCATATGGGGGTGTTACATACAGTCCCTTGATGACGATTGTAGAGCCTGAGCTTGTTGTCACCAGATCGGCGACATCAACTGGGTGGTTCTGGCCTGGACAGGTTGGCATGGGATGTCTTCGCACTGAGAACTACATTGGGCCGATGCACGTCTCGTTCCAGGGCGTCATGGTGGCCGAGATCCCCTGTACTAATGCCATACCGCCAGAGGGGTGGTTCGCCACGAGCAACTACGCGGGACGACTTTCCCATGATTTCGATGCTGGTGCAGGTGTTTTGCATTCAATTGGGTACGGGAATTACTGGACTCATGATGATGCCGGAAGAGATGAACCCTACGACAACTGGTCCGCTGGACGATTGACGTGGAAGATACCCATTGGGTGGGTGAGACGTTTACCGGAAGGTGGAAGACAAGATTTGGCAATGGAACCAAACTACGAGCGATGGAACGACGAATCATCGCGTCCGCTTCTTATAGGCGGATCGTTGGACGCCCATCTCCAAAAACATATGATTGACCAGGAAGGAACGGCTTCCATTGAGAAGTTCGGTTACAAGCTAGAGCGCTCTAGGTGGAGCTTTATGGGAGAGGTGATTAAATGTCAGTGAAGGAGAATCTTGTCCTGACAACTGCTTCGGCTTTGTGTTGTTTCGCCCTGCTGTTCTCTGGGTGCGGACGGGAGGATGCTACCTATGCCGCCGAAAAGCTAAGAACGCAGAAAGTCAGGGAATTCTGCGATAAATACCTCCCCAGGGATGTCCCCTCGGAGACTGAGAGGGCGTCGCTTGCGGAAATATATGGGACTGTGGTTCGCGCCTACCAGAATGGGCAAGTGCACGTGATGCGTGAAAGCGAGACGTTGGTCTCCAATCGTGTCGTGAATCTGGATCATTTCGTGTACGACTCCCTTTCAAAAGGTGCAATAAAGCTACTCTACGGAAACTTCCTTCTACATAAGAATCTGAAAAAAATAGAGGACTTTCCCACTCCTGAGGCGTTGTCTGGTTATTTGGAGGTGAATCTTGCTTTGGTACGGTTTCTTGGTATTGCCGCCGCCGACCGAATCGGTCTTGAGAACCCTGTTGATTGGTGGGAGGGATCGTCACTTCGAAATCTTGTGGAATACAAGAAGAGAGCCGCTGCACTTGGCATCCGTGAGTACGAAAAAGTTGTCGACGGATACCTTTCGCGCTGGATAGATCTCATCGAGTCGGAAAAGGGATTGACGCGAATCAAGTTGCGGCGTAATATGCCCGCCATGCTCGTACGCGCACGAATGGTCGGTGACGCCTCCCCCGCGCAAGTCGTCAAGGGGGTTCGTTCATATGCGCTTAACCTCATCAATTGTGGTTATACGCCCAAGTGGCTGGACCAGGAGTTTCCGTTACCGAAAGAGGAATTCAAGAAAATGGGCAAATGAACCTATGGCAACAGTTACCAGTGACGGGGGGAATAGATGAAGATGTTCGCCCTTGGGCTGCTCGTCCTCTGCCTTGCGGCTGGGTGTTCGCCCCAGGTTCCGACGCTGGACGAGGAGATAGCCAATCAGCCCGATGAATGGAGCATGGATTGTCGGAGCGGGGCATATTCCAACAACTGCGCGCTACTTGACCGCGTCATGGCCGTGGAGGACGTCCAGGAACGGATCCGTCTGGTCACGGCTCTCCAGGCTCACTTCCGGCATTCTCCCGAACGTTTGCTCGCCGACTGTGGAAAAGGTACCGTCTTTCGGAACGGTGCCTTCCACAGAAGGATTGGAACGGTGGAAAGTTGATTCCCGTGCCGGACGAGCCGCAGAGGGTTGCGGAGATACGGAATATCGCGTTTCTGGCGCGAAGGGAATACGAACTCTATTTCACCTACAGCATAAATTTCGGAACTACCTACCGTGAACTCCCCAAGTCCGCCCGCCCTGCTTTCGTGGAGCAGATCAAGCGCGACTTCTTCCACCGCCCGGCATTTTCGAACGCTCTTGCTCTTGTTTTGCGATTGTGGTATAATCTTCTCGTAGTCAACAATGGGATGTCGATAAGGAATGTCAATGATGAACATCAGCAAGGCAATTTTCGCCGCCACCATGATGGCGGCGGTAGCCGCGTCTGGCGCGGCGCAGAACGTCAACATGCTCGGAGTGGAGATGAACCGCCCCGACGCCGTATACGCCATCGGCGAGGAGGTTGAGTTCAAGGTCACGGTCAGCAACCTCTCCGGGATCGTACGCTCCGGCGAGGTTTCCGCAGCGCTCGACGCCTGGGGGCGTCCGGATCTGCTTGCGCGCAAGGTTGACCTCGCGAAGGAGAATCCCTTCACCGTCCGCTATCGTGCCGCAAAGCCGTGCTTTCTGCGTCTCGTGGTCAAAGGCAAGATGCTGCCCGAGGGCCCAGGTGCCGGCTACCTGGGCGCGGCCGTGGCCCCGGAAAAGATCCGCCAGACCGGCCCCGAGCCTTCTGACTTCGATGCCTACTGGGCTTCGGAAATCGCCCGTCTTGAACGCGAGGTTCCGCTTGACCCGCAGATCGAACTCGATCCGAAGCGCTCGACCGCCAAGGTGGAGTTCTATCGCGTCAGCTTCGCGACGTTCGGACGGCGCGTGCGCGGCTTCGTGACGGTTCCGAAGGACCGCTCCAAGGCGCCGTTCCGCACTGAGTTCGAGATCGCCAGCGCCGGCGAGGGCCCGTGGACGCTCGACTGGAGCGGGGCGCTGCGCGACGACCACGTGCATCTCTACGGCCTCGTCCATGACGTGGATATGCGCACCGGCTCGATCTTCCACGGCGACAATCTCGCCGGCTATATGGATCCTAACGCCGCGAAGGGTGATTGCAAGGCGATCCATGCCGCCCTCAGCAAGGCGCTCAAGGAGAAGTATGGCCATGGCGCCTATTGCCGGGCCGGCCTCGACCATTCGCGCGAAGACTACTACTTCCACTCCGTCATCCTCGGCTGGAACCGCGCAGTCGACTGGCTCTACGGACGCAAGTTCGTGGACAAGAACCGCTTTGGTTACCGTGGCGGAAGTCAGGGTGGTATGTTCGGCTGGTATCTTGCCGGTCTCAACCACAAGTTCCGCTACGCCGCCATGTACGTGCCAGGCGGGAGCGACATTCAGGGCTTCACCACCGGTCGCATCGACAGCTTCCCGCATTTTGGCGGACTCGCCGCGCGCACCACCCCAGAAGGCCGTGCGCGGTTGATGGCGAATCTGCCGTATTTTGACGGTGCCAACTTCGCCGCGCGCGTTCGCTGTCCGGTCCGGGTCTCGGTTGGATTCCTCGACTGGTGCTGCGACCCCATGAGCGTCTACGCCGCGTACAATCGGGTCAAGTCCGAGAAGGGCATCGTCCATGGTGTGCGCCGGGGCCATGGAACCTGGCCTGAGATGTACCAGCTGCATAGCTGGTATGGCGAGCCGAAGTGAAAGTCCGCCGATGGGGGAACGATATGGACAAGGGATTGATGTTGACGGCTTTGGCGTGTGTATGTGGCGTACAGCTATACGCTGAGGTGGTGAAGGTGCCGGGGGACTGGAAGTGGATGCCGCCGGCCGATGTGGATCCGGCTCTGGCGGACGTTCCCGACCCCTGTCCTCGCAAGTGGTGCGGACAGAAGGCGTCGCTTCGTTTTGCCGATGTCTCGCTCGCCGACGGTGCTGTGCGCGTCGATTGGAGCGCCGCCGCCTCCGCTACCAATGTCCCGTTCCTGCGCGGTCACACGAAGAGTCTGTGGCATGGACGCTTTCCCGACCACCCAGCCATCACCGAGCCGACCTTCGACTGGGTGGGGCGGGACCTGCGTCTGTTTCGCGGTGTGCCGCCGGACGCTACCGCTCTGCTGCCGTTCTGCATCGTCACCGATGGCAACAGGGAGGACGGCTATGGCGGCTATCTGATCGGTCTTGAGGGGAAGACTCCGGAGGATTGCCCGACCTTCGCGGTGAAGATTGACAAGGCGTCCGTGGCGTTGGAAGGCGTTGGTCGCGCGTTCGTGCGCCGCTTCGACGGCAACGCGCTGGCGGGGCTTCAGCTTGCCGCCCGCGAACGCCCGCAGTGGTTCGCGCCGCCTGCCGGGCTTTCCGCGAAAACGGTGAAGGCGGCAGGGGAAATGTCCGCAGAACTGCTGGCCTCCGTAATCTCGGAATGGGTACAGGACGCTGGTCGCCTGAATGGCGCCGCCGATGGCTGGTTCGCCTTTCTCGAGCGCAAGCTGCTCGCGCGCGCCGAGCTGCTGGCCGATCCTCGGCTGGCGAAGACGCTTGGGGGCGGTATTGTGTTCATCACCCGCCGTCCTCCCACCTGGAACCACGAGGTGGCGCAGTATTTCGGCTGGCGGCAGGATCCTGGTGGTTCGCTCTTTGTTCTTTCCCGGCCTGGGCGTTCCCTCGAGACGCGTGACCTCATAGCCGGGCGCATGCCCAGTGGGTCTTTCCTCCAGCCGCGGCTGTCGTATGATGCAAAGAAGATACTCTTCTCCTTTGTCGCCACCGAAGGGGCGCTTGATCCCTACAAGGTGGTGAAGGTCAACGAAGAGGACGGCGACCACCACTACTACCATCTCTGGGAGATCAATGCGGATGGCTCCGGGCTTCGGCAGCTCACGCACGGCGTCTACGAGGACTTCATGCCCGAGTTTCTACCCGATGGTGACATCGCGTTCATGTCGTCGCGCCGTCGGTCGCAGAGCCGCTGTTTCTGGTATGGCTATTCCAACCGCTGGCAGGCGTACACGCTCTTCCGGATGAGACCGGACGGTTCCGACATCCGGCAGCTTTCATGGAACGACGTCGCCGAGTGGTTCCCCACGATGAGCAACGATGGCGAGATTCTCTTCGCCCGCTGGGACTACATTGACCGCGATGCCGTGCGCCACCAGAATCTATGGAAGATGCGACCCGATGGCACCAATCCGATGCAGGTGTGGGGCAACGAGGTGTTTAAGCCGCATTGCACCTTCCAGCCGCGCGCCATTCCGGGTTCGCGCAAGATTGTCTGCATTGCCTCCGCGCACCACGCCGTGACAGGTGGCCCCGTGATTCTCATCGACCCCGCTGGCGACGAGAACTCCGAGAAGTCCATCACCCATGTGACGCCCGGACACTATCCCGAGAACGACATGCCGAACGTCCCTGCGCCGGTCAAGGACGAAGGCACGGCGGCCGATCATTTCCGTGACAACGACTGGTACGTCTCGCCCCATCCCTACGGCGAGGATCTATTCCTCGTGGCGTGGAGCCGTGACGAGCTTGGATACGAACCCTCGCGTCGGTGCCCCAATGCCTCGCTCGGGCTCTACGTGCTGGCGGCGGACGGACGGCGCGAGTTGCTGTGGCGCGATGGCGTTCTGGGCGCCGAATGCCCCGAGCCGCTGCTGCCGCGTCCGGTGCCGCCGAAGCTGATACCGCAGGTAGACGCGAAGCTGGCGGCCGAGAACCTGGGCGAGGTGTTCGTTTCCGACGTCGGCCGTGGACTTGCGAAGGCGGCGCCGGGTTCGCTCCGGCAGGTGCGAGTGGTGCAGATCTATCCGCGCACCGCCCCCGACCAGTATCTGCCCAACACTGGCTGCGGTGGACACGAGAACGCACGCGGTGTGATCGGGCTTGCCAATGTGGAGGCGGATGGCTCCTCGCGCTTCCTGGTGCCGGCGAAGGTCCCGCTGCTTTTCCAGGTGCTGGATGCAAAGGGCAGGGCGTGGCGGACAATGCGCTCCACCACCTCTTTGATGCCGGGTGAACACGTGTCGTGTGTGGGCTGCCACGAGCCCAAGCGCGAAGCGGGCGCACATGCCGCCACGGTCTCGGAGGCGATGAAGAAGCCGGCGCAGCGTCTGGCCGTGCCTCCAGAGGGCGGTCGTCCATGGGGTTTCGTAGAGAATGTGCAGCCAATTTTTGACGCGAAATGCGTTGCTTGCCATTCCGGTCCAGAAGCTCCGCGCGGCGTTGACCTCACGCGCACACCGGATTCACGCTTCTCCGTATCCACCAACGTCGTGTGCTGTGGTTACCGGCAGTATTCCGCGCCCTGGACAAGATCGTACGCGACTCTTGTCTTCACCGACGAAAAGACGGGGCGCACTTCTTGCAACAAACAATTCCAGTGGTACACCTACCGCACGTGGACTGACAAGAAGACCGGCGAGAAGCTGCGCATGGTGCCGAACTGGGAGGAATACAACCACGTGCAGACGACGCCGGAGGGCGTCAACGGACGCGGTGCGCTCGCTTCGGGACTGGTGCGCAAACTGTCGAAGGGCAAGCACGCAGAGCGGCTTACTGACGAGGAGCTGAGAATGATCACCACCTGGATCGACCTCAATGCCACGTTCTACGGATGCTATCTCGAGCCCGACCTCTCGAAACAGCTGCGGGGAGAGCCGATCGCCTCGCCGTCCGTGCCGTGATTAGCGCGTTTTTTCAACTGTTAGGAAGGAGAAGACGACAATGGTGGACGCCATTCATGATGGAAAGAAGTTGATGTGGCTATTTGTGCTGATGGCTTCCGTAGTGGGAGCCGCCGATCTCGGCGGTTTCCGCCAGGAGCTGCGGGCGTTTTATCCCGACTGGGGGCAGGGCGAGAATGACGTCGTCAAGGACGCCCGGCAGCCCGAGAGCTACAAGCGCATCGAGGCGGATCTCGTCGCGTACTGCGCGGAGCATCCCGATTATGACGCGCTCGACCTGCGCCAGGCCTGCTATCGGTCGATGCAGCGTCATTTCGTGCCGTTTCTCTTCAAGAAGTCTCCGTTCTATTTCGAGGCGGGAGTCAATGGCGGATGGGGAGGAATGCGCCCAGCGCGAATCGTGAACCGCCTCTGCCGCAAGTTCTACAAGACCCAGAACCTCATCCCCGACTCTGCGTTTCAGCTCCTCGGGGCGCGGTCGGGACAGTGTCTTGCGCTCTGCTGCGGACCGTTTTCCGACGACATGCACCACGTACCGCCGTTTCGCGCGGTTCTGGAGAAGGGCTTTGGCGGTATCCGTGCCGAGGTGGCGGCGGCGCTCGAGAAGTGCCCGAAGGACGATCCCCTCGGCCGCAAGGAACTTGAGACCGCACTACTCGGCTTCGACACGATCCACGAGATTCAGCTCGCGTTTTCGGCGGAGGCGAAAGAGAGGGTGAAGAAATTTGGTGAAGGTGAAGGTGAAGGTGAAGAGAGGAGGCGTTTTCTTCGCATCGCGGAGGCGGCCGCACGCTGTCCGTGGGAGCCGCCGCGGACGTTCTTCGAGGGGCTGAACACGCTCTGGTTCGTACGGGAGATCCTCGGCTATGTCGATGGCGTCAACTGCTTTTCGCTGGGACGTCCCGACGCCTGGCTCATCGACCTCTACCGGGCTGACCTTGCGGCGGGACGGCTGACGAAAGCGGAGGCGGAGGAACTGGTCGCGAAGTTTCTCGTGACGGCCGACTGCCACTTCAAGGCGGACATGACGATTTCGAGCTACAACGACAGCGAGATGGAGATTCCGATGTCCCTCGGCGGTTGCGACAAGGACGGCAACTGGGTGAACAACGAGCTGACGACAATGTTCTTCGACGCGCATTTCAAGGAGGCGTGCGTGTTCCCGAAGCTGCATGCGCGTATTTCGTCGAGGGCGTCGAAAGCCTATCTCGAGAAGATCGGCGAACTGCTCATGAAGGGGCACGCCGTCTTCACGCTCCTGAACGACGACCGCTACATTCCGCAGTATCTCGGCGAGGGTTTTTCACTTGAAGACGCGCGGTCGTACATCGGCGTCGGTTGCTGGAACGGCTACATCGACTCGGTGATGGACGTTGACGGGGCGAACTACCTCTCGATAATGGGCATCGTCGAGCGCACCATCTACCGCGACCCGAAGCTGGAGGCGAAGCTGCGACTCGAGATCGATTCGATTGACGACGCGAAGTCCATCGACGAGGTGCGGGAGATCCTCTACCGCAACACGATCCGCTTCTGCCGCGACATCATGGGCGAGTACACGCGCTGGGGCGGGGCGAATGCGAAGGTGTTTCCGCATCCGGTCTATTCGATGTGTCTCTGGGGCTGCAGCGAGAGCAGGCGCGACAGGATGGACTGCGGCGTGCCGCCGAAGGCGCGTCCGAAGATCGTCACGCTGGGATTCATCGGCAACGTCGTCGACTGCATCGCCGCGATCAATCAGATCTGCTTCGTGGAGAAGGTCTGCACGCTCAAGGAGTATCTAGCCGCCGTGCGCTCGAACTGGGTTGGCGAGAAGGGCGAGGCGTTGCGCCGGCGCGCACTTGCGGCGCCGGCGTGGGGCGACGGAACGCGCTTCACGACTGATGAGCTCGCGTGGTGGATGCGGTCGATCCGGCGTGACGTGGATGGTCTCCGAAGCGACCAGGGCGGCGAGTACAAGCTTGCCATCTACACCTATCGCGAGTTTCTCTTCTGGGGAGAGAAGATGAGGGCGACGCCGGACGGACGCCGAAACGGCGATCAGCTCGCACAGGGGTTTAGTCCGAGCGAGGTGAAGTGCAGGAGCGACGTGCCGACCCTGATGAACGCGATCGGCGAGTTGCCGCACGAGTGTCTATTCGCCTCGAACGTGAACCTCACCTTCGACCGCAGCGCGATGAGTGCGCCTACCCTGGCGGCGATATTGAGGGTCTTCTGCGAAAAGGGCTCCCATATGATTCAGCCGAACTGCAATTCGGTCGAGGAACTGCTTGACGCCCAGGTTCACCCTGAACGCCATGCCGACCTGATCGTAAGAGTATGCGGTTTCTCGGCGAGATTCATCCACCTCTCGAAGCGCTGGCAGGACGAGGTGATCGCGCGTCACCGCCTCAGGCAATAGGTACAACGTGTGTGAAATGTGATAAAACCGGTCTAACATGTCTTGTCATGTTTGTGGGGTGGCTGTTGGGGATTTTTCTTGCATTTCCGCCTGAAATTGATACAATTTAACCCACTACCATCCCGTAGGTGAAATCCTCTGAGCCGCAACGGACGATAATTCCGTTGCGGTTTTGATTTTTAGGCGATTATGGTTTCAGTCTCTTCGATGCGTGTGCCGATTCGTTTCGCTCCATGCCCTGTTTTGGCGCGTTGCCATCCCATAGCCGACGCGAAGTATTTCTCAAACCCCAGTAAATACGGCATGTTCTCCAATGTGCCACCCCGGTTTTCGCCCGGTGCTATCCCATAGGCACGCAGGACTGTCAGGGGCGACGCTTTTCTGAAAGGCTCGACGGCAAAACGACTTGTTGAAGCTTGGGGTGTCGGGTAGTTTGATTTTAATGCGGAATGCGCGGAAAGCGGCTACGCCGCGCGCGGAAGACGATCAGAAATCTGCGCTTTGCACATCCA
>JAZRXT010000052.1:0-18481 GCA_045600365.1 Kiritimatiellia bacterium | reverse complement strand
CGCGGGGGCAGGATTCAGCGCATTGATCACGGCGTTCACGCCCTTCTCACGACCGCGGGCGGCCGCCTCGGGCGAATTCCTGACGTGTTCGAGGGCGTCGCTCATCCCCTGCTGCTCGCCCTGCATGAACTGACTGGTGGCGATCGCCTGGGCGGCCCCCGCGTACCAGCTCTTCAGGATCTCGCTCGAACGGCCG
Organism: Kiritimatiellia bacterium; assembly: GCA_045600365.1. Taxonomy (GTDB): domain Bacteria; phylum Verrucomicrobiota; class Kiritimatiellia; order RFP12; family UBA1067; genus RUG572. The sequence continues at coordinate 18,285 of JAZRXT010000052.1, read as the reverse complement.
GCAAGAACGCTGTCAACCGCAGCCACCGAGACATAGATCTCCTTGCCGGAAAGTTCGTTCAGGCACTTGCCGCTGTAGACCTTGCCAAGGCCGCTGATGGTGAAGTCCTTCGGGAGCGACTGCATCATTTCGCCGCTCACGCTGGCGGCGGCGTCCGACACTCGACCCTTGAACTTGGCCATTTCGGCACGAACCTTCGCGGAACCATCACCCTCGCTGTAGAGGTAGAAGGCGACCGCCTGCTGGGCAAGCAGATCCGCCTGCATCATCGCATCCTCGTATTCAGTCGCGTCCTTGCGCACTTCGGCGGCGGAGAAACCAAGCACGTACTGGCGGCCCTGGTCGTCGATGAACTGGCGGGTGCCCACGAGCTTGGCGAGTTCCCCGCTTTCGGCGAGGCCATCGAGCCAGGCGTCGAGCGGCTTGTCGCCGGGCTTGCCGCCAGCCGGGAGGCCGCAGCCAAGGGTCAGCAGCGCGCGTTCCTGGAGCTTGGGGCTCCACACCACCGCCACCGCCACCTGGAAGAGGTCACCGTCCCAGCTCTCGGACTGGACAAGGTTCACGCTGCCGCAAAGACGCATCTGGGCATACGATTCCGCCTCGGTCTCAGTGGTCTTGCGCGGGAACATCGAGTCCTTCTTCTGCTCGAGGTCGTCGAGCTGGGCCTTCGCCTGCTCGTACGCGGACTTGATCCGGAGATACTGCTGCTGCTTTTCGGCGACGATGTCGTCCTTGTTGTACTTCGCGTCGAGCCGGCTGATCACGCCGTCCATCAGGCGCTTCCACTGGTCGGCAACCGTGACCCCGGCGAGCATGTTGCCCTCGGCCTGCTCGAGATGCTGCAGCAGTTCCTTCACCTTCGCCTGCTGACGCTCGGCTTCGGCGATCTGGTCGGCAAACTTCTGCTGGAACTCCTCGCGCTCCCTGGTGCCAGGGGTGTTGACGCGGGTGGAACCGTTCATCTGGCGACGGACCATGGAGGCGATCTGGATCTTCGCGGCAAGCTCTGCCTGACGCACGAGCAGCTCGCGCTTGAGCATGAAGTCGGGCGCGGCGGGATCCTTTACATTGTCGACGGCCTGTCCGACCTGGATGATCGACCCGCGCTTCTCGTCGTACTTCTGGTCAAAGCCACGCGCGGTAAGCGCCTTCTGGACCGCGGTGTTGGCGTCGACGCCCTTGCTGGCCGGCTTCACGGCGGGGGCGTGCTTCTGGTTCTCGGCCACGATTGCCGGGCCCTGGTCGTTGGGGGTGGCGAGCGCCATCGGTGCAGCGGCTGGCGCCGCCCGAACAGCGGGGACAACAGCGGCAGGAGCAGCCGCGGGGGCGGGGGCGGCAGGGGCCGCACCGGCATCCTGGGCCGAAACCGCGCCAGCGGCGAAAGCGACCGCCGCAAAAGCGGATCTGAGCATGAGAGTCTTCATATCGTCTTGTTCCTTGTTGTGGGTTTAATTGAATTGAGAAAGCGAAAGCCGATCGTCTACTTCTTCCAGGGCGAGATCACCGCGCCGCCGGGGAGCGTGCGCACTGCGGTGCCGGCGCCGGCCGGCGCCGCCCCTGCGGCGGGCGCACGCGGACGGCGCACCACCGCGCCAACGGGAATCTGCGCGAGCGGCGCACCATCGACCACCGTGGCATAGCTCATCTTGGGATCGACGCGCGTGACCTGGATGGTGGCGATCTTCTCCTCGGGGCTGCCAAGCACCTCGCCGCTCGAGACGTCGACGATGGCCTCGCCGCGGTTGAACACCTCGTACATCGCCCCCTCGCGCACGTTCACGCCGCCCTGGTTGAGCACAAGCTCGTACGTGGTCTTGGCGGTGACGCGCATCGGGTAGATGTTGTCCACAATGTCGTGGCACACCTCGCGCGAGGCGGCGGCGAGGCCGGAGGCGATCGCCGTGTCGATGGAGTCGCCGCGGCAGGCGGAATAGGGGACGATCACCGTGCCCGCCCACTTGAGCTGGGTGGTGGGCGCGAGGATCACGCGGTACGCCACCTCGATGAACGGCCCGTCGTTCTGGGAAGTGACGCCGGTGTACGCATTGAAGGTGGTGCCGGGCGAGGAGTACATCTTCACCGTGCCGATCACCAGATAGTCGGTGACCAGCATCTGCTGGAAGCGACCGAAGTCGCCGGCGGACGCATTCTCGAGGTTCAGGCGCGAGAGCTCGGCCTTGGTGTCGGCATCGAAGGCGCGGTCGAGCATCGTGAACCGGCGGGTCTGGACGAGGTTCTCGTTGAGGCGAGCGGCAATGCCCTCGCAGGTGGTGGACATCTGGAGCTGCTTGCCGAACACGTTCACCTCGGAGGTGAGCGACTTGAACGGCAGCACCACCATGCGGCGGCGATTGTCGGCCGGAAGGCCCACGGTGTACTGGCCAGGCACCTTGGCAGTGAGCTCGATGAACCACATGCCCGTCGCCTCGTCGCGGCGCTCGGAGACGATGTCGTAGCCGAGCACTCGTCCCTTCGTCTTGGCGCTGACGCTCTGCTTGAGCGACTCGCGGATCTGGGCCACGTTGTCCTCGCCGACCTTGGAATTGGTGGCGCTGAGCATCGAATCCGAGAATGCGTCGCGGGCATCCTGGAGCGACACGCCCTGCACCTGGCTCATCGCCTGCACGAGCGCCTCGTAGATAGCGGTGCGGTAGTCGGCATTGCGGCCACGCCCGCTGACGGTCTTGATGCTGTTGGCCTGCTGCAGCTGGGCGAACGACACCAGCGACATCGCCAGACCAAGAACTAGCACTATCTTCTTCATTGACTTTCCACCCTTCCGGTTTTAGGTGTTTGTTTCTACCAGGTGCGGGCGCCGGCATCGGTGCGCTTGCCGATGAAGTGCTGCTTCTGCCACCACTGCAGACCCGATGCGACCTCGACGAGACGGAGCTGGAAGTAGTATTCAATCTGCTTGTCGCCATTGTCCATGCGGATCTCGCGCTGGACGATCTTGCCGTAGAGCGTGTGGGTGGGCGCGACGAGCTGGCCCTGCGCCGCCACCGTGGCCTGGTTGAACTCGGCGTCGCCGCGCACCGAGCGCGCACCCTGGACGAGACCGCTGCGGTTGTCGGCCGTGGCCGCCATCGCCGAGGTGACCATCACCTTGCCGTTGTTCATGAGGTCCTCGGTGATGAACGAGGTGAGGGTATCGGTGTCCAGACGCTGGGGAGTGTCGTTCTTGACCGTGTCGATGGCGAGCACGTAGCTGCCGCCGTCGGCGCGATCGAGGCGGCCGCTGCGGTACAGCGACTGTAGCATCGCGTTCGCCGCCTCCTTGAGATTGCGGTAGTCGATGCCCGCTACCTGCGGGCCGCGATCATTGTACTGGTCGATCATCGTGGTGGGGGTTGTGCAGCCGGCCACAATGCCGGCCAGAAGCGCCATCGCCATTATTCTCTTCATTTTATCGTTCCTCGAGATATTGATGTTAAAACCTTAAGACTTTTTCAACCTACCTGCTACCGTGCTCCGCCTGGATGTAGAGGCGGAAGTCCACCGCCTGCGGCGAAGGCGCGGTGGCGGCAAGCGCAACCACGTCGCGCGGGGCCGCGCTCATCGGCTGCCAGGAGGAAACCACGCTGTCGAGCTGCATCCCGGCGGCGTCCAGCCACACGGTCTTGTACTCGACGCGCATCACGCCATCGGTGTTGTTGACGATGTTCGCCTGCATGGTGTAATGCTGCGACACACCCTTCGAGAGCCGTACGTCGGTCACCCAGATGGCGTCGCCCAGTTCGGGCGCAACCGTTATGCGCCGATCCATCGGCGGCGTGTGGTAGGTAATGCAGCCAACGCAGATACCGGCCAGAATTCCCGCAAGCAGAGTGCGGCGGGCGATCTTCTTAATGGGAAGCATGCTCATACTCCAAATCTCCTCTTTCTTTATTACACCACTATTTTAGCAAACATTCTTTTGAAACACAAGAACTAAGGGAACAAATCCACTACCAATCTGACGCGCCATTCTGCTTTTTTTTCGGTTCGCGTCCGTCAGGGGCGGGAACAGCCGGCGCCGGAGTCACCGCCGACGCATCTGGTTTCTGCCGCGCCGGCACGAAAATCAGATGATCCTTGACCGGTTTTCTCCGGTTCAGCTTCGGCGGCATCGCCCCCACCTCTGGGTGCTGCGGCACGAACGTGGGCGGCACCGGCGTGGGAGCGGGTGCGGGAACCGTCTCTGGTGTGGCGGGCGGCGGCACCGGGACTGACAGCGCGGACGCCGGATCGTCGATCAACGCGGGCGACACTGGCGGCGGATCGTCATGACGCAGCCCCAGCGGGTCGTCGAAGAAGACCCCGATGGCGATGGTAATCCCCGCCACCAGCAGCGCCAGCAGAAGATTGATCAGCAAAGTCACCCACAGACTGCGCTTCCTCCTCGGATTGCCGCCCGCGGAGGCCGCCTTGGCAAGGCCACCATAGCCATCGCCGGCGTAGTCGACCATATCCTGCATGATCGTGCCCGCCTCGACCGCGAAACACTCGACATAGGCATACGGAATCTTGCCGTAGCCACGATTTCCCCAGGCCTCGCCCATGGAGTTGCGGAAGATGAAATAGCCGCCGCCAGGGCTGGACGAGCTGTCGTGGTAGCCAACGAGCAGCACGCAGTGAACCCCCTTGCGCGCCTGAACGGAAACGAGATTCCCGTCCGCCGCCGTCTCGACATCGGGGAAGGCGTAGGTTTCGCCGTCCCGGCCCTCGAAGAAGTCGACCGTTACCGCCACCGGCATCGGACGCCGGGAGTTGGCGCCCGAGAGGATGCCGCGGATCTCGTCCACATTGTTGGGCGTGGGCAGGAGATAGAGCCCCGAAACCACCCGGTGCTTGAGCGCGTCCTCGCGCGACCCAGGCGGAAACGCGGGATCATCCACGCCATTGAACAGCCCCGCCGCCCGAGTGGACGCATACGGCCAGAGCGAGTAGCGGCATACGCCCTGGCTCTCGACCGCGGCGAAGCAGGAGCGCAGCAGACTGCCACTCGACATGGCGAAACGCTCGCGAACGCCGTCCACAAAGCTGCGCACATACGGGCCCATGGCCGGCGACTGCATCCCCCCGTTGGCGTCGGCCAGCATCCGCAGCTGCGCCAGATTGGCATGGAAGATCGCCTCGAACGCGGCTCCCGGTGCCTCGCCAGACGCCACACGCACAAGTTCACGCTCCATTCCCGCGCGCTCGATCGCCTTGGTGGCGGCATGCAGGAACTGCACGCTGAGACGCAGCCGGCAGTCGCAATGATATTCGAGCAGCGCAGTGACTGCATTCGCCACGCACGTCCCCTGCAGCGACTGCTGGTACACCGGCGGCATCGACTTTACGAGCGACACCGTGGACGGGGTACCGTGCGAAAGCGCGGAGGCCCTGTAGGTGCCATTCTCCATGGCGCGCAGAAAAGACGCCTGGGCGGCAGGGAATATGTGAGGCGCCTGACTCATGCAAAGAAGGCAAGCGTGCCATCGACCGGCTTGGCGCCAGGGCGCACCAGCGCCACGTCAGAATCCTTTATCCCGGCAAGGAAAACCCCGAACGGAATCAGCGCGGTGCCATCGCCCGACAGCGGCAGCGTGATGCCCGCAAGACGGAAGGTGCCGCCGGCGCAGGCTCCCCCATTCGCCTCAAACACCTTGAGGGATAGAACCGTATCGGCAGTGGCGCCAGGCGGCACCACCAGCGAGGCCCGCCAGGCATCGGAGGCCTCTGGATCGCCAGCACTGGCAAAAGTGAAGGCGACCTCCTCCTCGGGCGCCTTCACCGCCGCCGCCGAGTCGCTTTCGCCCGCCGCCATCACGAAACCGCTGGCGGCACCAACTAGCGCGAACCGGCGCGCCTCGACGAACGAGGCGAGACGCTGCGCCACCACCGCAACGTGCGGGCGGCAGTATTCCGCGGTGAAGCGGTCAATAAATGCACGCTCCTCGGCGGTCTGACCATTCTCGGTCCGCTCAAATTCGTTCATCGTACTTCTCCTTCAATTCCTTCATGTCCTTCAGAGCCCGCGCGAACGTCTGGTCAACATTCGCCGCCGAACTCATGCCGAGCATGTTCTTGATCTCGATCGAAGACAGGTTCATGCGAAGACGCAGCCAGTGGACGTAGGCACGCATCGGATTCTTCCGGAAGAGATCGGCAAAGCATTTCTGCACCAGCTGCCACTCCTCCCGACGGCGTATCGCAGGGTCTTCGGCGGTATAGGACGCGCCGGACGAGGCATCTGACATCTTTTTCGCGATTTTCTCCTCTGCCTCGCCGTCCCTATCGCCGTCACTATCTTCGGAAACCAGCCCTTCTAGCGATATTTCGCGTTTTTCAGCAGGATTTGCGCGTCTTATGTAACCACGCACGTACTGGCGCAACCAACCCCAGATACTGCCGCCATCATCGCGGAACAGGGCCAGCTTGTTGGCGCCGATCATCTCGACGTAGAGCATGCTCATTAGCTCCTCCGCCGTAATTCCCCATTTGCGCGCCATTTCCGCGCTACGTGCACTTTTGGCTTCAGCCAGCACCGCCTTTTCCCACACTAGCCGCCATGCGTCTGCGTCCTGCAGCTTGAGATATTCGTAGACGGTGTGGTCGCTTGCATGGGAGAAATCCATAACTGAAGACCTCATTTCTTCTTTGGCACCACGATGATGCCGCGCAGGCGGTATGGAGCCCAGTCGTTGGTCCAGGTCGTGTCGCGGAACGGCTTGGAGAAGAGCGCACGGTCGGGCAGAATGTCGTCTGCAGTGCCGCGCTGGCCATCGGGTCCGCACGAAAGCAGCGTCGGCACCCCATTCGTATCGCAAGCGGGGTCATATACCCAGGCGTTCTTCCACGGATCCTTGGGCAGGGGTTCGTTCCACACTCGCTTGTGAATGTAGGGGCCAACCCATCCCTTGCGGGTAACCTCCTTGCTGGCAAGCGCCTCAAGGCCACCTTCGGCAATCGACGGATACTCCCCGGTATGGAACTTGAAACGCCCCAACGCCTCCGCGAAGGCATCCAGACTGCGCGTAGCCTGAACGATCTTGCCCGACAGCACCTTCCCGGAGCTACCGCCCTTCTCGGCGGTGCGGACAAGTGAGAGCCCGAGTATCGCCATCACCGCCATCAGGCCGAGGTAGAAGGCCGGACCTCGGTGGAAGGAAGGCGCCTTCATCCCGAGTTCGCGACGCTGCGCCTCAAACCCCGCCTGGATCGCCTTGATCCTGCGTCTGCGCTCTTCCTTCGTGAGCGGCGCCTTGGCCGTCCGGCCGGCCTTGCCTGGCTTTCCGTTCATTGGCATCGGCTCACTCCTCGAGCAGCATGTCGGAACGCGGCATCAGCTGGCGTCCGCTCAGGAACTCGCCGCCGGTGAGCTCCTTCGCCCCCTCGGCTTTGAGCGAGGTGAGCAGCAGGGCACCGTCTCCAGTGCGCACCACAGGTCCCCGCTTGGTGGTCTCCAGCACCGTACCCGGCAGTTCGCCGCGCCATTTCGGATCGATCTGGTCGGTCTTGAGGAACTCGACGCCGGTAACCACGACGCGGCCTGAATTTCCCTTGCGGCGGAAGCGCTGCGGCAGGAAGGTGTAGCAACCAGGCCACGGCGTGTAGGCACGCAGCAGCAACTCGATTTCACTGGAACGCCGCTTCCATTGGATGAGACCGTCGGTCTTGCGAATCTTGTGGGCGAACGTCGCTCTCGCATCCTCCTGCTCCACTGGCGGCGGGAGGGTGCCGGCTGACATCATCTTGAGCGTAGTCGCCAGCGTCACGCCGCCGCAAATCGCCAGCTTGGCCATCAGACTGTCGCCGGTGTCGTCCATGTCGATCGGCTCCACCCGCTGGCGCAGAATCGGGCCATCGTCCATCCCGCGGCCCATGCGGATAATGGAGACGCCGGTAAGCTCGTCGCCAGCCAGCAGCGCGGCGGTGACCGGCGATGCGCCGCGGTATTTCGGCAACAGCGAGAAATGGCAGTTGATGCATCCCTTGGGCGGCATGTTGAGAATGTCGTCCTTGAGGAACTGGCCGAACGCCACCACCGTTATCACATCCGGACGGCGCTCGCGGATCCATTCCACCGCCTCCGGAGAGTTCACGTTCTCTGGCATCAGGCAGCTGCTGATTCCCCGCGAGAGCGCATACTCCCGGCAGGGGCACATCTTGAGGTCGCGGCCGCGGCCGGCGGGCCGGTCGGGCTGCGTGACCACGCCCACCACCTGTAGGCCGGGAATGCGCAGCAGCGCATGCAGACACGTCGCCGAGGCGGCGGATGATCCCATGAATACGATACGCATGACCTAGAGCATCCCGTTTAGTTCGCGCACGACCTCGAAGGCGTCGGCAACATACAGCACATCCGCCTTGCCCTGCGCCCAGCCGCAGTTGGCATCGAGATTGACCGCCCGGCGTTCGCCGATGAAGCGCCAGCCCACCACGTGCGGCTCCTCGCCGTGGCAGCAGGTGGCAAGGCCCTTCGCGTGACGCGGCGTCGAGCCGGTCTGGCCGACCTGGTTCATGTGGCTCATGAACGACAGCGCCTTCGCCGCCTCCGGCATGTCGACAAGCGACTTGGAGGAACCGAGCGACGCGCCGCTCTTGGCGAGGAATCCGGTGATGGCGGCGGCAGCCTCGTCGAGATGCGCCGCGCCATCCGCCTGCTTCTTGGTCCAGCCCGCCCCGGCCACGAACAGCAGTTCGGCATCGGGCTTAACCGTCGACTCGCCGCCACTGCCAGCCGCGACGACGCCGTTCACCGTGGTGCGCGCCCCCGCCTGGGGGGCTGGGACATCGAGCGGCTGGGGATCAACGCCTAATTTGGCGCACACGCCGGCGAAGAGCGCGGGGTCCACAAGCAGCACCCACGGGGCGGCAGTGCGGGAGAATTTCACGAGAATGCGCTGGCGGTAGACCCAGCGCTGGACCGTGACCTTGCCGTCCGCAAGTTCGACATCGACAATGCCGGTGTCGATTTCCGCGCCAGCACGCAGCGCGGCCGCCGGCATTGCACGGCGTGCACGGGACGTGGCGGGAGCGAGAATCAGCTCGGCGCCGGCCTCCTTGATCGCCGCCGCGAACGCGCCGACATCGCCGGAGAAAGTTCCATTGCCATCGAGTGAAAACGCCTTGATCGTCATTTCTTCTGTCCTTTCGTTGCGCCAGTCCGGAATCAACCCTTGATCCAGGCGACCAGCTCGCGTGCGATGTCCGCTGCGGACATGTCCTTCTTCACCACGGTGTCCCGCTTGGCCGAAGGCGTCTCGGCAGAGGCATAGGCGATCGAGCCAACGCCCACGTTCGCCATCGGGGCCTTCATCAGCGCCGGCATCACGCCGCGCATGTTCATCATGCCGATCTGGGGGTTGTTCGGCGGTTCGGGCAGGCTGCCGGTGGCCCAGCCAACCGCTGCCGGAAATCCGGCGCAGGTGGAGGACAGATACTGCCCACCCTCGATGCGCTCAAGCGTGGTGAAGGTGTCGTCATCGGCGAGCTTCAGCTCATCCACGGCGGCGAAGAACTCGCCGATGCCGAGCTTCTCGGCCACGAACTGGAGCGTGGTGCCGGCATCGCGGGAGGCACTGGCACAGCCGCCGAAGAGCAGCGTGGCCGACATGTCCAGCCCCGGTATGGCGCGAATCGCCTTGGCGAGCTCCTCCGCCACCAGCTTCGAATCGGTGAATCCACCGGCCGGCGCATTCACCGCCACAAGCGTGAACGGCGCCTTCTGGGCGACGGTCATCATCAGCTGCTGAAGCTTGGCCTTGGGACCGAGCGCCACCAGGTATATCTTGGACCCGGTGCGCTGCTTCGCCAGCTGCGCCGCCTCGTAGAGCGCACACGCCGCCCAAGGATCCAGCACGCTCGGAAGCATCTGCTCGTTTTTGAGGCCCGGCCCCTGCGGGGTCTGCACCGGCTCCAATGTCTGCAGCGGATCGGGCACCAGTGACCCGCACACCACTATGTTCAATGCTTTCGCCATCTTCCCTCCTTGATTGATCGTTGTCCTGGTTCCAGTCAATGCTTCGCGACGGTCATTCCTGGAACACGTAGAAAGTCGAAATTCTCGGGGCCAGCACGGTGGCCCCGGTCAGCTGCGCGACCGGCGTAGATTTCGGCGCGAATAGCAGCATCACGTTGATCTTGCTTCCCTGCTCGCCGGTGCCGGCAATCAGCGCCGCCACTTCATTCCAGTCCCGGAACGGAGTCGACTTCGGGCGCAGCACGGGATCCAGCCCCTCCCCGCTCCAATCCTCCTCGCAGAACACGAACGTCTTGGCGCCATCCGCCGCCACATGCACCTCGAAGGGCTGGAAAGTGCGGGAGGCGCGGTTGCGCCAGACGGGATCGGGCAGAAAGGCGCGGTAGAAGAAGCTGCCCTTCGCGGCCCCGTTCATCCTGAGCGCGGAACCGTCCAGCGCCTCGAACGCCTTCGCAATCCCAGCCGCGGTGCCGATGGTCACGTCGGGTTTGAAGGCGAGGCGGACGTAGACGTCGTGATCGGCGGCATCGCGGCGAAGCGCTGACAGAGCATCGGCAACATTGGCGGCGTCTAGCAGCAGCTCGCGTTCAAGCACCCGGCATCGTCCGCTCCAGGCGATGGAAATCTCCCAGAGCTGCCCCTTGGGCAGCGTACCATGCGCACGGAAGCGTCCATAGGCGGCAGACTGATCCAGCGGTGCGCCCAGCTGCAGCGCGGAAGGCGCATGCGTGTAGAGCGCGAAGACGGCGCAGGGCTCGTTGGTGGACGCCACCAGGCCACCGTCCACGCGCTCGCCGCCTGTCCACACGAACTCGCCAGCCAGCGCAGAATCCTCGCCCTCGGCCCCGGCGTCGTCCAGCACCCTGCCCACCGGGCCAGACGCTTCCTCGCCCACCCGTCTGACGCGCAGTGCAACCTTCTCGCCCTGTGGCCACAGGCGCGCTTGGAGCAAGGAACCCGGCACCCCGTTGGGAATGCCGATCCGGGCGCAGGCGGCGGCAATCGCATCCGGCGAGGCGACGGACACGAAAATCGACTCGTAGGCCCGGTCGGAAAGAGGGCCTATCGCCAGAAACTCGACGGTCTCGCCACCACGCACACCGGTTGCCTCGGCAAGAAACGTGACCATACGCGATTTGGCGTCCACAAACAGTCCGTCGGGAGCCTGGGCGGACTTCTTCCAGGCGGAGATGGCGGCAGGATCCACGCTCTTCCAGTCCATCGGCGAACGCGATTCATCAGCGGCCGCCAGAACGAGCGAAAGCATCGCGCAGAATACGGAGATGAACATTTTCAAGACTGCGCCCCCTTCCTGTGACAGAAGAACTCGAAGACGATCAGAAGCGTAGCGGCGACGGTGATGTAGGAATCGGCAACATTGAAACAGGGGAAATGATGCACGCCCCAGTGAAAGTCGAACATATCCACCACAAAACCCCGAAATACGCGATCGCAGAGATTGCCGACTATTCCGGAATAGAGCAGGAACTCAGCCACCAGACCCGTCTTTCCGGCAGGAAAGACCGAACGCCGCTTCCAGATCAGAAGCGCCATGGCGACCATCGCGAAGATGGCCAGCGGCCAGACGCTTCCCTGGAACATCCCCCACGCGCAGCCGCGATTCTCCACGTACGCGAGATCGAACACGCCTTCGATGACCTTGAACGGCGGAGCCCCCTTCAGATGAACCACCGCCAGCGCCTTGACGATCTGGTCAAGAAGAAGCAGATGCGTCACGACGACAAACGACTGGATCAGGCGGCGCAGCATTGCGTTCACCCCTGCCGATAGGGATTCTCCATCTTATTCTGGCATTCCATGCAGGTATGCACAAACGGAAGATTCATCAACCGCGGCTTGCGGATAAGCTGCCCGCACATTTCGCAGATTCCGTAGGTGCCGTCCGCAATGCGGTGCAGAGCCTCGTCGATCTTCTGTATGATCCGGTTCTGGGTGTTCACCTGGTTGAGATTCTGAAGGCGCATGAAGGCGTCGGAACCATCCTCCTCCTCACCGCCGCGCTCGTCGGTCTTCTCCAGCGCCACATGGCGCAGGGTGGCGCTCTGCCCAAGGGCCTCCTGACGCAGCAGGATCAGGCGCTTGCGGAAGTCCTCCAGATCGGATTTCGCGAACTGGAGCGTGTCCTCGCCACGTGCACGTGAGGTGGGCCGACGGGAAAGCCGAACCACGACCTCCTCCGCCGCCAGACGTTGTTCCTCCTGGATCGCCTGCTGCTTTTTCTGTTCGGCGAACCTGAACGCTAAATCACGCTCCTTGTTCTCGAACTGAGCAATATCGGGCTTCTGGGATGACGCCCTCGACTTCTTGCCCGCGGTCTTGCGACTATCGGCACCCTCCTTGACCTCAACCTCGGGGCTGGGGGAGACCTTATGGTTCGACGCCTTCTTAACGTCTGCGGACTTCTTCACAGACGTTTCGGCCTTCGGTGCGCCCGGCTTCTTCGCCACTGCGGGCTTCTTCGCCACGGCAGGCTTCGCCACAACCGTCTTTTTCGCCGACTCCGCCTTCTTGGTCGCCACGGGCTTCTTCGCCTGGATCGGCTTCTTGGCGGGTGCCGGTTTCTTGACCGCCGCCGGTTTCTTGGCGGGTGCCGACTTCTTGACCGCCGCCGGTTTCTTGGCGGATGCCGGCTTCTTGGCGGGTGCCGACTTCTTGGAAGAGGCATCCTTTTTAGACGGGGCAATCTTTTTGGAACTCATGTCATTCCTCCAAATCTATACCGCATTCTTGACGCGAATCAAACGCTGGCAACTTTCGGAGACTTGATCCACTCGCGGATCTCGTCGGTAATGGCCGCAACCCCCTCGATCGTGCCCACCGACACCGAGCCATCGGCGGCGGGGAGCTCGAAGGTGTCACCAGCCTTCTTGCCAAGCATGTTCCTGGCGAGCTGGCTGAGGTTGGAAAGGATGCCGCGCTCGGGATCGTCGTCCCACTCGCCAAGCACGGTGTAGACGCGACGCTCGCCGGAGGCGGATACGATGGTGACCATCGCGCCCGGGCACACCTCGGCAACCTCGACATCGGCGAAGTCGACCGCCCTGACGTTGTTGAGGTCGTCCTGCATGAGCTGCTGCTTCTGAAGCAGCGCGCGCTGCTCGTCCTTGGCGTACTGGTATTCGGCGTTTTCGCTGAGGTCGCCGTAGCTGCGGGCGAACTCGATGCGCTTCGTGTTGTTGGGAATATCCACCTTGACGAGCTTCTCGTACGCTGCCTGGCGCTCGGCGTAGGAACGAATCGAGGTGATGCGCTCGACCTTCTTGACCTCCTCGTGCCGGACGAGACGGTCCGCCAGCGAGGGAACGATGTGCGTCATGCGCACCACGATGCGCTGGTGGGAGGAGGGCTCCCAGGCGATGGAGGCCTGGAAGCGCTCGAAGAACAGCGCCTGGTCGGCCTCCGAGAGCTGGGCGAAGGTATCCTTGAGCCACTTCTCCTCCGAGAAGAGGCGCCGCACCATGTTCTGCATCTTGAGCGTCTCGCCGCTCTGGCGCCCTTCGCCCAGGGCGATGGCATGGGTGAGGATCACCACCAGTGGCGGCAGCTTGGACCAGTGCTTGAAATTGGAATAGCGCCCGAGGACGAGCGTGACCAGCGTCGGCGGCGCTTCGGGGTCGCGCAACAACGCCGTGGCCGCGTCTTCGCAGTCGGCATCGTTGATGAAGTAGTTGAGCGTCTCGGAAAGGAACGAGAAGCACATCCTGGGCAGGGCCTCGAAGAGACGGAGCTTGGTGGCCTCGCGGTCGGCGGCGGTGAGGAACACAACGAGCGCGCCGGTCTCGCGGGAAGGCAGATCGCGGGCGGCGGCGATGTAGCGGTCGCCCTCCCAGAGGTAGTTGCGTGCCTTGACCACGGACGCCTCGTCGAGCTTGAGCTCGTCAAGGCAGAACGCTATGCGCGCGTAGAGGGCGTCGTCCACGCCGCGGGCGCCCTTGAGCGCAAACGCGAGGCGCTTGGCGATCTGGTCGCGGCTTTCGTCGGAAATCTCCCTGACCTTGCCGAGCGCCTCGAACTCGCGGACGCTGGAGAGGATGCTCTTGGGATCCTTGAGCTGCGTGAAGGCGCTGAACCATGCGTCGCCGTAGGTCTCGGCCGTGGCCTTGAGGTGCAGCGGCTCGGCACGGCGGGCCGGAATGTCGACCAGCCGGTCCTTGCGAAGATCGGCGCGCGCAAGATCCCAGAACTTCTTCCAGTTCGCCGACTTCACGAAGCCGTAGCGGGCGCTGAGCTCCTCCAGACGGACAACCGTCATGTCGCCGAAACTGGACAGCATGGACTTGACGAATTCGCCGGGCTTCTCCTTGATCATCCTCTCGACATTCTCCGGATCCTGGCGCTGGAGATAGAGGATGTGCTTTTCCGGAACGTCGAGCAGGGCGTCCGCCGCGACTTCGAACGAGAACTGCTGGTCGCGGCGATTGCGGAAATCAACCGTTACGCGACGATAGAAGTCGTCGAGGCGCATGATCTCGCCAAGGCCCCACTCGGAATGAAGGACGAACACTCCCTTGCGGAAGGAAAGCAGGCGCAGGAGGCGCTCCACGGGATCGATTGCGCGTCGCGCCGAGCGCTCGCCGAAACCAACCGATTCCACATACGCGCGAATCAGACGATCGTCGGTGGCATCGCGCAGGGCGTCGCGCACCCCCACGGCCGATAGCTTGGCCTCTAGAACGGGATAATGGGCCTGCACCAGCTGCAGCGCACCATCGAAATTCCTTGCCGTCGAAAACGCCTTGAGGGCCGCGATAGTCAATGCCTCGGCATCGGCGGCACCGGCATTGTCTATCTTGCCGATGATCGCCGCCACGTCATACGGAGGATTCCCAATCAGCTCAGCGATTTTGACCTCAACTTCTTCTGCCGTCTTCTTATCCATAAACACCCTTCTTTGTTGAAAAATAAACGCAAGGATTATACCATAATTTCGGTGGAAATTCAAGCAATGAATCAATGGAACAGCATCCGGAATGATTAAATGGCGAAATTCCGCCGGCCGACGCGCATATCTTAATTGCCATGGACACAGTCACATCAGAAAAGCGCTCGGAGATCATGTCGAAAATCAGGTCGCGCGACACCGCGCCGGAAATCGCGGTGCGGCGGCGCATATTCTCCGCCGGATGGCGCTTCAGGGTCTGCGACAAGCGCCTCCCAGGGCATCCCGATGTCGTGGTGGCACGGGCCAGGACCATAATAGAGGTGCGCGGATGCTTCTGGCACCGGCACGGCTGCGCCCTTTCATCCATGCCAAAGTCCAACATCCCCTTCTGGATGGAGAAATGGTCGAAGAACGTGCTTCGGGACCATCGGCACGAAAAGGAGTGGAAAGAGCTGGGTTGGAATCTGATCGTGGTCTGGGAATGCGCCCTCAAGCCGCTCCACCGGGAACGCACGCTCTCGCGCATCTGCGCCACGCTGGACGCCTGGGCCGAGAATCTGCCGCGGCGTCGCGTGCCTCACCGCCTCGAGCTGCCGCGGCCAGCCGCGGAACAGTTCTGAAACCAGAACCCGATTGGCTTCGCAATTCCACGCCCCTCGTTGAAATTCCGCACCGCCAGCGCAAGCCCCCGCCCGATTCTGGTCCAGTTCGGCGCCCAGGGTTCGGAATAGGGAATCTCGTTCATTGCGAAGATGCGTCCGCCGCCATCCATCTCGCCGTTCGCAATCGCAAGGGCCGCCTTCACCCCCCGACCGAGCCGAATGCCAAACCGCTTCGGATCGCGTGCCACCGGCGAATGCACGGTCAACGCGAACCGGTGGAAAAATGCGCTCTGCACCAGACGCTCGCGGAAACAGCGGCGAACCATCGCCAGCGCCCGGTGCGCCTCGCGCTCGGTCTGGGTGGGGAAGCCGTACATCAGGTAGGCATGGACCATTATCCCCTCGTCGCGTAAGCGGGTCAGCGTCTGCCTGGCCGACGCGCAGGAAATCCCCTTGTTCATGAGCGTGAGCAGCCGATCTTCGGCGCATTCGAGTCCGCCCGAAACGGCAATGCACCCTGCTCTGGACATCAGGTGCACCAATTCCGGACCAAAGGCGGAGTCGAAGCGGATATTGCCCCACCATCGACACTTGAACCGGCGGCGAATCAGTTCCCGGCACAGGCCGCCGATCAACGCCGGCGGCAGTGCCTCGTCGGTAAAATGGAACGATGGAGTGCCGGAGACGGAGCGGAACTCGTCGGCAAGCGACACCATGGCGTCCACTACCTCCTCCGGACGCGGCATCGCGAAGTGCCTGATGTAGTCCAGCGTCACATCGCAAAACGCACACCGGTGCCAATAGCATCCCTTCGCCGCCTGCAGTTTGATCCAGCGCCCGGTCGACCACAGACGATGCATTGGATTCTCGCTTTCCGGCATGTCGAAATAGAGCGAAAGGTCGAGTCCCGAATACGACGGGCGCACGAATACCGGAATGTTGTCCGCCTCGCCACCAAGGAACTCAAGCCACGGTGCGTACCCCTCGTCGTACATAACGACATCGAAGAACCTGCCGATTCTGCGGTCATCGAGTGCACGCAGCTCGGTGTTCACATATCCGCCGCCGAGGACCAGCTCCACGTGCGGGGCCAGGCGGCGCACGGCGCTGGCGATGCGGAAGGCGGCGAGAAGAGTCCCGGGGAAGGGGCAGGTAATGCCCACAATCATCCGCTCTCCATCGGCCGAGGGCCTGAGGAACCCAACCGCCTCCAGGGCCTCGCGGGTTTTCGCCTCGACGATGCGGTCGACGGCACTGCGCCGCCGCAGGCGCCGCAATACGATTCCGAAATCAGGCACGGCGGCGCCTAGGTGCTCGGCATAGCGCGAAAAGCCGAAATCAGGATCCACCTCGTCGCGAATGGTAAGGGCAAGATCGTCCAGAAACGCCGCCGCCGGCGTCTTGGCCTCGTCGGAGAGCGCTGGGTTGCGGAGTATCTCCAGCGCCTCGCCGGCCTCGTCGCCGCCGAAAGTCTCGAGGAGCTCGACGGCAACCTCAACCGACAGGTCGCGCTGGGCCACCCGATACCCGCGGGAGGAAAGAAACCCCGCCAGCGTTGGCATGGCGGGGTATGGCGTGTTCAGCTGAACAAACGGCGGTGTGACCAGGAGGATCACGACGCTTCGCTTCCGGGCGCGGCGGCAGGCACCGCTTCGGGAGCAGCCTCCGCTGGGGCGGCCGGTTTTTCAACCGACCATTCCTCGAAGCGCTCCTTCTGTTCGACCGGCTTCGAGTAGACGTTCGACTCGTCCACCACCTTCTTGGGTTCGAGGGCGTTCTCGAAGGAGGGCAGCGGACGCGGCGGCAGATCATCCTGCATGGTCACGCGACCCTCGCGCCCGGCAGCGTTCCTGACCACCATCGTTGCGCCAACCATGGCGGCGGCGGCGGCCTTCTGCTCCTCCGTAACCGCCTCGCGCGCATCGACCTCGGCCTTGGCGGCCTCGTCGACTTCTGCGGTGAGCTTGGAATGACGCGGGGGCAGATCCCGGAGCAGGGGATCATCGCCCGCGATGACCGTACACTTGAGCGGCTCGTTGATGTACTCCTCGATGTCGGGGATGGCGAAGCTCTCGTCCTCGTCGGCGAAGGAGATCGCGATGCCGGTGGAGCCGGCGCGGCCGGTGCGGCCGATCCGGTGAACGTAGTCCTCGGCCTCGTATGGGAAGTCGAAGTTGATGACGTATTCGAGGCCCTTGATGTCGATGCCGCGCCCGGCCACGTCGGTGGCGACCACGATCTTCACCTCACCCCTCTTTATCTGCTCCAGTACCTTGAGACGCCGGTTCTGGTTGACGTCTCCCGAGAGCATCTCGCAGCTGACCCCGCGGCAGCGGAGCGACTCGAACACGTCCTCGGTGGTGCTCTTGCGGTTGCAGAACACAATCGCGCGGGCATCGGGATGCAGGGCGACGTGGTTGAACAGCACCTTGAACTTGTCCTCGGCGCGGACCACATAGACGACCTGGCGCACGGTGTCGGTTGCATTGTGGTCACTCTCGACCTCGGCGCGCACCGGTTCCTCCATCCACTGCGAGGCGAGGTTCATCACATCGTCATTGAGCGTGGCGGAATAGAGCATTGTGGCGCGCTTCTCCTTGCGCGGGAGATTGCCAATGATGCGGCGCACATCGGGAATGAAGCCCATGTCCAGCATGCGGTCGGCCTCGTCGATGACGAGCGTGTCGACGTTCGCGAGATTGATCACGCGGCCCTTCGTGAAGTCGAGGAGACGTCCCGGCGTCGCGACCAGCAGGTCGACGGGCGCGGAGAGGACCTCCTTCTTCTGGCGGTCATAGTCCATGCCGCCGTAGACGGCGAGCGAACGGAGA
>JAZRXT010000051.1:0-21639 GCA_045600365.1 Kiritimatiellia bacterium | reverse complement strand
GGAAGTCGACGCTGATGACCGTGCTCATCCTGCCGATCGCCGTGCAGTGGTGGGCCACCTGGTATCCGGGCGCCGAACCCGGTGGCGGTGGCTACATCGCCCAGCGCATGCTCTCCGCCAAGGACGAGAAGAACGCCGTCGGCGCGGTGATGCTCTTCAACTTCCTCCACTACGCGCTGCGCAGCTGGCCCTGGCTCATCGTGGCGCTCGCCTCGCTCATCGTGTTTCCCGACCTGGCCAAGCTGCAGGCGGCCTTCCCCGACGCGGCGGCGCAGTTCGTGAAGGACGACATGGCCTACCCCGCGATGATCTCAAAGCTCCCCGCCGGCTGGCTGGGCCTCGTGGCGGCCTCGCTCGTGGCTGCCTACATGTCGACCATCGCCACCCATCTCAACTGGGGGTCGTCGTATCTGGTGCAGGACTTCTACGTGCGCTTCATCAATCCGCAGGCCACGCCCCGCAAGCAGGTGCTGATGGGCCGCGTGTTCATGCTCGTGCTGCTGATCGGCTGCGCGATCATGGCGCTCGTCCTCCAGAACGCGAAGGGCGGTTTCGACCTGATCCTCCAGATCGGCGCCGGCACGGGCCTCATCTACATCCTCCGCTGGTTCTGGCACCGCCTGAATGCCTGGAGCGAGATCTCCGCGATGATCATCTCCTTCCTGGTGGCGTGCTTCTTCCAGTGGGGCGCACCCGCCTGTGGGCTCGAGGCATGGCTGAAGGAGGGCTGGCGCGCCGAATGGCTCAACCTCGGCGCCTGGAAGCTCGTGCTCGGCGTTCTCATCACCACGGTCGGGTGGCTCGCGGTGACCTTTGCGACGCCGCGCGAACCGGCGGAGGTGCTGAAGCGGTTTGACGACAAGATCCACGCCGATCTCAAGTCGATTCCGTATGGCGTCCTCTGCATGGTTTTCGGGTGCCTTGCGGTGTGGAGCTGCCTCTTCGGCTGCGGGTATCTCATCTACGCGATCGGTGGTGCCGCCTCCTGGACGCTGTCCATCGTGCTGCTCGTGGTGTCTGCGATTTCAACCTTCGTTCTGCTGCGCCTGGTTGGACGGGTTCGACTTTCATAGTTAGCCGCCCGTCTCCCGTGCAAGGACGGACAGGGCACTGCAAATCCCGGAGGAAATATGACTAGAGTGCTGATGTCTGTGGCGGTGGGGATGTCCCTGGTCGCGATGGGCGAGCCGATTCGCTGGATCGACGGAACCTGGGATGCGCTTGGTGCCCCGAAGGGGCGTCTCCTCTCCGACAATCCCGGCTGGTTTGGTCCCCAGACCCGTACCGGCGTCACCTATTCGTACGAGGTTGCACCGGAGAACCCGATTGACGGCGCGGGGCACAGTCACAAGTTCGGCCGCCGGCTGCTATCCGGAAAGAGCAGTATCCTCGAATGGCGGATGGTGGGCAGGAAGGGCGACCGGCCGATCACGGCGGTGTTCGACTTCCAGCGTCCCTGCCGGTTCACCGAGGTCGACTTCCTCGCCTACTGCTGTACAAATGCCACCGCCACCGCGCAGGTTTCGGCGGACAAGACGGTCTGGAGCGACCCCGTTGCGGTTGAGGCGGTGTCGGCGGTCACGCGCGTGAGATTCCCGCAGCCGCTGTCGGGCCGCTACGTGCGCGTCACCTACCAGGCGCTGCCGCAGGCGCGCTCTCCGCAGGTGTGGTGGGGCAAGTTCGAGGGCCACACCTTCCTCGACGAGGTCTTCGTGTGGGGTGAGAGCGACGGCTGGAAGGAGAAGATCGAAGAGATCCAGCTCGGCGACGCGCTCACCTTCGGGAACGTGCCCGAAGGCATTTCGATTCTTCCGATGCCGGTGCCCCATCTGTGGTCGAAGCCGTCCGGCTCCACCCCGGGGAAGGTCGGCTTCAAGATGGCGCGCAACGAGACCGAGTCGCGCTACTTCGCGATCGTGAACGGCGGTAGCAAGCCGGTTCGGCTCAAGATCGCCAAGCCGGAGTTTGGCGAGAACGTGCGCAGCGAGCTGCTGGTTGGCGGCGTGGTGCTGTTCGAAAAGCCGCCGAAGGAGCTCTCGGAGCAGGAGAAGATCCAGGCGGGCGAGAATCTGGCCGATCGGCAGGCACTGAAGGTGAAGCTCGACGTGAAGCCGTTCTTCTTCCCCGAGTCGCTGCCCGATGCCGAATTCGCGCGGCGGCACCTGGCCAACCACTGGCAGGTCGTGGGTTTCCCCGACAAGGTGCTGCTCCGTGCGGGCGAGGGCTGCGTGGCGATGCTGCGCGTGACTTCCAGCAATGCCGCGCCCGGCATGCGGACCGGCGTTCTGGCGGCGGGTGGTCGCGCGCTGCCGTTCGAGGTGACGGTGGTCGATCTCGAGCTGCCGCCGCAGCGGATGTGGATCTCGCCCTGGGAGCCGTTCTCCTTCCAGGAACCGTTCGAGAGCGCGTCCAGGGTGCGGAGGGACGTTGAGCGCTACATCGGCCTGGGCGCCACGACCGTGAAGCTGCTGCCCGAGAAGAACTCCAAGGAGTCGATGTTCTTCCGTCGGGTGCCCCAGGCAATGGTCGGCGGCGACTACGACTGGTGCGCGAGGGGACCGTTCAAGAAGGTGGGGGCAGGCGACTTCGACAAGCTCACCGAGGCCGAGCGCGCCGAGATTGTCGCTTCCGCGAAGGCCTACCTCGCCCACGCGAAGGAACTGGGCGTCAGTCCCGATCGGGTGGCGCTCTATCTCAACGACGAGCCCTGTCTCGGCAACGCCGCCTCGGTGATGAAGCTGGCGCGTCTCGTCAAGGACGCGGTGCCGGAGGCCCGGCTTCATTCCGATCCGCTCTTCTTCAAGGGCGCGGCCGGTTTCGACACGAGCGACGACATCCTGAAGACCCTCGGTGCAACGTACAACGAGTGTATCGACATATCCTGCCCGATCACCGCCATCTCGTTCCGCCCCGAACTCATGGACGCGCTCTGGAAGTGCCCCCGGATGTTCAACGCCTGCTACAACCACCCTGCGGGACGCATCGGGGTCGAGACCGCCTACTGCGTTTGGCGCAATGGCTTCAACGGCTTTGGCTACTACAGCTACTACATTCCCCTGGGGAGAGACCCCTGGGACGCGAGGACCTTTGGCGTGCTTGGCTACCACTACCAGGCGGTGATGCCGCTGGAGAACGATGTGGCGATCACCCAGCTCTACGATACCCTGCACGAGTCGTCCGAGACCGTGCGCATGCTCGACGCGCTAAAGGCGTCCGGCAAGCTGGAGTTGCTGAATTCCGTTCTCGAGCGCTCGAAGACCGCGCGCGCCCGCACGCATTTCCAGTGGGACCTCGCCACCGAGGCCGACAAGGCGTCGGAGGACGTGCTCACGCTGCGCGACGATATCCTGTCGGCATTTCTCACCCCTCGGGATTAACCTTACAAAGCCGAGTGCCAGCATGATCCGTCTGGCACTTGATCCTTCACTCCAGGGCACTCAAGATGGTTCGATCGCTTTCGATATTCTACCTGCATCGGGTCTCACGTCTGGATCCCAGGCGCCTACCCCTCGTCGAATGCGGGCTCAACGACGCCTTTCGCGATTTCTGCCGCGAGGTCTACGATTTCAACGCTCCGCTCGACTATCCGCCGCTGAAGCTGGTGGTTTCGCCCGACGGCGAGACGTTCGCGAAGGCGCTCTTCACCAGCCGCGGTCCGCGCGGGGTGCTGACCGAGGCGGGGCGCGCCTGCTGTCTCTTCCTCATCGACGACGACATGATGGGCGAGCCCATAGACGGCAAGACGCCGCGCGAGTGGCTGCGGGTGTTCTTCCCCGCCGTGCCCAAGGTGGTGATGACGCGGCCGGGTCATGCCGAGGTGACCTTGCCGGCCCGGCGCTGGACCAAGAAGGAGGCGCGGGTGTTCGAGTGTCCGATGCGCTACCACGAGCGCATCGTCCATCTCTTCAAGAGCTTCTGGCTCCCCCGTTTCTCCACCGCCCTCAAGCAGTACGTGATGACGAAGGCGGGCACCAACTGGCACACCCCCGGCCACAACGGCGGCAGGGGCTTCTCCTCTTCGCCCTTCCTCCGCGGGTTTCACGACGCCTTCGGCGAGATGATATTCCGCACCGATCTTTCGGTCTCGGTGGAATCGCTGGGCGATCTTTCGAGCCCCGAGGCGCACACTCCGCTTTCCGAGGCGCAGAAGCTCACCAGCGAGATATTCGCCACCGCCCAGAGCTGCTACGTCACCAACGGCACCTCGACCTCGAACAAGGCGATGCTGATGACGCTGCTGCGCCCGGGCGAGGTCGTGATTGTCGACCGCAACTGCCACAAGAGCGTGCACCACGCGATCGTCACCTCCGGTGCCGTGCCGTGGTACCTGCCGGCGCGCTGGAATTCCGCGCTCGGCGTGTGGGGCCCGGTTGCGCCCGAGGATATCCGCCGGGCGCTGGAAGGCAGCGCGTCCGCCCCCGATCGTCCGCGCCTTCTCATTCTCACCACCTGCACCTACGAGGGCATCCTCTATCCATCCTGGGAGATCGCGCGACTGTGCGAGAAGGCCGGGGTACTCTTCTATGCCGACGAGGCGTGGGCGGCCTATCTCAACTTCCATCCCTTCTACACCTTCGGGCGCGGCAAGGGCGACGTTGTGCGCTACAACGCGGTCAACGAGTCGGGCGGGGCGCATTTCTCGGTGCAGTCCACCCACAAGACGCTGTCCGCCTTCTCGCAGGCGTCCATGATCCACGTGTCGGTGCGCTTCAAGCGCCTGTTGGAGGACGACGGAACGCCCGCGTTTCGCTGGCTGCGCCGCCGTTTCGCCCTGCACGGGCACGGCAGCTACGAGAAGTTCTCGCACGATCTCCACGAGTTCCTGCGCTACTGGCATTCCACTTCGCCCCACTATCCGTTCCTCGCCGCGCTCGACGTCGCGGGAGTGCAGATGCGCCTCGAGGGCATGAAGATAGTCGACGAGCGTATACGCTGGGCGGCGAACTTCCGCAAGCGGGTGGCGGACGAGTGCGGGAAGAACGAGAACGAATGCTTCGCCGGGCTCGACGAGATCGCCGGCCGCGGCGTCGACTGGCGTGCCGCCGGGTACATGAAGGATCCGCTTAAGATCGTGCTGATGCTGCGCAGCGTGCGCGCCTGTGCCGCGTTCCGCAAGGCGTTGCACAAGGCACATATCCAGTACGAGAAGTCCAGTTCCACGACGGTGCTCCTCCTCGTCACCGCGGGCACGATCGAGGAGCACTTTGAATACCTGTTCCGCGTCTGCCGCCAGTTCCGCAGGCTGATAGGGCCGGCCGTCGCCAGGACATCCGCCGGCAAGGGCGTGGTCGAGGCGGTGTCGGGCGGCATCGCGGTGCTGCCGCGCGACGCGGCGCTGTGCGATGGCGAGCTTGTCACGCTCGACCAGTCGGTTGGGCGCATCGCCTCGCAGTTCCTCGTCCCCTATCCGCCGGGCGTACCCGTGTTCATACCCGGCCTCAGGATATCCAGGGCGATGGTCAAGCTGGTGAAGGACGTGATCGCGACGGATGGCGTGGACGCTGTCCACGGGCTATTCTGCCGTGGTGGCCACGCCCCGTATTTTGTCGAGGTACTAAACCGCGACGAGGAGTCGCGTGTGCAGAGAGTGAATGGAAATGGAAAGGAATAGGAAGATGAAGAAAATGATTGTGATGGCCGCGTGCCAGATCGCCGCTGTGATGATGGCGGCCGAGTTCAAGACCGTGGTTCCGGGCACCTGCGCCGGCGATGTCAAGGTGAAATGCGCCGATGCCGGCACGTGGAAGTTCGACGTCGCCTGCGAGCGGAAGGGTGGCTGCGAGGAACTCGTCTTCCGACTGTCGTCGCCGGCGGACGCCACACCGCCGCGCTTCGAACTCGCCTTCGAGTTCCCCCAGCGCGACATGCACCATGTCTGGACCGCCATGGGCGAACGCGGCATGCTCAGGCCCAACTGGAACGGCTACGACTCCTCCGAGCTGGCCCGCGGCATACCGGTGTGCGCGGTGCTGAACGAGAACGACCGCAACCGCTTCACCATGGTCTGCTCCGAGGCGATCAAGCGGGTGGAGTGGGGCGTGCGCCTGCAGGAGGAGAGCTGCCTGATGACGGGCGGCATGCGCTTCTTCACCGCGCAGGAGGCACCCTGCCGCGCCTACGAGGTGCATGTGCGCCTCGACGCGCGCGACGTGTTCTGGAGCGACGCCGTGAAGGAGGCGAGCGACTGGATCGCCGCCACCGCCGGCCTCGTGCCGTGCGCCGTGCCCGAGGCGGCGTTCGACCCGCTGTATTCGACCTGGTACTCGTTCCACCAGAATGTGCACGACGCGGATATCGAGGAGGAGTGCGCCCGCGCCGCGAAGCTAGGCATGAAGACCCTCATCGTCGACGACGGCTGGCAGACCGACGACAACAACCGCGGCTACGCCTACTGCGGCGACTGGAAGGTCTCGCGCAACCGCTTCCCCGACATGGCCGCGCACGTCGCCAAGGTCCATGCGCTCGGCATGAAGTACATGATCTGGTACGGGGTGCCGATGATCGGCCTCAAGAGCGCCAACTACGAACGCTTCAAGGGCAAGTACCTCTGGACCCAGAACGACCGCTGGAGCGGCTACTCCTGCCTTGACCCCCGCTTCCCCGAAGTGCGCGCGTTCCTCTGCGGCATCTACGCCGCCGCGATGCGCGACTGGAAGCTCGACGGACTCAAGCTCGACTTCATCGACGCCATCGCCTTCCGTGGCGCCGATCCCGCCGTGAAGGAGAACTACGCCGGGCGCGACATCAAGTCGCTCTCCGAGGCGACGGACCGGCTGATGAAGGAGGTTCACGCCACGCTCACCGCGATCAAGCCGGAGGCGCTGGTCGAGTTCCGCCAGAGCTACATCGGCACCGCCATCCGCCAGTACGGTAACATGCTGCGCGCGGCCGACTGCCCCGGCGACCTCCAGGGCAACCGCATCCGCATCGCGAATCTGCGCCTCACCTCTGGTGCCTCCGCCGTGCACGCCGACATGCTTGAGTGGCATCCCTCCGACACCCCCGAGAACGCGGCGCGCCCGATCCTCGCCTCGATGTTCGGCGTGATCCAGTACTCGATGGCGCTCCGCGACCTGCCAGCATCTCACCAGGAGGTGATCCGCCACTGGCTCGACTTCTCGCAGCGTCACCGCGCTGCTCTGCTCAAGGGCCGTTTCCGCGCCCACCATCCCGAGGCGCTCTATCCGCTGCTGGAGGCTGAGGGCGACGCGGAGCGCATCTTCGGCGTCTACACGGAGGGGTACTGCGTGCCCACCGGCGAGGCCGACCGGGCGGTCTACGTGCTGAACGGCACGGGGGCCGCGGGCGTGATCGTCGACTTTGCGGCGAAGCCGAATGCGGTGGAGATATTCGACACCTTCGGCAGAGAGGTAGCCACGCGCCCGGTGGAGTCGGCCGGGCTCGCGAAGATCCCCGTCCCCGCCGGCGGCTACGCGCGCATCGACTACAGGGTCAAATGTCAATCGAAGTAGGATCCGCATCATGAAAAACAGCAAAAGAATGTTCACCGGGCTCATTCCCCCGATGGTGACGCCGCTTGACGCGCAGCGCAACCTCGACGTCAAGGGCGTGAAGGCGATGGTGCGGCATCTCGTCGACGGCGGCGTGGACGGCATTTTCCTCCTCGGCACCACCGGGGAGGGGCCGCACCTCTCCTACGCGATCCGCGAGCAGCTCGTCAAAGTCGTGTGCGGCGAGGTCGGGCGAAGGATTCCGGTCCTCGTCGGCGTCACCGAGACCGACCTCGAGGATGCGCTCGCCTTCGCACGCAAGTGCAGGCGCTTCGGCGCGGCGGGCGTGGTGGCCGCGCCGCCGTACTACTTCAAGCTCACCCAGGCGGAGTGTGTTGCCTGGTTCACCGAGCTGGCGGACCGTCTGCCGCTGCCGCTCGTCATCTACGATATGCCCGCCCACACCGACACCGTGATCGAACCGACCACGATCGCCGCCCTGGCGAAGCATCCCAACATCGTGGCGATGAAGGACTCGTCATCGGTGATCGCGCTCTTCAACAAGTTCAGGCTCGCGCTCGAGCCGTTTTCCGACTTCTCCCTCTTCATGGGGCCGGACGAGGCGATGGGCGAGGCCGTTCTCACGGGCGCGCACGGGGGAGTCTGCACCGGCGCCAACCTCTGGCCACGCGAGTTCAAGGCCATGTACGAGGCGGCCAGGGCCGGCGATGTCGAGAAGGTGCGCCGGTATCAGCGCTTCACCACGATGTCCTCCTACCTGCTCTACGGTCTCGGCCAGGGCCAGATCGGCTTCCTGAAGGGCGTCAAATGCGCCCTCGCCGAGATGGGGCTCATCCAGAACGTGCCCGCCGCCCCGTTCACGCCGTTCGCCGGTAGCGACCGCGCGAAGGTGAAGGCCGCCCTGACGACGCTGAAGCGCGAGGTACGGGCTCTGGAGAACTGAAGGAAGCCCATGAAGGCCATGCCATTTCTGATCGCGCTACTGTTCGCTGCAGCCGCCGGGGCGATGTCGGTTGACGAGCTGAAGACGAAGTGCGCCTTCACGCCGTACAGCGCCTTCGCCTCCGAGGCTCCCACCACGGTGACCACGGGATGTCCGTCGTTCGAGGTCGGACGCCCCCGCGCCCGCGGCGGTACCGTGAAGGCGGCGGATTTCGGCTTCTCGGAATCGAACGACGACAACGCCGCCGCCATCAATCGCGCACTCGCCGAGTGCCGCCGCACTGGTGCCGGACGCCTCGAGCTTTCGCCAGGCTTCTACAACTGCTTCGGACGCGAAGGGGTGACGCTGGGCGATCTTGCCGACCTTGATCTCGACGGACGCAGTGCCGTGCTGATCTTTCGCCGTCCGCCCCGCCTCGGCGAGAACGCCCGCCAGTTCGACATCCCTGTCGCCGGCGCGAACATCGTCTTCTCAAACTGTCTGCGCGTGGCGGCGCATGACCTCAGGATCGACTGGGACTGGGAGCGTGATCCGCTTGCCGATTTCGCCACCATCGAGTCGGTGCATGTGGACGAGCGTCCCGATTGTTCCTACATCGACTTCAGAATGTGCGACTTCGCCCGCCATCCGCAGTATCCGAACCCAGTGCCGATCCAGACCATCGGCGGCATGACCGCCGACCACACCGACCGCCGCTCGAACGCGCCTTTTTCTGGATTCTACGGTACGAGCGAGGGACATTTCGGCACGAAGAACGAATGGATCGCCCCGAACCTGCTGCGCGTGTGGCCGAACGTGAAGCTCGCAGGGAGGCGCTACCAGCCGCTCTACGACGCGCGGTTCTCGGCGAAGCTGAATCTGGCCTCCGCCAGGGCGGCGGCCGGGGATGTAGGTGGCACCTACCGCATCGCCCACTGCTACTACGGACCAAACGCGATCAACACTTTCGGTTGCCGTCAGCTCACGTTTGAGCGCATTGACATCTGGAGCTGCTACGGCATGGGCATCAGAACCAGCGGCCCCCAGCAGTACTGGCAGGTTCTCGACTGCCATGTGCGGCTGCCGCCGGCGGACCTGCGCCGTCCCGATGGACGCCTCTACGCACCCTACCGCCGAGGCGTCACGGCCACGGCCGACGCCCACCACGTCGTGCAGTCGAAGGGGTTCGTCAAATTCATCGGCTGCTCCTGGACCCTGCACCAGGACGATTCCCACAATTTCCATGACCGTTCCACCCTCGTGACGAAGGTGGGCGAACGCCGGCTCGAGGTGGTGAACGGACGCGGCGCGGAGTACTTCGGCGCAGCGGTCGGCGACGAGGTGGAGCTGGTGGAGGAGGACTTCTCGCGCACGGGCTGGAAGGGCCGTATCACCGCGGTCGAGGGGAATGTCTACGAGGTTGGCCGTCCGGCACCGACGCAGAAGGGACTGGCGTTCGTGATGTTCAACGCGAGCTACGGCACCGACAACATCCTGCTCCGCGACTGCGAATTCGCGAACACACTCTGGGCTCGGTCGCTCGTCCATGGCGCGAACGTGACGGTGGAGAACTGCCGCTTCCGCAACATCACGGGTGCCCCGATCCGCTTCCAGATTGAGTACACGTGGAATGCATGGTGCGAGGGCTTCGGCTGCACCAACGTGGTGCTGCGCGGATGCACGTTCGAGAACGACTACGACGGCTACGCGGCCGAGGGGCTGTGCACCGAGATCTATGCGGGGGCCCGCATTGCGCCGCCCGTCGAGCAGTGGATCAAGATTGGCAACCGTCACGTGGCCGACGGCCTTGCCGCCCGACGTGCGGCAAACGCCCCCGGTCCCGCCCCCTGCCGCGAGATCGTCTCGAATCTGCTGATCGAGAAATGCCGGTTCCTTAATCCGCGCGGCTTCGTCTTCCAGGCGATGAGCGGACGCGACCTGACCATCCGCGACTGCGACGTGACCTTCGACCGCCCCGCCTATGCGCTGCTTCCATACGCCGGCTGCGTCTTTCTCCAGAATGCCGACCATGTCACCGTCTCGGATGTTCGCGTGAACTCTGTCGAAGGCACCCCCGTTGTACGCGCCGGCGTCTTTCGTGTACCTTGAATTTTTGCATGAAATAATTTTGGATTATTGACAAACGACCACGAATATTGTAGAATGTAGACAACCGAAGGGGGCATTATGAAAAGTATTGTATGCGTATTGACAATCTTTGTCGGGGCTGTTTCAGCTTTCGCGTCCGCGACGTATGACGCCGTGTCCCAGCCGGGCGACCTCATCGTGACGGTCGACTCCGGCAGTGAGGTGATGGACCCGGCGCAAGTGACCGAAGGCGTCACCAACATCATCAAGCGCGGCGCAGGCACGCTCACGGCGGCGGCGATCTCGTCGTATGAAGGGGTGTTCACGATCGAGAAGGGCGTCTACGAGTACGATGCGGTCGGTGACTTCGGTGCGGTGAACAGCAAGGACATCTGGATCGGCGACGGCGCCTCGATCCAGTTCAAGGGGAATGGAACGAACGTCCTCAAGAACAAGGTCATTCATCTTTCCGGTGCACCGGCGACGGGACTCAACGGCAAGATGACGAGCATCGGCTCGGCTCAAAAGACGATTGGCAACCCGTTCACCATCATTGTCGAGGATGATTCCATACCTTGCATCTATTCGAAGACCGCACGTTATGTCATGAACGGCGTGTTTGACCTCAAGGGGCGTTCGCTCGAGATCTGGGGCAACCAGATCTCAATCGGCGGCGTCGTGACGAATGGGGGCGAGTTCGTTGTCCACAAGAATACGACGTTGATGGCCGAAGATGCTCTCACGTTCGCCGCCGACAGGAAGGGTGTCGTGCGCCTCGAGTCGGGTGCCACGCACAACCTCAAGGACTCCAGATGCGTAATCAACGGCTGGTCTCTCGTCAGTAATGGCGCCCACATCCGCGGCAATACGACGAACAAGCCGACGCAGACCGGCATGCCGTATTGGGATGGTCCAATCGCCATCAGCAACGCGTCTTCGATTGCGTCCTTTGAGGGCGGTTACGGGCAGTCGAATTCCGTCTACAACGTGAAGGGGCCTCTCACTGGCTCGGGCACGCTGAACGTCGGCCCCGGCTGGCTCAACCTCCACAACGAGGTGAACGACTATACGGGCCAGGTGACCGTCAAGGGCATGTCCGACAACCAGGTGCCGAGTTCGTCCAACGCGCCGGTCCCGCCGGGCGGCGGCGGCATCGGCGTCTGGAACGGCGCGGCGTGCTTCCCCAAAGCCTCCAGCATCACCTTCGGCAAGAGCGCGCGCTTTGCGCTGATGGATGACGTCAGGGCCGAACTGCCCGTCTTCACGTTCAATGATTCGACCTACGACCAGTCGTTTACCGGCGGCGCGTACACGAACGGCCAGCGGTCCGTTTCGGCCGGCATCATCAAGACTGGTGCCTCGACGCTCACACTTGATTCGCCAGTTTCCGTGACGGGACGGGTTCAGATTGCGGCGGGTACGCTCAAGATTCCGGCGAGGGCCAAGGCGGGGAATCGTGGTCTGCGCGAGTACAACATCCGCTCGAATCTGAACGCCTACAATGGCGACATAGCCGCCGGTACGAAGCCATGGGAGAAGACGACGGGCGAGCGATTGACGGTGACGGACAACGGCGTGGTCGAGAGCGGGCCGCGCAAGATACTTTCGGGAATTGAAAGACCAGCCAAAGACGCTGACGGGAATGACACGCGGCACGGCTATTGGTATACGGGCTACGTCTGGAACCGGTCGCCGACGAACGAGACGTGGCAGATCCTCACGGACTACTCGAACCCCAACATTTCGGTGTACGTGGGCGAGAACCATCAGAACCTCAATTTCCTGCAGCAGCAGGATCTTGCCAAGGGCAAGACGAATCTGCCCGTGCAGGTCGTCCTGGAGCCTGGCCCGACGCGCGTCGACCTGTGGCTCTTCACCTGGGCCGGTGGCGTGGTGGCTCCAGGTCTGCATGCCAAGAAGGGGCTTTCGTTCGTCCGCGGGCCGTCCCGACCCGTTTCCGACTTCCAGGTGGACGACGCCACCTATTGGGAGCCGTTCGTGGTGATGGAAAACGACGACCTGGGCCTTCTCTTCACGACCGACACCGCGATCCCCGAGGATGTCGATGCTTCGTTCGATCCGCTTCCGGTCCTTGAGACGCTCGAGATGGCGGCTGGCACGACGCTGGACCTGGACGGCAACATGGTCTTCCGCCTTGGCAGTCTTGCAGGTTCGCCGACTGTCGTGAATGCGCCCTATCTCGCCGTGACGAACTGCTGGACGCTCAGGGCGGCGGAAACCGATGCCGTTCTTTCGACCGACGGCAGGCTGGTCTTCGCCCCCGGTTCGACGTTTGCCGTGGATGACGAGCAGCATTTCCCGATTCCCGGCGAAGAAGGCAGGGTTGTGGCGAGCGCCGCGCAGGGCGTCGATGGTCTGCCGGAATCCACCAGCGTCAAGTGGCGGCTGGAGCTTGGTGCCGACGGCAAATCGCTTGTCCTCAATTATATCAAGCGCGGCTCCACGATCATTATCAGGTAAGAGTGAACGATTGAAGCAAGGAAGACAATATGATGCGGCGGTTTTTGGCGGTTGCGCTGGCTGGTTCCTGTTCGATGATGGCCCTGGGCGGGCTTGTTGTATACCCTGAGTATCCCAAGGAGATCACGCGCGACTACGCCTATGCCGTGCGGGTCGTGCAGGGCGAGACCAGAAAGCCGCTCGTCGTCTACAACCACTGCGAGAAGTCCGTTCTTGACGTGCGGACACGCGGCGGCGACGTCAATCGCCGATTCTGCGAGTTTGCCTTCGATGGCGCGCCGGTGCGCATCGACATCCGCGTCGTGGAGGACGTGAAGAGCTACAAGATCTTCCCAGCCCGGCTGGGATTGAAGAGCGAGTTCGCCGACGGCGTCATCTCGGTCTGGCTCGAGAAGCCGGCGTATTTCGGCGTTCAGCTCAACGATTACGACAAGACCATCCTCTCCGTTTTCGCCGATGCGCCGGAGGATCCGGCGAAGGTGCCGGCGAAGGACAAGCCGGGCGTTCTCTACGTCGAGAGGTGGATGGATGCGCCGGGTCCGGATGGCGTTCTCGAGCCCGACAAGTCGGTGAAGGAGATCTACGTGGCGCCGGGCGCCGTTCTCAACGCGCGGCTGCGGCTCCTGTACCCCGGCACGCTGCTCCATGGGCGCGGGATGGTGCTCGATCCCCTGAGCGACATCTTCCGCTACGACCAGACGAAGAACACGAAGCGCGGCCTCGTCACCCTGCGGGGCGGCTGCACGGTCGAGGACGTGAAGCTCATCGACGCGCGCACCTTCAACATCTGCGCCTGGGGCGACGGGGTCACGATCCGCAACGTCAAGGAACTCGCCTCGATGATGTGCTCCGACGGCTTCACCAACGGCGGCAGGAACCTCCTCGCCGAGCACTGCTGGCTCTACGTCGGCGACAATGCGCTCGTCGTGAGCGGCCTGAAGAACGCCGTCTATCGCGACATCGCGCTCGGCACCTCGTGCGCCGCAGTCTTCCCGCAGGGAAGCAACGCCGACGTCATTCTGGACCGCATCGACGTCTTCCGCGCCGACGATGGCCTCATCAACAACTTCCACAATGGCGTCCTGAGGCGCAACAACAAGTGGAGCGAGATGAACGGTGGCCTCCAGAAGAAGGAACCCGGCCCCCAGGATCTCAAGCACCAGAGCCAGGACTTCCTCTTCAAGGATCTTTCGGCGGTCGACTGCACGCTCTTCTCGCATTTCTTCCTCGGCCGCAACATGGGCATCCTGCCGAAGACGTTCGCCTTCGACGGCGCGTCGCTCCCCGAATCGACCGGCAAGTGCGACTGGCGCGCGATCGGGCAGAAGGGCGGGCTCACCCTGCGCGTCCAGAACGATTCCAGGAAGTTCCTCGACACCGACAACTACGCCTTTGCGTTCACCAACCTCTGGATCGGCGGCGTGCAGCGCAAGTTCGCCGAAAAGGAGATCATGGGGGCCGACAAGATGCGCGTCGACTACGCCACGACCGCCGCGCCAAGGGCGGTGCCGCTCGCACCCGACCGCCACGAGGTGAACTGGACCTGTCCCTACAAGGTCTTCCGCGGCGGGGCGCTGGTGCGTGACTGGCGGCTCGTCAAGCGCACGGAAGGGGAGCGGCATCTGCCGGCCCCCGCCCCGGGGACGAACCTCGTGAAGGAGCGCCACCCGCGCCAGAGCGTGTGGCAGCGTGTGCCTTCGTGGCTCGTGAAGCTCGAGACCACTGACGGCACCGACGATGCACGCCGGGTCTACGAGCTCGTCCAGTGCGAACGCCGCGCCGGGATGCAGGCAGTGGTCACGGACGACGCGCTCGCGCAGGGCGCCGGCGTCTATCGCCTTTCGTTCGAGGCGCTGGCCGAGGCAAAGGAGGGGAAGCTGCCGATCGACCTCGTGTGTCGCGTCGCCTCCAATGAATGGAAGAAGGAGCAGACGGCGCAGATTGGCGGCACCTGGACCAAGATCGCGCTCGACTTCGATCTGCCGATAGACGCGAAGACCAACGATCTTGTGTCGGTGGGGCTCTCCGCCACCGCGCCCACCGACCGCATTCGCGTCCGCAACGCCGCGTTCGTCAAACTTCCACCCGCCCGTTGATCTCCGCCGCCATGCCTGTGGAAACGAAGAGAATCGCCTTTCTTGACTTCCTGCGTCCGCTGGCCATCTTCATGGTGCTGCTGGTGCATGCCTGCGAGCAGTACTATTTTGGCGCGGACGGAGGTCTGTACATTGCGTCGCGCACTGACGCCTTCTGGACGGTGGCGATCGACTCCGCGTGCCGCGCTGCGGTGCCGCTGTTCGTGATGACGAGTGCCTATTTGCTGTTTCCGCTGCGGAGTGGCGTTGAAACCTGGCCGTGGCTGCGGCACCGTCTTGTCCGCGTGGGCGTTCCGTTTGCGATCTGGTGCTGTGTCTACAACCTGAGGTTCGGCGGCGGCTGGACCGATATGCTGTTCAATTTCCCGATGGGCACCGGCGGCCACCTCTGGTTTGTCCCGATGCTGCTGGGGCTCTATCTGCTGATGCCGCTCCTCTCGCCGTGGGCGGAGAAGGCGAGCGAGAAGGAGGTGCGGGGGTGGCTTGCGCTGTGGCTCTTCACCACCACGTTCCCGTTCCTGCGCAAGCTCTGC
Source organism: Kiritimatiellia bacterium (assembly GCA_045600365.1). GTDB lineage: Bacteria > Verrucomicrobiota > Kiritimatiellia > RFP12 > UBA1067 > RUG572. The sequence continues at coordinate 6,047 of JAZRXT010000051.1, read as the reverse complement.
GGGCATCTCTGCGGGGCACCGTCGTTCGGGGCCGTGCCGTTTCTGTACGGGGAATGTCCGTGGAATGGCTTCGGCACCTTCCAGTATGTGAGCGGGTTCTTCGGCTATATGCTGCTGGGGTTCTACTTCCGCAGGTTCGTGGGGCAGCCGAGCTGGCGGCGCACGCTGGCATGCGCGCTGCCGCTGCTGGCGGTGGGCTGGGCGATAGTCGCCGGTGGGTTCTACTTCCGCATCGCCCGATATGGCGCGACCTATCCCGTTTCGGCGCCCTACGCCGCGGCCGTGGATCTTGAGATGAGCTGGGAGTTCTGCTCGCTGGGCGTGGCGATGACGGCCATTGCGTATTTCATGCTCGTGCGCGGAATCTCGTCGTGGAGGATGGAGGGAACGGCGCTGTACGAAAAGATCGTGCGCCCGCTTTCCGAGTCTAGCTACGGCGTGTACCTCGTCCATATCCTCGTGCTCACCGAGGCCATCGGCTGGTTCAAGCCGGCGCTTGCCACACCGCTGGCGATCCCAGCGACCGCGTTCACCGTGTTCGCCATTTCGTCCCTTGCCGTGCTGGGGATACGGAGAATTCCATTTTTGGGCAGGTGGTTATGCGGGTAGCTGGGGGGCAAAAAATTATTTTTTTTCGCTTGCAAGCAGTGTGAGGTTTTGGTATGATAAAGGCATCTCTTCAAAAAGGAGGATTGTAGACTATGAACCGATTCAAGAGTTCTAAGCTGTTTTACAGTGCGTTTTTCGCTCTGTCCGCAGGTGTTTGCTGCGGTGCGGCGAATACCGTGGTGACCGAGCCGTTTGCTACTGCCGGTGACCTCGCGACCAATTACTCGTCGTGGACTGGCAACGGCATCGTAGAAGCGGGTGAGAAAACCGCTCCCGCCGCCGCCGGTCTCCCGATAGCGGATGAAAATGGCAATATCCTCACGGTTGAGGGGCAGGTCAATTGCGCTGCGGCCACGACTGCCGGCAACATGGCTTCGGTCGATATGATGGTTCGCGTCGAGGAGCCGGACGAAGCGCTTTCCGCAACTTCGCTCGGCAGCGACAGTTCGACCGTCCAGATCGCGCTCGCCTCCGAGTACAGTGGTGTCGAGAACAACACCGCCGCGATCCCGCTCAAGCTGTGGTGCAAGGGCAAGGCTGCGGATGCGAACGCCGCATGGTGCGCCACCGGCCTTACCGCTACCCCTGGAACTTGGCATCGCGTGAGCTTCCTCTTCGACTACGCGAAAGGACGTTGCCAGGTTCGCTTTGACGGTGTGCTGCTCGATAACGAGAATGGGTATCAGACGGCTACGGATACGACTTCCACCAGAGGCTCCTGGTTCAAGCTCGCGTATGTTCCTGCCTCTGGATCGGATAAGATTTCTTCCTTCACGGTCAAGGGCTGCACCGCGATTGACGACGTGCTCGTGCTCGACTCCGCGAATGCCGCCGAGGTCACCCCCGGGATTGCGGGTGACGCGGTGGTTGATTCGACCACCGGCATGAAGAAGAGCTGGTTCGTGGAGAATGGCCTTGATGCGACCACCTCTCCTACCGCCACCGACGACTCCGGCATGACCTTCAAGGATAAGTTCCTCTCCGGCGTCAAGGTCGGTTCCGATAAGTTCGAGTTCACCGACATGAGCATGGCGGGTAGTAGTGTGACGCTGAGATTCCCGATCAACCAGGCGGCGCCCGGCTACAAGAACGTGATCAAGTACTCGAAGGACAAGACGTTCGCCACGGGTGTTACCTCGGTTGATGCATCCGCCAATGGTACGGCCAATATCACCGTGGAGAAGGAAGCATCGGGCGTGACGGTCTACTACTACAAGCTTGAGACTGTCTCGGCCAACTGAAACATTGAACCCTGAAACCTTGAAACTCTATAAGGCAAGGAAAGTAAGATGAAGAAACTGATGATGGCTTTCGGTGTGGCCGGCATGGCGCTGGCGACGTTTGCTGCCGCGAACGACACCCTGATTTCCTTCTCCACGCCTGGTGCCGATACCTATCTTGACGGCACCACGGTCAAGGATGGCGAGTGCTACGCGCTCGTGTGGTCCGCCGACGGCGACTTCAACGGCATCAAGGCCGACGGCAATCCGGTCGACGCCAACGACAAGGTCGTGCTGGTGGCACCGGTTGCCAAGGACGGCCGTTGCCCCTCGCTCGTCTACCAGGTGGACGCCGAAGTCGCCAAGGAGCTGGCCGATGGACAGTATGCGGTCTATCTGCTTGACACGCGCCGCGTGGTCAATGGTGAGACCGTGGTTGGTCTCGTTGACGGCAAGCTCGTCTCGGTGAACTCCTTCGCCACCGCTTCCGATGGTGCCTTCGCTTCGGATGCGGCCATCGCCTCCGCCGCCACCGCCCAGCCCATCAACGGCGCCGCAGTTGGTGAATACGTCGAGGTGCCGCCGCCGGTGGTAGCGATCGAGCTCAAGACCGCCACGATCAAGCTCATCGTCACCGGCATGCTGCCAGTCGCCGAATACTGGGTCGAGAAGGGCACTGATCTCGATAATATCTCCGAGAAGGTCGCCGATGTGCCGGCGAATGGCGAGGTTGAGCTTCCGAAGACCGATGACGCCGCATTCTTCAAGGTCAAGGGCGGCATTGCCAAGTAAATTTCAAGCGGAAAGGAAACAATACAATGACTATCCGTTCCATGATCTGTTCGGCCGCGGCGATCTCCGCCGCCGCCGTAATCGCCGATCCCGCAGTTTCGGGCGGCAATGTCTGCGCCCTCATGCAGGTGCCCAGCAGCACCGTGAACACGATGATCGCCGTTCCCTGGGTGAAGGTCGGCGCGGGCACGGCGGTTGAAGTCGCCAAGCTCGTCAAGACCGATTCGCTTTCGCAGGGCGATGAGCTGTATTTCTACGATGGTGGCACCTACTATCACTGGGTTCTGGGTGTGAATGGCTGGGAGGGTTCGACTACGGCATCGCAGAGTGGTACGTTCACCGCTCCCGATGCCACCTACACGATCCCCGCCGGTAAGGCACTCTGGGTTGTGCGCAATGGGCAAACAAAGGGTGACATCTGGCTCTACGGCCAGGTCCCGAACTCGACAAGCGTAACGCCTGCTGCCGGCACTTCCAGTGCTCCGGTCTACACGATGATCGCGAACCCCAACACCACCGGCTTCGATCTGAATGCCGAGGGTAAGGTTGTCGCTGGTGCTAATGGTGACCAGATCATGGTGAATGGTGAAAACGACAAGCTCTATACCTTCAACGGCACCAAGTGGAAGCGCTACGTGCTCGAGAAAAAGACCTTCGGCTCCAAGACGGTCACTCTCAAGACCGAAACCGAAGACGGATGCACGATTCCCGCTGGCATCGGTGCCTGGTACATCAGCAAGGGTGGCAGTCCCACCATCAATTGGTAACAAGGATTTATCCTTACCGAGGAGACAAAAATGAAAAATCTCAAGTTTATCGTTGCGTCCGCTATTCTGGTCTGCTGCGCAGCGGTTCATGGTGAAGCGCTCTACTGGATGGTCGACACGACGAATCCGGGGTGGAACGGCTATACGGGCAATGATGTTGCGTTCGCTACGCTTAATGCAATTCCCTCCAGCTCCGTTACGCCGGGAGCGGCGGCCACTCCAGGTTCTGGTACCACGATTGACGTTCTCGAGGTTGTGGGCGGCACAACCGCCGCTCCTACTCTGGGAGATCTTGGCGATTATGGATCTTCGGGGTATTCGTTCTTCGTCGAGCTCTTCAATGCGTCCGGCGAGTCTGTCTACACCCAGCATGCGGTCAGCTACACTGACCTCGTTACCTCTGGTTATGTCTCGACCGGTGGTGTCGATGTGCCTTCGTTCTCTGGTACTGTCGGCTTCAATGGTGCTTCGGTGCCGGAGCCGACGAGTGGGGTGCTGATGCTTATTGGTGCTTCGCTGCTTGCGCTGCGCCGTCGTAAGCTCGCGTAAGTTCTTGCTAAAGCGAATGGAGCCGATTCAATTTGGCTCCTGAAAAGAGGCCGAAGGAAGTTTCCTTCGGCCTCAATCATTAGGGAGGGTTGTGCTTCTGCGCGGCCGAGTATCTAGACTGTATCGTTTATGGTAATGGGCAGATCATAGGCGATATGGCGAAAAAATCGTATCTCCTTGATTTAGGTCTTCCATTCTGCCACAAAATATGATATAATATTGGTTCGATTTCAAGAACACACAGGAAAGAAGAATTAGAAATGAGCCAGCATCGTAGTCTTAAGGGTTCCGGCAAGATCACTTCCAAGCGCAATGTTCTCAAGCGTTTCGAGCGTGTCAATCTGCTCCAGAAGCGCGGCGATTGGACTGAGGGTAGCCGTGGTCTTGGTCTGAAGAAGACCAAGCCGGAAGCTTGATTTCAGTTTTCCCAATGGGGGTGATCCGGTTTCGACGGGGCACGTTGAGGTCGGGTTGCGCGTCGAGGATGTCGGTTGGCCTCGTTAATCATCCGGCAAAAAAGTAATTGCTAACAACGATTACGCTCTCGCGGCCTAACTTATAGCCCGCATGTCGCCCAGCTGACGCCTGCTAGGTTGAAGCGGCATCATACAGCAGGACTTGGCTTGGTGCGCTCCGTTCGCGCGCCTGGTTTACGTATAACCGAGCGGTTGCCTTTGGCTTAGCCCGTGGATCGGCTTGCCTCTGGCGAGATTAAAGGTTCAATACACGCGTAGACATCCGTCTGATTCTGTTTCGGACAGGGGTTCGACTCCCCTCACCTCCACCATCAAAATAGGGACAAGCGACAAGTCCGAAACACGGACGGTCGCGAGACCGCGAGAAACCCCCAATAAAACGGGGGCTTTTTCGTTTCCGGTGCCGACGCGAGTGTGCAAATAGGGACCGCGCTCCTCTCTCTTCTATCGCGAAAGGCCCTATTTGAGGGCGTTTCCCTATTCCGGCCGATTTTCAAGTCCGAACCGCTTTTGACTTCACGACACCCTTGATTTTATTGGACGGAAGCTCAATTAGTCCGAAACGCTTTTCAGACTTTCGGACTTATTTCGTTTAGGGTTCGGCAGGTGTTCTACGAGTCCGAAACTTGCCGATAGCGGGCGTTCTCGGAAGTCTCGACGAGAAGATCGAATTGAACCGCAAGAAGATCGCCGAGCTGGAAGCGTTGGCGAAGACGATTTACGACTATTGGTTTGTCCAGTTCGATTTCCCGGACGCCAACGGCAAACCATATAAAACCTCGGGCGGCAAGATGGTGTGGAACGAGCAATTGAAGCGAGAGGTGCCTGACGGGTGGTCAGCTTGTAGCATAAGTGAATGCGGCGAGTTCCATCGTGGCGTATCATATTCAAAAGAGGATGAGATATCCAATTGTGCTGATGCGATTCCGGTCTACCGTGGAAACAATATCGCCGGTGGCTATGTCATTCACGATTCTAACGAAGTGTTTATCCGAAAGGAGATGGTTTCCGACTCGCAATGCATCCATGCGGGGCAGATACTTATTGCGATGTCGAGTGGAAGTAAAGACCACGTTGGCAAAACTGGCCTTGTGACTACCGATCATCCGGTGAGAGCGTTTGGCGCATTCTGCACCTGCTTCACCCCCAAAGAACAGCTCCGCTATGTAATTTTCAACTTTTTCCGCAGCGCAACCTACAAGGCATACATCAAACAAGTCTGTTCTGGGACGGGAATCAATAACCTTAAAACTGAATATTTTGAAGCAAAGCTATTTGCGCTTCCGTCCATAGTCCAACTCGATAGGTTCAATGAACTCGAACATCCTATCTACGCTCAAATAATGAACCTTGATGAGGAGATTAAAGAACTCACAAACACGCGAGAGGCCTTGTTGCCGCTTCTCATGAATGGGCAGGCTAAAGTTCAATAGCCGCTGAATTGATAACCTCCGTTCACTTTATATGGGGCATGGTGCTCCATATATAAAAAGGAAACGGAGGCAAAATGACAGAGCAATTCGCTCAAGCGTTGAAGTTGTCCGATCTCGCGGGCAACACAATCACCTCGTACTGCAAATCGGTGGAATACTTCTACCGTCAGTATGGGGAACTGAACAAGAAGAATCTGCTAA
>JAZRXT010000050.1:0-26595 GCA_045600365.1 Kiritimatiellia bacterium | reverse complement strand
GCTCGCCAACTCCATCGACACCCTCGAAGAGACCATCGAGCACCTCGACGGCGCCTTCTTCCGCGGCTACGCCCACGTGCAGCCGATATACGAGGGCGACGACGTCCGCCACGTCTCGCTCCTGAACAGCTGGAACTTCCTCCGCGACGGCGCCGGCGTCTGGTACTGGAACCCCGACTGCCGCCTGTCCACCGCCGGTCTCGAGACCGTCGAGGGCACCCGCCTCGTCACCGTCACGCGCCCCCGCGCCATCGACTACCCGGCGATGATCATCCACATCCGCAAGGCCCTCGGCGAGCGCGACTGGGGCAGGTTCGTCGAGCGCTACGGCATCCCGCCGGTCGACGCGGTGATGGGGCCCGACGCCACCAACGAGAGCCGGGACAAGTACGTCGAGACCGCCCTCGCCGCGCGCGAGGGGGATCCGGCTGTCTGGCCGCACGGCACCGTCGTCACCCGCGCCGAGGGCTCGCGCGGGCAGGATCCGTTCACCGCCTTCATCGAGCACCAGCAGAAGCTCGTCGTGCTGATGGCCACCGGCGGCACGCTCACCTCCCTCGCCGAGGCCGACACCGGCGCGCCCGCCGGCGGCGCCCAGTTCGACGTCTGGACCCAGATCGTCCGCCGCGACGCCCAGATCATCGGCGCCGCCCTCGACCGTGCGCTCTTCCGCCCGTATCTCGCCGCCAGGTTTCCCGGCCGTCCGATAGCGGCGTGCTTCGAGCTCGGGCGCGAGGAGGACATGACCGCCGGCGAGTTCAGCCGTCTCGCCGCCAGGGTCAAGCACAACGGCTACACCGTCGACCAGTCGCAGCTCGAGGAGCGCACCGGCCTCAAGCTCGCGAAGGACGCGCCCGCCCCGGGCGCAGCCCCGTTCGGCGGCGTGGTGTTCAACAAGGCCGATGCGCCCTCTCCCACGCCCACGGCCCCCAGTGCCGCGCTCGCCGCCTTCGCGAAGGACACCGGCCCCGCCGCCGAGGCGATTGCACGGTTCCTGCAGAACCCCTGCAGGGAGGCGGCTGAGGCCCTGCTCGCCGACCTGCCCAATCTCGTTCCCGACGATCCCGCCCTCGCCGCCGTCATCGCCGAGGAGATGGCTAATGCTTTCCCTAATGAAACGCCCGCGGATAAGCCCGACCCGGAAGGAGATCGTATGCTCCATGCCGGGCCGGGCGACGCCGCACCCGCAGAGCATGGCACCGGCGAGATCACCCAGGCCGACGCCGAACGTATCTACGAGGAGATCATGTCGAAATGAGTGAGCATTGTCCACAGGACGGCGGCTTCATCGGTGATGCTGGCTGCACGCACCCTAACCACCAGCACAGCGAGCTGGTGAAGAGTCTGCTCGCCTCTAAGCCGAAGGCCATCTCGCCACAAGATTGCGATGCGGCACTTGCTGAAGGCTTCTACGTCAACTCGGCCTTCAATACACGCGTTGGCTTTGGGAACAAGCTTTCCGTTCACATCGATCACCACAACCACAAGGATAGAATCCGCAGAAAAGTCAATCTACTCTATGCCGTGGCAACCGTCAAAGGCGGCAGAAGAGGAACTAATCCCAAAGGTGGTCCGGGTTCCTACGCCTATGCCCGCAATATTGACGGGAGACGCTTTCTCGTCCTGACTGACGAACACGGAATCGTCGAAGACGTCTTTGACATCATACCAGGAGAAAGAAGATGAGGCTCATGCGTGGCCAGCCACATGAACGGAAGCCTTCGGTTAGCGTCCTGTCCGACAACCTTCGGCCCGAACCCGGAGCATGGATGGGTGCGCATCCGACGGGCATCTCACGATCTGAACGCCGCACCGCTAATCGTTTCGATGCCACACATTCTACCACAACCCACTCTCCAATGCAAGCACTAAAATGAAAAACTTAGCACGAACCCTATCGTAACAGTGTGGAGGTCCGGCTCGGTTGCCTCCCGGAACGCGCAGGCATAACGAGCGTATCCTTGGCCGAAGGATGTCCGTAAGGGCGAAGTAATACTGCCACGCCGACCGAGCCGGATCTCGCAACCAGCAACCAGAAACCAGAAACCAGAAACCCGAAACCTGAAACCTCCACCGTACCTCGTATGCAAAGGCGTGTGCATCAGTGTGCAAAACTCTCCGCGAAGACCGAACGCACAAGTAGACCCCCAACCCCCTCCAAGAGCTTCTAGGCCCGAATCTTTCAATTGAATCAACCACCCATGAAAATCGACAAGAAGAACGTCTCTCCCGGCGAAACCCTGCCCGCCGTCCAGATCTGCCCGCTCGGCAGCTGGCCCAAGGCCGGACGCGCCGCCCAGCTCTGCGACGAATCCGCCCTTCGCGCCGTCGTCGACGGATGGATCGCCCGCGGCCGCCCCGAGATCCTCTGCGACTTCGAACACCGCAGCGAGGAGCCGAGCGAGTTCTCCGACACCGCCGCGGCCGCCTGGATATCCAACCTCGCCGTCGGTCCCGCGCGCGGCCTCGTCGGCGACTTCACCTTCACCGCCGCCGGCGCCGAGGCCGTCACCGAGCGCTCGCTCCGCTTCCTTTCCCCCGTCTTCCTCGAGGACGCCGCCGGCAACGTCACCGGCATCAAGTCGGTCGCCCTCACCAACAAGCCCAACATTCCGGTGGAGCCTGTCCTCAACAAGGCCCCCTCGGCAACCCCAACCGTTGAGGAACCACAAAAGAAAGAGAATCCCGAAATGGATAGGCTCAAGGAAATCCTGGGGCTCGCGCCGGAAGCGTCCGAGGAGGACGTGCTCGCGGCCGTGTCGGCCCTCAAGGAGAGCGCCGAGGCGCTCAACAAGGAGAAGGAGGAGGCCGAGGCCGAGTTCTTCGCCAGCAAGCACGAGTCGGTCTGCAACAAGGCCGTGCTCAAGGAGGCGTATCTCCAGAACAAGGAGGTCGCCCTCAAGATGGTCGACGGCGTGTCCAAGGCCGCCGCCGCCCAGAAGGTGCTCAACAAGGGCGAGGCGACCACGCCCACCCTGCCCGCGCCCTCCATCGACGCCCGCGCCCGCATGGCCGCCCTGCCGCCGTCGGAACGCGCCGCCTTCTTCAAGGCCCACGCCTCCGAGTTCTAATCCCACCCCAAACCAAACACCATAAAAAAGGAAAATCACCATGGCTATCAGCTCTCCCGCTCTCACGCTCGCCATCGAGGCGCTCTTCGGCAACGTCAAGCCCGCGCTCGACCTCATCAAGAAGCTCGGTCCCACCGACTTCTCCGACGAGGTGCCCGGCATCGACATCAAGCCCGGCTCCACGATCAAGACCCCGCTCTCCACCGTCTCGGCCGCTCTCGCCTTCGACGACGATGACAACAACTACCTCACCGGCGGCACCACCGAGTGGGCCACGCTCACGGCGACGCACTACCTCCAGGGTTTCGACCTGCGCGGCACCAACATCGACCAGGGCGTCAACGCCGCCCGCGTCAAGCAGCTGTTCGGAAGTCGCTGCGGCACCGGCATCGCCATGGCGGCCCGGAACGCGATCCGCACCGCGCTCGACAACACCACCGCCATCGCCACCTCCACCGCCGTCACGATTCCCGCCGTCGGCTCGGCCGCGCTCGCCGACTACGACTCGCTCGCCCACGCGAAGGACTGGTTCGACCCCACCACCTCCTCGCTCGTCGTGAACGCCGCCGAATACGCCGCCATCAAGGCGCTCATGCACGCGTCCCACCTCTCCGCCACTCCGGAGTCGATCGCCGCCGAGCTCGGCTTCGCCAACGTGATCGTCCTCGCCGGAATGACGAGCCGCGCGCTCATCGTGCCGTACTCGACGATCGGCTTCGTCGCCCGCGTCCCGGCGATCATCGCCGACTACAAGGAGTCCGGCGTCGAGACCGATCCCGATAGCGGCCTCTCGATCGGCATCGTCGTCGCCGAAGAGCAGAAGCTCAACCGCCAGGTCGTCAACGGCGATCTCTGGTTCGGCGTCGCCACCGTCGGCTGCGCCGCCGCCGCCACCACGCCCGGCATCATCCGCGTCGGCACGTCCGTCTAACCACAAGCGAGGCAAACGCCATGCACACACATTGCAAGATCCTTGCGCTGACGCTCATGGCGTTTGCGCTCGCCCATGCCGACACCGAGATCGTGTCCATCGCCGACGGCCAGGCCGCCGGCGGACACCTCGGCGGCAAGGTCCAGCAGATCTGCGTCCTCTCCTCCGTCGCCAGCGGCACCGCCACGCCAGACGCCAAGTACGTCGCGCCGGGCGACGAGATCTTCTTCGACGGCACCGCCAGGGGCCGCGTAACCGTAATCCTCACGAGGTAGCCGTGTCCTGGCGCACTCTCACAGACGACGACCTGGTGGCCTATCTCTCCCAGCGGGAGGTGGCCGTCTACCGCGCATCCGCCGGATCCGACGACGTGGTCCGGCCCACCCTCGAGGCCACCACCTCGCTCGTGCGCTCCTACGTGCGCACGGCCGGCGTGCGTCTCGCCGCCGCCGAGAACGAGATCCCGGCGTCCCTCGTCCCGCCGGCGATCGACTACGCCGTGTACGACCTCCTCAAGCGCTTCCGCCTCCCCGTCGGCGAGGACCGCCGCACCGCCCGCAAGGACGCCATGGCGCTCTTCCACGACGTCGCCTCGCGCAGGTTCTCGGTCGAGCCCGCCGACGAGGTCGTGGACACCGCCCCCGCAGTCACCCCCATGGCCGGGCACGTCAACCCGCCCCGCCTCCTCGACTGACCATGGATCCCGCCGCCATCCAGAGAATGAAGAAGCTGCTGCCGACCTCCCTCGGCAGCGAGGAGATCCGCGACCAGATCGCCGCGGACATCCTCCGCCGCTCCGTCTTCTCGGCGCGCATGGCGTCCGTGCCGTATCTGCAGAAGCTCCGCACGGTGCTTGCAGGCGTGTCGGGCGGCACGGTCAACCAGGCCGACGCACGGAACATCCTCGAGGAAATGCTCGAGCAGATGGGGCACTCTCCCGCCGACGGCGGCGGCATCGCAAACCCGGCCTCAATCAAGCGCCTCAATCTCATCGTCGACACCAATCGGCAGATGGCCGCATCGGTCGCCAGCATCGCGCGCCAGGACGAGGACACGGTCGACCAGTTCCCCGGCTGGGAGCTGCTCCGCTACGTCGGCAAGCGCTCCCCGCGCAAGGACTGGGCGGAAAGGTGGGCGGCGGCTGGCAACGCCGTCAACTGGGAGGGCGCGGCGCGCCATACCGGCACCTTCCCGGAATGGTCGTTCATCGCCCTCAAGAGCTCGCCGATCTGGGCTGCGCTCGGCAATGGAGCCGGTGGTTATCGTGATACACTCGGCAATCCTTATCCGCCGTTCGCGTATGGCAGCGGTCTCGCCTGGGACGACGTCGAGCGCGAACGGTGCGAGGCGCTCGGGCTGCTCAAGCCGGGCGAACAGGCAAAGCTGCCGAAGATAGACTTCGGCACCGGCGCGGCAATCGCCGACGCCGAAGCGAGAACCGGTTTTTCGGTAGGGGAAGGTCTCGAATGAACATCTCTCTCCATAGCACCGACCACTACCACGAGCTGGTGGATCATGTCTCGTCGAGTCCGGCGATGAGCGCCGCCGGCGTATACTCGCTCGCCGTGCTGGTCCGCCGGCACGTGCGCCGGCTCGCCCGCGTACGCCACCACAGCGCCGACGCGCTCGGGGCCGTCCGCACCGGGCACATGGAGAAAGGCGCGGCGGCGATCACCACCGAGGGCACGTCGATCGAGATCCCGATTCCCGGCTTCAGCCGCGTCTTCGGCCCGGTCGACATCACGCCCAGGCACGCTCGCGCGCTGACCATCCCAATTAATCCGCTCGCCTACGGCAAGCGCGCAGCCGAGGTCGGGCGTCTCGGTTTCTCGATTTTCCGGCTCAAGGGCAAGGCCAACCGCGGCATCCTCTTCGGCCAGCCGGCCGACGGCGGCGAGCCGGTCGCGCTCTACGCCCTCAGGAGCCGCGTCCGCCTCCGCCAGGACCGTTCGCTGCTGCCCACCGACGCCGAGATGGCCAAGGCCGCGCACGACGGCGTCGCCGCCGCCATCCGCAGAAGGAGAGGCGCATGATCCACACCGACATCCAGCAGATGGTCGCCGACCGCCTCCGCGGCATTGGCGAGCTTTCCGCCGCGTCCGTCGTCATCCTCGAGCAGAACTCCGAGGATCTAGCATTCACCCTCGCCAAGGCCGAGGGCGAACTCGCCGCGCCGGTGATCGTCGTCGGCATCGACGACATCACTCCCGAGCACACCAGCCCCATGCAGTGGACGGTGCGCTTCTCGCTGGCGGCCACCGAGATCGTGACGCTAAACCGCGACAACGCCGGATATCTCACCGCGCTCGACGCGGTCATGATCGCCGCCACCGCCATCGACGGAATCTGCGGCAATCTCGAGCGCGTGACGCACCGCACACCGGGCGGCGGCATCCTCGAGGCCACGGCCGTCTTCTCGGGCAAATTCTCCACCACCACCAACAACAACACACAGGAGGAATAATCAATGGCAGCAACTACCACAGGCGCGGCGCAGTGGGGCGTCGCCTTCACCGCCGCCGGCATCACCGGCGTGCTCACCGACTGCGAGGTGGGCAACGAGCCCGTCACCGCCAACCAGCTCAACGAGCTCGGCGCGGTGATCAGGACCGTAATGTACGACCTTCACCAGACCGTCACCGGCACGCTCGAGGTGGCCCCCGCGTTCACCCTGCCCACGCTCCCCGCCCAGGCCACCGTGGGCGGCGTCCAGGGCATGATCACCAGCGCGCGGCTCGTCGAATCGAACAACGCCTTCCGCAAGTACCTGGTGACCGTCGAGGCGTGGACAAACTGCAACTCCATGACGTCGGCATCGTAAGGAGCAACCACGAATGCAGAATCCAGACCAGGGCCTCGAGGCGCTCGCCCGCCCGCCGGCGCTCACGCTCGGCCAGATGGCGCTCCTCGATCTTGTCGAGTCTCCGCTCGTGCTGGGCGATTACGCGTCGCTCCACAAGACGGTCTTCGCGCTGTGGCTGCTCTCGATGCCCACGCCCGAAGCCGCGGCGGCCGCGCGCGATCCGGACGGCGCGATCCGCTGGGCGGACGCGCTCACGCCCGCCGAATACCGCCGCCGCCTGGGCGAGGCCCTCGCCGGCATCGAGGCGTTCTACCGCATGCTTCCGCGCGCGGAGGAGGGCGCAAAAAAAAACGGCTCGGCAACGGATTCATCCCCGAACTCGCCGAGTGGCTCTGCCGCACCTACGGATGGCGGCTCGACTACGTCCTGAACGGGCTGCCCGCAGTCCAGGCCGCCATGCTCTGGCGGTGCTGGGCGCAGGGCCCGGGCGGACTTAAGACGGGAACAATGCTCGAAGACGAATACGCCTATAGAATGTGGGGCAGGCGCCCCTGGTAAAGAGGGAATCAAACATGGCTCAAGTAGACTTCAAACTCGTGGTTGGCGCGGATACGTCCGAGGCCAGGGCCGAGCTTGACGCCATCGAGCGGCGCGCCCAGGCCGTCAAGGACGCCAAGGCCGAGAGCGAGCAGAGGCCCGGCACTCCGTCTGCAACGCCCGTGCCGGCCGCCGGCAAGCCGGGTGCAAAGCCCGCCCAGGACTTCGGCCGGAATGCCGGCGAGGTAGCCGGCAGGGCGATAGGCAAGGCCGTGGCGGGCTTCCTGGTGCACGACGTCGCGTCCCAGATGTTCAGCTCCATGCGCACCGTGGGCGGCGACAACCGCGCGATCGACCGGGCGGAGGGCGCAGTCGGCGGCGCGGTCAAGTACGGCACCATGGGCGCCATGATCGGCGGTCCATTGGGCGCGGCGATCGGCGGCATTGCCGGCGCGATCAGCGGGCTTGCCGGTCAGCTCAACCGCGAGAAGACCGAGAAACAGACTGCCGACCTCGCCACGCGCGTCGCCGACCACAACCGCACCATCCAGGGCGGCGTCGCCATGGCCGACCGCGCCTTCGGCGAGGAGCTGTCGCTCGAGGGCAACTGGCGCAGGCGCGTCGGCATGATGGCCGAGCGCGCCGGCGACATCCAGGGCGGCGACGGATCGTGGTCGATCCGCAACCTCGAGAAGGCGCTCAAGAACCTGACGCCGGGCACCGCGCAGTACGACCAGGTGGCGAAGAACCTCGAGATGCAGAAGAACCGCGCCGCCTCGCTGCAGCAGCAGATGTTCGAGGAGGCGCTGCCGTGGCGTCCGCGCATGATGGAGGCGGGAGAGGTGGCCGACAGCTTCTCGAAGCGCGGTCTCGAGGTTGGCGCCCAGGCGGACGTCGCGAGCGTCACCGACCGGATGCTCGACGAGCTGCGCGCCATCCGCCAGGATCTCCACGCCGTCGCGTCCAGGGGCGCCGACGAGGTCCACACGCCCGAATCTCTCCTGAGGCGCATCGGCGCATTCGAGTGACAATCCGAACAATCGAACAATCTGAACAATCGAACAATCAAACAATCGAGGCACAGACATGGCAGATCTAGACCCTGGCATCGATCCCGAATTCCACGGTGGCGGCGACACGACGTCCGCAGAGTTGCACTACGAGTACCAGCTCGAGGACACCTATGACCGCCGCACCGAGACGCTGGTCTATACCGGCACTCTCGCCGACATCAAGGCGAAGGCCGCCGAGTTCACGCCCGGCGAGACTCCCGAGGCCTCCGATCTCGATGCCGGCGAGGGCGAGGAGGGACCATACGTGATCGCCTCGACCATATCGAGGGGCGTGGGTGGCCTCTGCACTCTGCGCATTCGGATCGTAGTCCTGAAGAAGATCGTCCACTGGATGGTGGATTTCTCCGAGATCTCCAAGCCCATCCTCACGTGGGGACAGAACCTCGACGACGACGCACCCAACATCCCGGCAATCGAGAGCTGGCTGCGCTACAAGGACAACGGTGACGACGCATCCTACGCCGCGTACGCCTGCGATGTGGAGGTCGCTGGTGTGCGCGTCGACAATCTGGCGGACATAGGCAGCGGGAACACCCTCAAGCTCGCCAAGATGATGCGCGAGAAGGGAATAGACAGCTACACCATCCACGCGCCTGTCGCCACCGGCATAATCACCTATATGGATTATCCGCCGGACGTCGGCACGATGCTCGACAAGACTGCCGGGACGCCGATATCGGCCGAGGGCTACAACGAGGGACGCGAAGAGATACTCTCCCAGATCAAAGACCTGGCAAGCCGCTGGCTCTGCACCGGCGACCGTGCGGTGCAGAACTCGGACGGCACCTACACCAGGACCATACAGTGGACCGGTGCCGACAGCATCAACGAGGATCTGTACGACGAGGCAGACCTCGGCGGCGGCGGAGATGGAGGTGACGGCGAATGATCTTCCCCGCCAAAGTCCAGCCCGGGGAACACCCGACTGCAGCCAAGTTCAACGACCTGGTCGACTTCGTGCGGCGCATACGTCCGATACCAGGGAACGGCACCCGCATCGAGCAGACGCCGGGCGGGTCGGTGATACACGCGTCCGGCGGTTCGTCCACTCCCGCCCCCGGAGGTCCGTTCGCGCTGCGCCACCACGTCGACCAGTGGGAGATCTATCTGCCGCCCGGATGCGTCGCAATGCGGGAGCGGCCAATAGTCGTCAATGCACCGGCGAGCGAGACATCCGGCCATGATGATGATGATAGCGGATGGTATCGGCTCTACATCAACGAGGAGTGGGCGGGCGGCGATCCAACCACCTTCGACGTCAATATACATGTCAAGGCCAGCTGCATGCGCGCTGGCGTCGATACACTGGACGACGGTGGGCACTGCGCCATCATCGCGTCCGCCGATCTGCGCGGTGGATATTCCAGCGCAGAGGAGAATGCCCGCCACAGGTGGGGCGACCTCTACTGCCAGACAGTAGGCGCGATCACGCTCGCCTCATCCTTTGGAGCGATCTCGTCGCGGAAGAGCGTCCGCACCGTAGACCACGCGCTCCAGTTCTGGTGCCCTCCACCCTCCAACTACGATCTGCTCTGGTCCATATCCGACGACGACGCCGCCGAGGGATATCAGGCCAAGCTGTCCAAGCTCTACTGTCTACGCCAGAGCTCGTCAATGGCCGGCGTCACCGTCGTCGGCGAGACCATGACCGAGATCGCGCTCGCGAGCGAACATGTCTACGCCGTTATAGACACCACGAGTTTCGGCGCGACAGGTTCGTCGGCCGAAAATGTGGTCACGGTCGCAAATGCACCATCCACCAGCGGCAGCACCCTCACCACGACCAATCTGCTGCTCTACGATCTCGACAGCGGCGTGGTTACGGCCGACTACCGCGCAACCGCGCTCGCCAACGTCCAGGCCTACAGATGATCCGCATGGCGTCCATAATCGCCTTCGTGGCATCTTCCGCCGCCGCTGCGACATGCACCCCGGATAGTTGGCGCGGCTACACTTTCTGCCCACCTCCATATCGCAATGCCATCCATGGCGAGGTCATGGGCGGACGCGGAGACTACCGTGCCATGCGATACGAGGACGTCGCCTGGATTCGCGAGGCGTACTACGAGCGCCTGTCCCTTCAGCAGCAGAATGTCGTCACCGCGGCCCCTCTGCCGCTGGTGATCGGCAAAACGCCAGTCACTCCCGCCGATCTGTCCAACCCCGGCTGGGCAGTCGACGGCTTCCTCGATCCGGATCTCGAGCTCAGCACCATTTCCGTCTCGTATGATCCACTTGAGTTCGTCACCAACGTGACGGTGAACGCCTACAGCGACGCGGTGCCACTGGCCGCCGGACCTGTCACCAATCGTCAGAGCCACATCACGCAGCCAATGGCCAACGGCACCGAGGACGTCTACACCAACAGCTGGTATACGACAGTCCTCGAGCAGGTCACGCAGTCCAACACCTACATCAGGGCCCATACCGGACTCGACGCTTGTTTCGTCGGTGGCGTCGCCGTAGGACTCACCAATTCCCCAGGCGCCTTCCTCCGGTCCGATAACCACTGGCACGACCGTGCCGCAGTCACCAACTGGATGCACCATCTCCGCCTCGCCCATCGTCTGGCCGTCCGCCGGCACGGGGCGCAGATCTCGAGCAGCTATCAGTATGCGTGGTCCAGCGACGACTCCTACGGCCCATCTCGCAACGGTACCGGGACGAACGACGTGGCAGCCGGATGGATATGCTACATCGACGCAAACAATGATGGCAGCCACTGGTCATCTTATTTCGTCAATCCAGTCGGCAGCGCCACCGCCACTATCGCAAGCGGATATCCTGCCGACCTGATGGGCAGGATTGGCAGCGCCACTGCTTTCGCAGACGTCAACACTGTGCGCGAAGGCGGTGCGGAGGCATGGTTATGCTACCCTCTGGGACAGGCGACGATTAGCAGCACCAACCTCTCGGTTACGCTACCGCTCGTCTCGATCGCGGACGCCGGTTTCGCCTCGATCGGATCCACGCGCCCAACAGCTCATGTACGCCCACAGATCGGACGCACGTTAGAGGCGTGCGGCATCGTGGCCGTCTGGTTTATAATCGACCTTAACCCCACAACACAACTCGAGGAATGGAATGAATAAAACGATCGCACTATTCGCAGTAACCTGTTCGCTCGCCGTCATCACGTCCATCTGTCACGGATCGACCCCCGTGCTGATAGTGGACGACACATCTAGCGTACGGCCAATCCATCTTAAGGCCTATCGTGGGGCGGAGCTAGCCCTGGATGCGGCAATCTATTCGTATGGCAGTCCTCTCGACCTGGGAGCTTCTGACGCCGGTCTCTACTGGCAGACGAACGGCATGGGGGCGCTTTGGTGGACCGCTCCGGCCACCATCACCAACCATCATCACATCACGGCCATTTGGTCGCCCACCAACGACGTCGGCGCGGACGTATACAACATGTTCCTTGGCGTCCCCGGCGACAAATACGCACACCTGATCCTGCGCATGGAGGATTCGCCCGGCGCGACGCCGAACGTGCTGCCACTCCCAGCCGTCACCTACGACGCCGCCCTCAACGGCAATCCCACCATCAACGGCACCAACCTCGCGGAATGGGTCGCGGCCCGCAGCCAGGAGGAGAGCGATCCGCGCGCGCCTGAAATCGTATCGAATATCGTCACCAGATCGTACGTCGAAGATCTCGGCACATCCAGCGGTGGATCGTCGATCGACACCAACGCCGTGATCGACCTCATCGCGGCGAACGCCCCACCGCCCGGCAACTACGAGGCGGTATCTAACGCCGCCATGAATGCGGCATCGATTCCATCTGGCGCTGATGGGTTCGCGCCGTGGACCGACGCGGGCGGCACGCGGATGCTCATGGGGGATTATGGTGTTGGCAACTTCTACGTGTCTGAGCTTTTCAACATGTACGTTCCGGCGCAGATTCGATTCACCAGCGTGAACAAGTCACTCCAGGACATGCTCGACGACAAATCGGACACGTCCCAGACCGGCGAACTCTGGAACTATCTGATGGCCGAGAACTTCCGTGCCACGATCACGAACTATGATTCGGTCGCTCATGCTCCTGAAGCGTCGTTTGAATACCGGATGTCGACCAATGACCCGTTCAGGGTGGTGTGGACCGAGACCAACGGCCTCGCCCGCACTTTCACCGCCGCCACCAACGCCGCGATCGCGGCGGCAAAGGCAGAGATCGCCAAGCCGGATAACCGCGCCTGGGGACGCTACGATTCGCAGACTGGCGAGGCCGCGCCCGATGGCGTCGTGACGGTGTCGGCCGCCGGCGGCATGATGATCGGTAGTGGCATGCAGTACACGAGCATCGCCGCATCCGGTGGCCAGTACTGGGTGCTGACGTCGACCGACCCCGTACTCTGCGCGACCGGAACGAACGGCGTTTTCGAGATCCGAGATTCTGGCGGCAACAACGTGATGACAGTACGCAAGGGCGACAAGCGTCTTGTCCCAGCCCCGGCCAGCGCCGTCTCGACCACATCCAGCTCCATCGTGATCACCTACGCCATCGAGAGCGACGAGCATCCAGTCATCGAATGCACCGACGACCTGAAAGACGGCGCATGGACCGAGGCGGGCGACACCGGCGCGGCATTCGGCGCGGCCGTATGGACGGGCGACAGCGGAGCATGGACGGCCACCATCCCGCGAGGTGATGGCACGTGCGGATTCTTCCGAGCATCATACTGGGCTGGTGGTGGCACCGTCGTCGAATATGGTGCTGCCATCCATCTCACGACGATCGACATCGGTGGCCACCAGTACACGGTCGGTACGGCCACGATCAACGGCAAGACCGTCCTCACCCTGGAGTAACCGCCATGATGAAGCTACTGACAGATATTCAGAATGCGCTCATGGTGGCCGGGGTGTCCGCAGTCTGCGCCGTGTCTGCCGCATTTGTGCTGCTGTCCATCCTCGCCGCCATACGTGATGTGAGCAGAAACCTCCCCGGCAAGGCCGCGTGTCTGGCATTCCTGGTATCCTCCGCCATTCTGATGATATTCGGCGGCGGCAAGATCTCGTTCCCACGGACGAATCCCGACTACGAGCTGCTGGCCGACGATGGCACGAGCCATGTCTCTAATACTGTAGTGCGCGTCGGTTACACCCGTCACCGCATACTGCCCGACTCGGCAGATCTGAACATCTGGAACATCCCTGCCGCCAGCACCAACGACGCCGACTGGACCGAGGTGCTGTCCACCACCGTCGGCGCGTCTCCCTCGCCGATCGTGATCAGCTACCCCAACGCCACCAACTACCGCTGGATGGTGTACACGACGTGGCAGCCGGCTCCCGCGGTCCAGACCAACGGCGTCCTCCACGCGCTCTGGACTGGCACCAATCGCGCCGGGCGAGTGTTCGGGGTGCCCGTAAGGTCTGTCGTAAAGGAAGACGGTACGATTATCGCGCCGCCCAACAAGGAGATCGAAGAATGAGACTACTCGTAGCAACTATGCTCTTCTGCGGCGTCGTCGCCGCAGCCAGCGAGCCGACTGTGCTTGCCACCCTTTTCTCGGATGGCAGCACCAACACCTGGACGCAAGCAGACCTCCAGTCGGCGCTCCAGCTCACCAACCGCAAGTATCACCGCGACATGGCCAAGGCTAGCGGCCGCATCGACTGGCACGGCCCCGTCGTGCGCCGGGTAGTCGAGACCAACGACCTGAAACTAGTGGAATACCACGAAGACGGTTACTGCCACACCAACAGATGGACGTCCCCAGCCACGGTGTCGCCAGCCGCTCGCTCTCGGCAGCTGGCCGCGGAGACCGCCCGTCGGCAGCGGGAGCTTGCCGAGGCACGGAGGAAGGCCGCGCGCCGGGCGGAACTCCAGACCAATTTCGAGGCCCAGGTGTCCGCGACGATGGCGGCGAAGCACTGGCCAGAACCGCTCGCGCGGGAATATCTGCGCTACGAGCTCCAGCAGCTCGCCGGAACGAACACCGTCACCATCACAACCGAGGTGCGCTGATGCTGCCGGTCCCGAAATACGATCTCGTGGCGCCAAACTGGGCGGTGATCTCCGAGCCTTATACCGTCCTGGCTCTGTGCCACAAGATCACCATCCAGCCCGGCTTCGGCTACGACGGTGCATCTATTCCGGACATTCTCCAGCCGATCGCCGGCAATCCCTGGAACCCGATCGCGTTCCCGGCCGCCACGGTGCACGACTGGCTCTACGCATCTCACGCGCTGCCGAAATGGCTGTCCGATCTGATATTCTGGCGGCTGCTCCTCCTGGGCGGCGTCCCATCTGGCAAGGCGTTCGCGTTCTACCTCTCGGTTGCGCGCTTTGGCGGCCCCGCCTACACCAGCCACGGCCCCGAAGACAGGCAATTCGCGCTCGCCCACGGATCCATGTCCCTCCAACTAACCTAACCATAAGGATAAACCACCATGAAGACTACCATGATCCTCGCCGCCATCGCGGCAATTCTCACCACCGGCTGCCAGACTCGCGTCCAGATCGAACGCGACGAGCCATCTCAGATACTCCCTGTCCAGGATGTACGCGAGATCAACGGCACCAACGTGGTGATCAATACCGGCTATTATGTTCCGCCCGCTCATTACTGCGTCACTGCGCGCTCGCCCCTCTGGGCCAAGGAAAGCGTCGCCCGTTTCGCCGCATCTGTCGGCGATAACGGCACCTGGACCATTAACGCCGATGGCTACGAGCGAGATCTGTCTACCAATGCCGTCGCTTTTACAGGTGAGATGTTCGCCGGCGCGGCCAAGCTCGTCAATGAGGTCGGCATCGCATACGCCAAGATCGCCGGTGGTGGCGCCCAGGCAGACACGATCACTTCGCTGGCGGTCAAGGCGGTCAAGCTTTTCCAGGACAAGGGCGGCAATGTAGATGCCGCCAGGGTCACGTGCGCCGACGGTGCATGCACGTTCTCTGACGGCACCACGACCGTGCGCTGCCAGAACGGTGAATGCGAGTATATCGATCCCGCCGTCGAATAGCGTTTAGCCCGTCGCCGGTGCCAGACAGTCCGATCTCATATTCCAGTCCATAGACATACCCCGAGACTGACCTCCGGCGACGGGCATTCATATGAGCTGAAATGCGTGTGCAGATTGTATGCACACGCATTTCAGTTTGATTTCAAGGTCGAGATATTATTAACTATTTGATTTTTCCTATCAACTCGCGCTGCCGTTTACAGTGGCATGCAGTGCCGCGCCTGGGGCGACAGCGGAAAGGAATGGTTCGTAAAATAAAAAAAGCCCGCCTCGAAGGAGGCGGGTGCTTAACCATTTACGAGCGAAGCGAATTTGATCATTTCATCTGGAAGGCCTTGCGCACTTCTTCCACCGACATCTTCGGGCGACGATAGAGATCGTAGATTCCCCCAGTGTTGACACCGTAGGGGCGATTGCACATCCCCTTCGTGCGCGTGTAGGTCTTGCAGTCGGTGAACTGCCAGATCGAGAAACCAGCGATCTCCGGATTCGCCATCATCTCCTCGAGCATGAAGCGAGTGTACTCGGCCTGGCATTCCTCCGTGTACTGCGCGCGGCCGCGCGGATCGTGAACGCCGTAGTCCGCCTTCACGCCGGTCTCGCTCACGATGATCGGACGCTCGTCCTTGTAGCGCTCGCGGAACTGTTTCGTGATCCGCTCGTGGCAGCGGCGAATGTTCGTGCGCATCTCCTCCGACGAACCCACCGACATCTCGTCATTGTACCAGCATGGATACGTGTTGTAGGCGATGATGTCGGTGTTGACGTTCGAAATGTCCTTCTCGACATGGCTGCACGCGAACGTGACAAGATGCCCGGTGTCCTCGGCCTTCACCGTCGCAACGAGGCGGTTGATGAGCGCAAGCGCCTCCTTCGTGCCCGAATGCGGCTCGTTGAGGAAACCGGAGATGATGATCGCCGGATGATTGATCGACTCGCGCGCCATCCGCCGCGTGGCCTCCTCCTGCAGGCGAATGAATTCGGCGTCGCCCATCTGCTGCGCGTCATTGCCCCATCCGAGCGACTCCTCCCACACGAGAACGCCCAGCTCGTCGCAGAGATCGAGAAACGCCTCACATTGCGGATAATGCGAACCCCGCACGAAATTGCCGCCCAGATCCTTGAGATTCATCAGGTCCTCGTACATCAGCTGCACCGGCGTAGTCGAACCGAATTCATAGTGCATTTCGTGCCGGCACACTCCCTTGAGATAGATCGGTTCGCCATTGAGCGTAATGCGCTTGCCGGCCGTACCCACCTGACGAATGCCGAATCGCGCGCTCACGCCCGCCACCTCCACACGATGCAGGTTGGGCGCTGCAGGTGACCAGAGCCGGAAACCAGGCACCTTCACCCGCGCGCGGCCTTTCGCGAAACGGACGCGCCTCGCCTCGCCGCCGTCGAACGCCACCGGATATTCTCCGTCCTCCACCAACGCACGCCCGGCACGCACCAGCTCCAGCTCCACCTCGCCCGTGCGGTAGTCCCGCGTTCTCACCACCACCTTGCGCACCGCCCTCGGCGAAGCAAGCATCTCCAGCCGCACCCCGTGATGGATGCCGCCGTTGGGGTAGAAGTCGTAGCGATTGCGGAAGAGCTTCGTGAGCTTGTGCTCATCCACCGTGGAATCAACGGCCAGCACCAGCTCGTGTTCACCCACCGCAAGCGCGCCCGTCGCGAATTCAATCTTCTGCCACGGCGTCAAGCTCGTACCCAGCTCGCGCCCATCGAGAAACGCCTTCAACCGAAGGCACATGCCGTCAACGACCAGGTACGCCGCCGGCACTTCGCGCTCCAGCGTGAACGTGCGCCGGTAAATACCAGTGCCCCGTTCGTTCCAGTGATGCGACATTGCATCCCAGCACCCCGGCACCGTCATCTTCTCCGCCGGACTGAATTCCGGCAGCGCCAACTCTTCCAACGTCTTACCCTTCTCCAGACGGAAGTCCCAGAGTCCGTCGAGCGCGATCGATGCGTTCGAAGGCGGCTGGGCACCCTCTTCCGCCGCCACGGGCGTGACATCCATCACGTAGATCTGCCGCGATCCCTCGTGCACCGAGTTGAAGGCAAGCTGCCGACCATCCCTGCGCCAGCGGGCGTGCAGATCGCACCGCCAGTAGGTGCCACGGTATTTTTCCGGCACGTAGAATGTGCGCAGCGGCAGGATGGCATCGTCCTCCAGACGGATCAGCACCCACGGGCGCTCGAAGCTCCGGTTCTTCTCGTCCCAGTAAGTCTCGCCGCTCATGAATCTGCCGTCGGGCGAATAGACGCAGTGCCAGTCCTTGTCCGCGAAGCCCATGCCGATGTGCCGAACCTTTTCCTCTTCGCCCACCGTGAACTCCACGGGCTGCCAGCACATGTTCTTCGACCAGTGCTCGCTAATGAGGTGCGCATTCCACCGGGCGGTCACGATCATCCGGTGCGAACCGTCCGGCGCCCAGTTGAAGTGTGAACCGGCCCAATTGTCCTTGAAGCATCGGCGCAGGTCGGTGCCGTCGCGGTTGACGGTGAAGGAGGTCGTGTCCCAGAGCGGTATCTTGTGCACGGCCTTGTCGAACCAGTTAACGGAACGCGCGAGGAAGAATATCTTCGCGCCGTCCTTGGATATGACAGTGTGGCAGTAGTAGGCAAGCGGATTGCCGGGCATGCCCGGCACCTTCTTCGTGGGCACCATTAGCGAACGCCCCTGCGCTACGGAGAGGATGAGCTTCGTCGCGCCAGTTCCGAGGTCCATCGTCCAGAGTCCGTCGTTCTCTGGCCATTCGACATTCTCGAACGTATCCTGTCCCGGCCCCGCGTAGCCATAGTCGGGACGCGTGAGCGAAAGACGGGCATAGTTGATCGAGACCGCCCACGTGCGGTCTTCCGACACGGCGGAAACCGGCATCGGCAGTATGCGCAACTCCTTCTTGGTGCGCCAGTCCATCACGACGGCGCGGAATTTGCCGTCGCGCACATCGTTGAACAGAATCGTGTTGTCATCCAACCAGAACGCCATCGCCGCCTCCTGAAAGTTCCAGCACGCGGTGGTGGTGACGGGGATGAAGCGGTTGGCGTCCTCGAGATCGATGACGCCCAGCGTACAACGCTCGTTCGCCCTGGGGAGGCGTCCGTTCAGATCAGTCTCCAGCGCGACCAGGTAGCGTAGGTTCGGGCTCCAGGCATCCAGCGCGAAATAGTTGGCCAGCAGGTGCTCGTGCGGACCTGAGGTCAGCGCCCGCGGCGCCGACACCTTCGGAAACGGCGTCACCGCGAAGGAAGTGATTGAAATCGCCGCAAACACCACGGCCGCCAACATGCACATTCTGTTTTTCATTTCCATATCCTATGGGTCACTTTCGGAATTTCGCGCCGAACCAGTCCGCGACCTTCATCGCCACGTAGGCGTTGATCAAAGCGAAGAACATGCATACCAGGACCGAAGCCAGATGCATCTGCCAGGAAGCGTCGAGGTGCAGATCGCGCCAGACGCGGTGCAGGATCGTCATCGAGTAGTGAGTGCAGTAGAGCGGGAAGGAATACTTGCCGAGGAAGCGGCACGCCGCCGCAAGGCGCGCGTTATGGATCTCCCCGCCAACGCCCAGCAGTAGCACAAGCGGCATGCCCACTACCACCGCCGTCGCCTCAAACCCTCCGTTCACCGCCCGGCTGGCCGTGAGGCCAAGGCGTGGCAGCACAACTGCGGGATCGATCAGTCCCGAGACAAGCACATTGGGACGCATTTCAGGGAAGAAGAAGATGAAGGAGAGAATCGCGATGCAGAGCCACAGGGCCCACCCACCCGTGTGGATACGCCAACCCTTGCGCGCGATCACCATGCCCGCTAGCAACGGGAACATCATGCGCGCCCAGGCACCCATGTTGGAACTATGCCATACCTGCTCGATCGACTTGGGGAACTTGTCGTCGCCATACCACCACGACCATTCCGCGCCGCAGTGAAATCCACCAGCGTGAAGGCCGAAGTGGTAGGTCATGAATATAGCCGCCACCGCGAGCAGCGCCAGCATCCAGGTCTTCAGATGGCGGAATACGAGCGCGTAGAGTATGTTCGCAAAGTAGATGTAGAGGAGCGTCCAGAGCGGTCCCTGCAGCGGATTCACGAGCCGCCAGCCCAGCAGACTCGGCGCTGGCAGCATCGTGGAACACCACAGCGTGAGCAGACCAAGCTGCCACAGGTTGCAGTCAGGGAAACGTCCGGCATACTTGTCGGCGCAGAGCAGATAGCACGCCGCGCCGATGATCGAGCCCAGCACCACGAGGGGTTGCAGGCGGATCACGCGCCGCTTGAAGAAACTGCCCAAAGTCATGCCCTCGGCCCAGCGCTCGTCATAGGCGTAGATCAGCGTAAAGCCAGTGAGGATGAAGAAGTACTCCACTGGCAGACATCCATGCGGCATCAGGCGGAAACCGAACTTTGGAATGTAGTTTTCCGAAAAATGCAGCACCACCACCATGATGGCGCAGAACCCCCGCAGCGCATCCAGAACCTCTAGCTTCGGCTTCCCCGTTTTCACGTCTCCTGCCTTCATCACCTGATGGCGATTTCACACTGACCGCCGACGAGACCGGCTCCGGTCACCGCCAGGACGATCTTCCCCTTCGCCCCGGGCTTCGCGCGCACGAGCACGGAGACGAGTCCGTTGAAGGTCTGGCGCTCCGGATCCCGGAGCCAGGTGAAATCGGTCTCGTCGCCGTTTTCCATCGCATGGAACTCGCCCTCGCCCGTCACCGTCGCCCTGACCAGCACCTTCGCGTTCGGCACGAAGAGGCCGTCCCGGTCGAGAACGCGCACCGTCACGTAGGCGACGTCTTCCCCGTCGGCCGCAATCGCCGGACGCTCGCTCACGAGCTCGAGCTTCGCCGGCGCGCCGGACGTCCGCACCGTCTCCTCACACCAGACCTTGCCGCCCTTGTAGGCAACGGCCTTCACCTCGCCAGGCTCGTAGACGACATCGTCGAAGCAGAAGCGCCAAAGACCCTTTTCGCGGCCCTTCCGTCCCTTCGACACCCCGTTCACGAACAGCTCCACCTCGTCGCCCGAGGAATAGACATGGACGGGCGTGACCATCCCGATGCGATTCGGCAGCACGACCGGCTTCTCGTTCTCCGACCACGGGGCCTTCTGGACGCTCGGCGCCGCGTTCCAGTTCCAGTGCGGCAGGATGTGGACGCTCGGCACATCGGGCAGCCAGCGCGACTTGTAGAGCCAGCCCTCGTCCTTCAGGAGTCCGGCAAGGTCGAAGACGCCGGTCGGGCAACTGTGGATGCCGACGCGGGCACGGCCGTATCGCCGGAGCTCGGCATCGGCCTTCGCCTGGCGGGTGGGATCGGTGAGATACGGCCTCTGGCTGCGGAGGATCATGATCGCCGGCGAGCCGAAGTAGTCGAACGCCGTCCAGGCGAAGCTGCCGGCAACATACGGGTTCGCCTCCTGCTGCGTCCATTCGTATTCGGCCGCGCAGATCGTGTGGAAGCCGTAGGCGTTCGAGAGGCAGTCGACATAGCACCGGCCGGGCTTGGGAATCCCCCATGTACCCGGCTTGCCGAACTCGGCATGGAACTGGTATTCGCCGCGGCTCGTCTGCGTGCACATCGTCTCCGTGCCGACGACCGGGCGACCCGGAAAGAGGCGATGGTATTCGGCGTAGTCCCCGGGCCGGTAGTTGAAGCCCCAGACGTCCTGGAACTGCGCGAGCGGCGAACGCCAGACGTCGCCGTTGTCGTTCGCCGTCGTCGTCGGACGCGTCGTGTCCTCCTGATGGGCGATGCGGTTCATCTCGACGCCGTTCTTCTGGTAGATCGGCCAGTTCCCCCGGCCGCTGCGCGACTCCCAGATCTCGTTGCCGAGCGACCAGAGGACGATCGAGGGATGGTTGCGGTGGCGGCGGATCATCGCGCGCAGGTCGCGCTCGTGCCAGCGCGGGAAGTTGAGGTGGTAGTCGTTGTAGAGCTTCGGCAGCTCCCAGGCGTCGGTGAGCTCGTCCATCACCAAGAGACCCAGCTCGTCGCAGAGCTCGTACCAGTCGCGGGCGTGCGGATAGTGGCTCATGCGCACGGCGTTCATGCCCAGCGCCTTGGCCTTCTCGAGGCGACGGCGGATGGCGGTGCGGTTTGCGACGGAGCCGAGCGAGCAGAGATCCTGGTGAAAGCAGAAGCCCTTCAGCTGCACACGGCGTCCGTTGAGGTGAAAGCCGTCGTCGGCCGTCCATTCGATCGTGCGGATGCCGTAGCGGAACGTCTCGCCCTCGAGCTCAAGCGAATGGAGGTAGGGGTCGTCGACGTCCCAGAGCCGCGGGTTCGGCACGGTGAACGTCTTCTCCTTCTTGCCGCCCCTCGTCATCGTGTAATTCACCCTGACCGTCGCCTCGGTCTTCGAGACCTGCGGCGTGGTGATCGCGACCGAATCCATGACGAGATGATCTTCGGGATACGTCACGAACCAGCAGCGGCGCGTGAGGCCGACGCCGGTATGCCAGCGGGCGTAGTTCTCGGGCCGGTACGCGCGAATGGCGAGCACGTTCTCGCCGTTCGTCTTCAGGCAGTCGGTGAGGTCGACGTACCACGGCATGTAGCCGTTCGGCCAGCCGCCGACGAAGTTGCCGTTGAGCCACAGCAGCGGAAACGCCATCGCGCCGTCGCAGTCGAAGAAGAGACGCCCGTTCTTCTCCAGCGACAGCGTCCGGCCGTCTGGCAGCGTGATCTGACGGCCCTCGACCTTGAACCTGTACCGGTACCACACCGCGCCCGTGCCGGGCAGGTAGCCGTCGAGCGGACGCAGGTCGTAGGAGAAGGAATGGGCGATGCCCGCGTCGTGGGGCACGCGCGCCGGCGTCCACCCCTCGTCCTTGAAGCCCGGCTTCGTAAACGGATGACCCGCGCCGGGCTGATGACCCTGACGCTGGCTGGAGGCTCTCGGCACTTCCAGAAGGTCACGGCGCATGCCGTCAAGCATGTCGAGTACCGCCGGCAACGCGAACGCACGGCTCGGGCCGAGCGCCTCGTCGGGCGAAAACCGCCAGCCGTCGTTGAGTTCCACGCGCTCGGTCCTGCCGAACACCTGCCCCACGAACGCAATTCCAGCCACAAAAAGCACCAATGTCCTCAACCTACTGACAGCAAAACCCCTAATCTTCATCTCGAACCTCAAACTTCAATGATCTTGCGGGAAATGTTCGCAACGCACTATTGAATCTTGACCGCCTTCCCTCCGGCGGTCTCGTTGAACGGATTGTCTGCGGCCGGCGACCAGACGCAATTGTCGAAACGAACGTTAGCGAGCGGCTTCGTGCCCTCATATTCGGCCACACCCGGCTTGGGCGAGGTGAACGTGCAGTTCGAGAACGTCACGTTCCGCACGCCGAACTCCTGACGATCACCGCCCAGACGGAAACGCCAGTTCTCATAGCACCCATCGAAACGGCTGTCGCGGATGCGTACGTCCTCGATGTCGACGCCCGCGTCCTCCTTCTTACCATACCAGCAGTCGAACGATACGCCCCAGGCACCGTGACGCACCTTGACGTTGGAGATGTCAACGTCGCGGATGAGCCCGTTGCCGACGCCGATGCGGATGCCCATCGCGTATGCCGAGAGCACACAGTCCCGTACCCGGATGCGCTCGCATGGCTTGTTGAGTCCAAGCCGCTTCTGCGAGGCGCGGATTGCAATCGCGTCGTCGCCCGTGTCGATATCGGCCCGCTCGAGCAGCACGTTCGAACAGCAGTCGATGTCGATGCCGTCGGTGTTGAGATCGGTCGACTTGTTCCGCACCGTGTAGTCGCGCACGACGACGTTGTCGCACCCGTGGAAGAAGAGCGACCAGCAGGTGGAATTGCGGATGGTCACTCCTTCGACCTTCAGATCGCGGGACTTGACGAACACGATCAGCTGGCCGGGTCTGAGGCGCACCTTGTCCTTCTGGCGACGTATCCCGTTCGACCAGGCGATGGTAGCCCAGTCGGGGCGCATGACCTTGTCCTCAAAGAACGCGTCCGCATTGCCATCGATAACGCCCTCGCCGGTAATGGACGCGCCCGCAACCTGATAACCGATGATGAAGTGGCAGGCATTCCACCCTTCGGGCGGACACGGCCAGTTGCAGGGGTACTCGTCCTCCTTGTTGTAGTCGTCGAGGTCAGGACTCGCCAGCAGAACCGCCCCCTTCTCCAGATGGAGGTCGACACCGCTGCGCAGCCGGATCGTTCCGGACACCCAGGTGCCAGCCGGCACGGTGACACGGCCACCGCCAGCCGCCGAGGCGGCGTCGAGCGCGGTTTGCAGCGTCTTCGCATTTTCGCCCGGCGTGCCACCAAGCGCAACGCAGGTCTCAAGCGGAATCTCCTCTAGCGTCGTCGCGCCGTAGTTGGCAATGTAGAGGTTGCCCTTCCAGACGCACGGTTCGCTCGGCTTCACGAGGCCGCCCTTCTGCGGGAAGGCCACCTCGCCAGCCGGAGTCACCTTGACTGCGGCCACACCGAACATATCGGCGACGTAGAGGTTGTCCGCCGCGTCGACGCAAAGTCCGTCTGGCGTCTTCACTCCCGCCGAAGCTGGCACGAACTCTGCGGACTCTGCGACCTTGCCGTCGTCACCGAGCTTCAGCCGCCAGATGCGTCCGTCACCATAGTTGCCCGTGTAGAGGTTGCCCTTCGAGTCGATCGCGACACCATTGAGACCGCACTTGATCTTGGGGTTGCGAGTGATGTCTGAGAACACGCACTGCGGATCGGCAGGCACGTTCCCGACGCGCACGTTGCGGTCGGTCGCGTTGAACATGTAGATGCCGCTCGTCGCCGCACCGTCATCGCGCTTGACACCATAGAGGAACGCCTGCGTGAGATAGAGCCGGCCGCGCCAGTACTTGACGCCGTTGGCATTGTCAAGACCCTCCGCCACCGTCTCCCAGTGCGCCGCGCCATCGCCACCGAACGTCGCGACGAGCAGGCGACCCTTTCCCTTCGCGTTGCAGTCGCAGACGTAAAGCTCGCCCGCAGGGCCGAAGCAAACGCCCATCGGCTGCGAATAGCCGGTCTCCTGTAGCGCCGGCACCTCAAGCCACTTCACAGGATTGCCGCCAGGAGCATCCAGAGTGAAGATTGCCCCTGGCTGCGTGCGCGCATTGTTGGGCGCGGCGATGACGAGCTTGCCCGAAGGCGAAACGCACATGCCGTCCGGCGTCGTACACGACGGTGGCATCTGGATGAGCCCGGCAATGGCCGGAAAGACACCGAGCGCGGCAAGCAGAACGAATGGTCTTGTCATGGTTTCTCCTTATTGTACCGAATCGAGTTCATCGAAGGAAAGCACCTCGAGCCCGAGCTCGTGCGCCTTTGCGAGAATGGCTTCCAGCCATTCGGTCTTCATGCTGATGCCCTTCGCGTCCGGCGAGATTCCGTGGGAAGTGAACTCGACGACCTCGCGGTTCTTCGCGGCGCGCTCGAGACACTTGAGCACCTCCTCGATCTTCGTGTGGTAGGACTCCCCGATGATCGCGCCGGAAATGACGCGGTGTTTCGCCAGCTCGTCCACGGGGAAGAAGAGCGCGTCGTTCTCGTGGAGCGGAATGCGTCCCCCTTGCTTCTTTCCCTCGGGATCGTACGGTGCCGCGCCCGGCACGCCCGCACGCAGCCGACGGAAATCCCGCAGGAGGAGCTTGTCGGTCTCGTCCGTGCGCGCATTGTTCGGGTAGGCGAAGGAGAACGTGTTCAACAGCGAAACGTGAAGCTGTCGCCGCGGATGGTCTATCTCCAGCCCGCGGTACTTCTCGTAGCCATTTCCGCGGATGACGTCGGGCGCGTTGAGATGTTTCTGCCCGTGAAGCCCAATGGCATGGCCCGCGCGCACCAAACGCTTGACCGACCCGATGACATCCTTGCCAATCTCGCCGCAGATGAAGAACGTGGCGTGCGCATCGTATTTCGCGAACAGCGGGATCGCCTTCTCCCACTGGGCGAAATTGCGGTCATCGAACGCCAGCACCAGCACGCCCGGACGCACCGGTCCCGGCACACAGTTCTCGAATCTCACGTTCTTCGCCTGGGCGTTGGTCATGGCGAACATCCTCGCCCGCTCCATCGATTCCGCGCCCATGCCGCGCTGGCGCACCTTCAGCTTGCCGATGCGCCTGTAGGTGCAGTTGGAGAAGACGAAGTTGTCGACGTCGCAGAACTCATTGCCGACGATGCTGCACGGCTCCAGCGCCTCCAACCGGCAGTTCTCGAAACGGATGTCGCGCACGCAGCTACTGCTGGACCCTGGCTCGATGCGGACGGGACTCCACGTCTCGCCAACGGAGCAGTTCCGCACCGTGACGTCGCTAATGTGTACGCCGCGCTCGCCCTTGACCCAGCTCGGCGTGAAGCCGAAGCCGCTCCCAGCCTCATGTACACGGCAGTTCTCCACCAGCACCTTGCGAAGGTCCCCGCTTCCGATGCCAAAACGAAAACCGAAGCAGCAGCTCCACACGTCGCAGTCGCGCACGACGATGTTCTCGCAGACGTTGGTCGCGGCGTGTTGGGTGCACGAAGCGCGGATCGCGAAACTATCGTCACCGGTCTTGATCGTACACTTCTCGATCAACACGTTCCTCGTGCAGTCGATGGAGAAGCCGTCCGAGTTCGCGATCGTGCGATCCGCAAGGATCTTCACCCTGCGCGCGACGAGACCGTCGCTGCAGCGCACATGGCAGGTCCATGCCGTGGTGTTCGCCAGCGTGACGCCCTCGAGCCGAAGATTCTTCACCTGGTAGAACGCCAGCATCTGCCCAGGGCGATACCACTCGGTGTCGATCGGATGCAGCTTGAGACCGTACTTGTAGAAGGGGAAACGGCTGTCCTCGTCACATTCCCCGAAGAAGGCCGAACCGTTCCCGTCGATGACGCCTTCACCGGTGATCGCAATGTCGTGCGCCTGGTAGGCCCAGACGAGATGCCCGCCACTCCACTCCTCCGCGATCGAGTACCCGTTCTCGGGGAACACCTGGTTCTCGTTGTAGTCGGTGCGGTTCGTGCTGCCAATGAGAACGGAGTCCTTCTCCAGATGCAGCTCCACGCCGCTCTTCAGCTGCAGCGATCCCGTCCACCACCGCCCGGACGGCACGACAACGCGCCCACCCTTCTCCGCCGCAGCGTCGATCGCCCGCTGGATCGCAGCGCGATTGGACTTCGCATCGGCCTCCGTCCGCGCGCCAAACTC
>JAZRXT010000049.1:0-5273 GCA_045600365.1 Kiritimatiellia bacterium | reverse complement strand
CGTCGGTGTCGACGAGGTCGGGATCGGTATGGTGGACGAAAAGCTCGTCGGCGAGGGAGAGTCCGTCGCCGTCGCGGTCGGGGTTGACGGCGTCGGCGGACGTAACCGGATGGAACGAGATCGAGGTGACGTTCGTCGGCAGCGAGTTGGTGAGCCAGGCATGGGCGGACGCGACTGAGCGCGACCCTGCCAGCGACGCGCCAACGACGACGTTCGTCACCTCGTCGACGCCGGCCCGCGAAAGGTCGTAGCGGTAGACGAACCTGCCGTTCTGGAGAAGTTCGGCCTGGATGGACACGGGGTTTTCCGCGAGACGGTTCAGGAGGACGTTCCGCCAAGTGAGCAGGAGCGAATTGCGCTCCGTCGTCATCCACCAGAACAGACTTGGACGATTGGACTCGTCGAGGAGCCGCCAGTTCGCCTGCGGCACGATGCCGAGCGGCGCGAAGAAGACGGAAAGACACGTGTTGGTGTCGCGCAAGTTCGGCATCGCCGTTCCGCCGGCAAGAACCACGAGGTTGGAGAGGTACGAGTCGCCGAACGGGAAGCGCCAGCCGGGCGGACTCAGAAACCGCCAGTCCCTGAACGCGCCGCGAAGCATCCAGTTGGTGGCGATCACCGCGCCATGGGGAAGGTTGAAGTTGAACACCTCGTTGGTGCCAACACGCGCCATCACGAAGCCGCGCTCGTAGTCTTCGCTCTCAAGCTGGCGGGACGAATCGCCGGACGGCGGCAACGCGGTGCGCCGGAGAGAACGCCCGACGTGCTGCGTCTGGTTGGTGTCGCCGCCATCATCGCCGCCGCCGTCCGTCTTGGGGACGCCATAGGCGATGAATGCCGCCGCCAACGCGACGAGAACGCCCCTCGTCGGCAAATGACACGCCCGCAGGCCGATGAAACGCGAAAGCAGACGGAAGCAGGGCCTGGCCGCATTGGCAAACAAGGCCAGCCCCAGTGCGACAAGGCACACATCGCAAACCAGCCACCTGACGCTATAAACGAGATCCTGCATAATCTACGGTAAAAAGTATATCAAAATCGCGAGCCAAGAACAAGCTAGTTCAGCTTTCAGCATTTAGGTGCATTTAGGAGCATTTAGCTTGGAGCTGTCAGCTAAATGTTCCGTTTGCAGAGAGAGCCGCGCTCCGCCACTGCCCCAGTTTGTAGGGAGAATGAACACCACCCGCCGCACATGCTATCTGGACGCGAGGAACGCCGTCGCTTCGGCTACGGCGCTGTCGGTGAGGGCCTGCAGGCAGTGGCTCTGGAGGTAGGTAAAGGTCGTCTTGGCCGTGCCGGAAAGGCCAATGAAGAAGAGTGGGCTCCACATCGCCACGTCGTACTTCTGCTGGAAGTCGCGGCTATGCACGACGTGTCCAGTGCGGGCGTCGTAGATTTTCAGCTTGGCGCTCCAGGTCTGGACCGCGTACTCGGCCGAAAGCACGGAGCAGAACATCCAGGCGAACTCCACGGCCGCCTCGGAATCGCTCTTGTACGGGCCTTCGAACACGACATCGACGATCCAGTCGGGATTCTGGGCCCTAAGAATGTAGCCGTTGTCCTCGAGGATGGCCTGGGCGCGGCGGAAGAAGGCGTCGTTAGCGCTCGTCTGGGGCACGAGCGTCTCGGTGGTGACGGTGGAGTAGTGGCCACCTCCAGAGCCGCGATGGCGTCCTCTGCCGTGCATGTGCCAGCCGTCGTCGACGTAGACGGTTTCGTGTCCCCACACCGAAACGTACTGCGTGAGCGTGGCGGCGAAGCCGGTGAGGTTGATCTTCACGTCCTTTCCCTGGGGCGCGCGGGTAAAGGCGGATTCCGGCACCACGGCCTCATGCCAGGTGAAGCACCCGGCAAGGAGAACCGACATCGCCACCGCCAGCATTTTCATCTTCATTTCCATCTCCTCCAGTTTTCCGACACTGCAATTTGCTACTTGTCGAACTTCATCGTGCGAATCTTCTTCTTGAGGCCAAGGCCAAGCGTAGTGCGTCCGCAGGCGATATACACCTCCGCCAGCTCTTGGACATAGGCGCGGTCCTTCCATCGGGTCATCTTCACCGCCTCCTCTGCGAGCGCTATGGCGCGATCGATGTCGCGAACAGGGTTCGACTCCAGCGCCAGAAGCCGCGCGGCCCTGATCTTGTAGGAAGGATCTTCTGGATGCCGCTTGATGAGCACGTCGAGCTGGCGGCAGGCGATGTCCTCGTGATGAGAGGCGGCACAGCATTCGATCAGTTCGAGCCGATGCTCGTCGACCCGCGGCGCCATCTCCACCGCACGGGCGAAAACCGACGCCGCCATGTCGGGATGACCGCTCTTCTTGAGGCACACGCCGAAGTTGTGCACCGCGGCCACATCCGCAGGGCGCACCAGCAGACGGTTCTCGTAGCAGCGGATGGCGCCGTTGACATTGCCAATCGCGAGATAGCGCCGCCCTTCAAGGTCGAGCGAATCCGCCAGATTGGCCACCAGGGGATCGGAGCGGTTCGCGCGCGCTGCGGCAGACCAGTGCTCAAGCGCGTTGGTGGTCGAGCCCCTGTCGGCGTCATCGAAGCCGAGCAGCATGCGGCGGCGTGCGCCCTGCACCTCGATCACACGGTCCTGAAAATCCAGGAATACGGCGGCGTCGGTACCTCCACGCTTGAGCCAGGAGATGTTGGGGTGGTCGGCCGAGGTGAGGCACGAGGCGCGGACAGGCGCGCGTCCCCCGGTCGGCTCCGGCTTGAACGCAAGACGCAGCGGCAGCTTCGACCAGAGGCGGTCCGCAAGCGAGAAGCCGGCGAACGCGGGCTTGATCTCCTTCTCGCAGCCAACGGAGGAACAGAGCAGTTCCGCAGGCGAATAGACACCGGCGGCGGCAAAGTCCTTGAACTTGTCGGAAAACGTGGCGAAGAAGGTCTCGGACGGAATGGCGGGCACGTCCCTGCCCGCAAAACCCTCCGGCAGACGCGCCACCACCAGATAGTCCCAGCGTCCGACGCACCACAGCCAGTACCCGGTGGATTCAAAATCGTCCAGCTCGCGGGCGAACTCGGCCATCGTCATCCGCCGGGCGTCAAGCACCCTGGTGCGGCGACCGGGGAAAAGCGACGGAATGGACTCCAGCAGCTTTTGCGACACGGCGAAACGACGTACGCCAAACTCGTCTTCGCCCGGCTTCTCGCGCTCGAGAACGCCGCCGCACGCCTTGCGCGCGGCAGGCAGGCACCATGGTAGCGCCGCAGTGGCCGCGCTCAGACCAACGAAAGACGAGTAGCGGCGCTGGGAATCAAGCCGCAGATAGCGCCAGCCGTGGTTGACGAAGGGTGTGGCGAACCAGGCGGCGATTGCGTAGGCGCAGACAACGCCGAGCGCAATCAACCATTTGGCGCGACGGGATAGACGCCTGGCCGCGGCCGGCGGCGGCGCGGAGGCGATCGACTTCAAGAGCTCTCTCGCGCAATGATCGGTGGCACCCCGGCGGCGTTCCACGGCGGAACGGGCACGGTCGCCAAGCTCACGGCGGGCGGCGACATCGTCAAACAGGCGCAGAATCTCGCCCTTCAGTGCAGCCGCGTCGGAAACCTGCAGAATTGCGCCAGCCGCAAGCAGGTCGCTCATCACCGGGCGGAAGTTCTCGGTGTAGGGTCCAACCAGCGTCGGCTTGCCACAGAGGCACGGCTCGATCATGTTCTGGCTGCCATGGGCGCAGAGCGACTTGCCAACGAACGCGACCTCGCAGATACCGAAGAGCCCCATCATCTCGCCGGTCGTGTCGCAGAGGTAGACCGGCGGACGCGACGCCGAGCCATACTGTGGGTTGGCTTCCGTACCCCGTGAGCGTCGGATGCAGGTGAAACCCGACGCAAGAATGTTCGCCTCGACGGCGTCGGCCTTTTCGAAATGGCGCGGCGCGATAACGAGGCGGACTTCGGGATGTTTTTCCAGCAGCTCCGAATATACGCCCAGAAGGACGCCATCCTCGCCCGGCCAGGTGCTGCCGCCAAGAAGGATCGGGGGCGGCGGCACACCATCCGAGCCGGCGATCCAGCGGGCGAGCTCCCCTTCCTTCGCGGGATTGCGCACGGCCACATCGAACTTGACGGACCCCGTCACCTCGAGCGCGGCGCGGTCGGCCCCGGCGGCGGCAAGGCGGTCGGCGTCAAGATCGCTCTGCACGTAGATGCGCGAGAACCGGCGCAGAACGTCCCCAAAGAACCACCTGAGAGCGCGATAGCGCGGTGCGCTGCGGTCGGACACCCTGGCGTTCACGAGATAGAGCGGAATCCCGCGGCGCGACGCCTCCAGAATGAAGTTGGGCCAGATCTCCGTTTCGGTGAGAATGACGGCTCGCGGGCGCACCTGGTCGAACGCGCGGCGAACGCAGGAGCGGAAATCGATGGGATTGTAGATAAGCACGTCGTCGCCACCAAGCCCCTCGCGTCGGCAGCGTTCCAGTTCGCTCTCGGCGGTCTTCCAGCCGGTGGAGCTGGTGGTGGAGAACACGAATCGCACCGCCGGGTCGATCTTCCGCATGGCGCGCATCAGCTGCCCGGCCACCTGCACCTCGCCAACGCTCACGGCGTGGATCCACACTGGGCGGCAGGAATCAGAGGCGGCACCGGCGAGAAGCCGGGAAATCGAATCGGGGTAGCGTCCGAAGCGGTCGCCCATGCGCTCGCGATAGCCGCCGCGCCGCTTCATCCGCAGGAGAAACGACGGCAACAGGGCAATATAGACAACGGTGAAGAGAAGATTGTAGGTCAACCACTTCATCGCCGCGTCCTTTCAGAGTCCAGCAAAGGGATTGATGGTGAAACCACCGCGCCCACCACCGGAAGGACGGCCCCCATCGCGGCGGCGATCGCCGCCGCGACCCTGCGGACGCGTCCCGCCCGACTGGGTGCCTTCGGCCCGCGGAGTGGTGCGGGCAGAAAGCGAAACGCGGTTGCGCGTCTTGTCCACGCCAATCACGCGCACCTTGAGACGGTCGCCCGTCTTCACCACCTCGGCCGGATCGCGCACAAAGCGGTCGGCGAGCTCGGATACGTGCACAAGACCGTCCTGGTGGATGCCGATGTCGACGAAGGCGCCGAAGGCGGTGACATTGGTGACCACGCCCTCGAGCGTCATCCCCTCCTTGACGTCCTCGATGCTGGTCACGTCGTCGCGGAAGGCCGGACGCTCGAAGACGGCGCGGGGATCGCGGCCGGGCTTCTTGAGCTCCTCCACGATGTCGCGCAAGGTGGGTTCGCCCACATCGGCCGTGATGTAGCGCTTGACGTCGATCCTAC